>NZ_CP033906.1:607606-911410 GCF_003816055.1 Bacillus sp. FJAT-42376
TTTAAAAAGGGTATGTTGGCAACGACTGTAAAGGACAAAGAGAAGGACGAAAAAAATGTCTTTGAGATGTACTATGAATATGAAGAACCTGTCCATAAGGCAGCGCCGCATCGTGTATTAGCGATGAACCGGGGTGAAAAGGAGGACATCCTTCGCATTGCCATTAAACCTCCTGCCGAGCAGATTGTGGCCTATTTGATTAGGCAAGAGCTTGGCTCAAAGCATACGACCGCTAAGCAGCTGATGGAAGAGGCGATTGAAGACGCATATAAACGGCTGATCGAACCATCAATTGAGAGAGAAATCCGGAAGGAATTAACGGAGAAGGCAGACGCCCAGGCAATTCATATTTTCTCCGAAAACCTGAGGAATCTTCTTTTGCAGCCGCCTTTAAAAGGAAGAGTCGTATTGGGGCTCGATCCTGCATACAGAACAGGATGCAAGCTTGCTGTTGTAAGTGAAACCGGGAAGGTTGAGCATATCGGTGTGATCTATCCCCACCCGCCTGTAAATAAGAGAGAAGAAGCGCTGAAAACCATTCTGAAGCTGATTGAGACGCATAAAGTCGAGGTAATAGCTGTAGGGAACGGAACGGCATCAAGAGAAAGTGAACAGCTTGTGGCTGATGCGATTCAGCAGTCCGGAAAGGATTTGGCGTATCTCATTGTAAATGAAGCGGGAGCGAGTGTTTACTCTGCATCCGATTTAGCAAGGGAAGAGTTCCCGGATCTAAAGGTTGAGGAAAGAAGTGCGGTCTCTATCGCAAGAAGACTTCAGGATCCTCTAGCTGAGCTTGTGAAAATTGATCCGAAGTCTGTTGGGGTCGGCCAATATCAGCATGATGTCAGTCAGAAAAACCTGAATGATTCTCTGACATTCGTGGTAGAAACGGTAGTAAACCGTGTGGGAGTCAATGTCAATACGGCCTCGCCCGCCCTTCTCCAATATGTATCAGGCTTATCTAAAACCGTCGCGCAAAATATCGTGAAGAAGCGGGAAGAGTTAGGGAAAATTACAAGCAGGACACAGCTTAAGGGGATTCCGAGATTAGGAGCTAAAACCTATGAACAGGCCGTAGGCTTCCTTCGGATTATGGACGGGGAACAGCCGCTTGACCGTACATCCATTCACCCTGAGAGCTATAAAGAAGTAGCTTCCCTTTTAAAGCATCTAAATGCCTCCCCGGAGGATCTGGGTACAGAAGGCTTAAAGGAAAAAATTAAAAATCTTGATATAAAAGAGGCGGCTGAACAATTTGGTATAGGTGAGCTGACCCTGAAGGATATTTGTGATGCTCTCATTCAGCCTGGGCGGGATCCCCGGGATGAAGTGGCGAAACCATTGCTGAAGAAAAATGTCCTGAAGCTCGAGGATTTAAGCAAAGGCCTTGAACTGCAAGGAACAGTAAGGAACGTGGTCGACTTTGGCGCATTCGTCGATATTGGAGTGAAGCAGGACGGCCTCGTTCATATATCCAAATTAAGCAGGCAGTATGTAAAGCACCCGCTGGATGTGGTCAGTGTAGGTGATGTCGTAACCGTTTGGGTGGACTCTGTTGACGTAAATAAAGGACGGGTATCGCTGACAATGCTGTCTGAATAAACATTGCAAGATGAAAACACTGCTTCGGTTTAGCAGTGTTTTTTTCTGTAAAAATACCAGCACTGATTCAGCAGCTTAATCTGATAGCAATTTTTCTCGTGAAAAGCACGCATCATCTGATTTTTTAACCATGACGGCATTGCTCATGCCTCCTTAATCGTTATAATGGAGTGAGGGTATTAGCTAATGTATGCAATGGATAAATGTCCTGTTCTTTAAACAAGACTGGGATTAGAAAGGTGCTGCAGGCATGGATCAGCAAGAGCTCCAAACGATGGTGGAAGAAATCTCTTCCAGTTGTTTTAATAAATCATTTACCCATAAAGCGGTCTTCAATAACAGATTAAGGTCAACCGGAGGGAGGTACATGCTGTCTTCCCACAATATTGAAATCAATCCGAAGCATGTTGAGGAGCATGGAGAGAATGAATTGAAAGGGATCATTAAGCACGAACTCTGTCACTACCATCTTCATCTTGAAGGAAGAGGGTACCGCCACCGGGACAGGGAATTTAGACAGCTGCTTGCTGAAGTAGGAGCTCCCCGTTTTTGCACTCCTATTAAAAAGACGCAAAAACAAAAAACGATTCACTTGTACGCATGCACAGCCTGTTTCACGCGATTTGAGAGAAAAAGGAGGATGGACACAAAAAAGTATGTGTGCGGAAAGTGCGGCGGCTCCATAAAACAAGTAATTTAAGTGTTGACGGCATAAATAATCTATGGTAAATTATAAAAGCCGTCGTGAGAGACAGGCTAAGCAAGAAAATTAAATGAATAATGACATTGACTTTGAGTCATAATTTATCTATAATTAAGAAAGTCTGTTGTTTATTATTCCGCAGTAGCTCAGTGGTAGAGCTATCGGCTGTTAACCGATCGGTCGCAGGTTCGAGTCCTGCCTGCGGAGCCATATTATATTTATCAGCACACAGATGGGGAAGTACTCAAGTGGCTGAAGAGGCGCCCCTGCTAAGGGTGTAGGTCGCGTAAGCGGCGCGAGGGTTCAAATCCCTCCTTCTCCGCCATCTATTCATACGGCCCGTTGGTCAAGCGGTTAAGACACCGCCCTTTCACGGCGGTAACACGGGTTCGAATCCCGTACGGGTCATTTTTTATTTTAGGACAACTATTCTATTAGGGTTCTAAACAGGCGTAACCAACACTCAGCATAGTAAAATGCAAGAGGGTTGGGAGGAGCAAGCAGTGCCAGGAGTCGAAGAAACGACCACCGGAACGCACACAGGTGCGTGAGGATGGGAGTGAGTGAAGACGACAACGCAATGCACCGCTCATCGCAAGCCGAAACCAGCATTCAACCAAAGTGAAATACAAGAGGGTTGAGAGGAGCAAGCAGTGCTAGGAGTCGAAGGAGCGACCACCGGAGCGCACACAAGTGCGTGAGGATGGGAGTGAGTGAAGACGACAACGCAATGCACCGCTCATCGCAAGCCGAAATCCATGGAGGATTAGCTCAGCTGGGAGAGCATCTGCCTTACAAGCAGAGGGTCGGCGGTTCGATCCCGTCATCCTCCACCAGAGACACTTTTATTTTTGGGCTATAGCCAAGCGGTAAGGCAACGGACTTTGACTCCGTCATGCGTTGGTTCGAATCCAGCTAGCCCAGCCATCCGAGCCATTAGCTCAGTCGGTAGAGCATCTGACTTTTAATCAGAGGGTCGAAGGTTCGAGTCCTTCATGGCTCACCATTTATTTTCATATGCGGGTGTGGCGGAACTGGCAGACGCACTAGACTTAGGATCTAGCGCCTTCGGGCGTGGGGGTTCGACTCCCTTCACCCGCACTTTATTACTAACTTAACATGCGGTCGTGGCGGAATGGCAGACGCGCTAGGTTGAGGGCCTAGTGGGGGCAACCCCGTGGAAGTTCGACTCTTCTCGGCCGCACCAAAAACATTTTAAAAAAATGTTGACAAACAAATCACGATTTGATAAGATATATAAGTCGCTAATGCGCCCGTAGCTCAATTGGATAGAGCGTTTGACTACGGATCAAAAGGTTAGGGGTTCGACTCCTCTCGGGCGCGCCAATTAAATTTAAACTTGCGGTTGCGGGAAGTAGCTCAGCTTGGTAGAGCACTTGGTTTGGGACCAAGGGGTCGCAGGTTCGAATCCTGTCTTCCCGACCAGAAGTATACATATTAATATGCGGGTGTAGTTTAATGGTAAAACCTCAGCCTTCCAAGCTGATGTCGTGGGTTCGATTCCCATCACCCGCTCCAATTTTTAAAATGATCTTTGAAAACTAAACAAATCGAAGTGCCAACGTTAATTCTAGAGCAACAAACAAGAGCTAGTCAAACTACTTTTTGGAGAGTTTGATCCTGGCTCAGGACGAACGCTGGCGGCGTGCCTAATACATGCAAGTCGAGCGGATCTCTTCGGAGATCAGCGGCGGACGGGTGAGTAACACGTGGGCAACCTGCCTGTAAGACTGGGATAACTCCGGGAAACCGGAGCTAATACCGGATAACCTTTCGAACCGCATGGTTCGGAATTGAAAGACGGTTATGCTGTCACTTACAGATGGGCCCGCGGCGCATTAGCTAGTTGGTGAGGTAATGGCTCACCAAGGCGACGATGCGTAGCCGACCTGAGAGGGTGATCGGCCACACTGGGACTGAGACACGGCCCAGACTCCTACGGGAGGCAGCAGTAGGGAATCTTCCGCAATGGACGAAAGTCTGACGGAGCAACGCCGCGTGAGTGATGAAGGTTTTCGGATCGTAAAGCTCTGTTGTTAGGGAAGAACAAGTGCGGGAGTCACTGCCCGCGCCTTGACGGTACCTAACCAGAAAGCCACGGCTAACTACGTGCCAGCAGCCGCGGTAATACGTAGGTGGCAAGCGTTGTCCGGAATTATTGGGCGTAAAGCGCGCGCAGGCGGTCTTTTAAGTCTGATGTGAAAGCCCCCGGCTCAACCGGGGAGGGTCATTGGAAACTGGAGGACTTGAGTGCAGAAGAGGAGAGTGGAATTCCACGTGTAGCGGTGAAATGCGTAGAGATGTGGAGGAACACCAGTGGCGAAGGCGACTCTCTGGTCTGTAACTGACGCTGAGGCGCGAAAGCGTGGGGAGCGAACAGGATTAGATACCCTGGTAGTCCACGCCGTAAACGATGAGTGCTAAGTGTTAGAGGGTTTCCGCCCTTTAGTGCTGCAGCTAACGCATTAAGCACTCCGCCTGGGGAGTACGGTCGCAAGACTGAAACTCAAAGGAATTGACGGGGGCCCGCACAAGCGGTGGAGCATGTGGTTTAATTCGAAGCAACGCGAAGAACCTTACCAGGTCTTGACATCCTCTGCCACTTCTAGAGATAGAAGGTTCCCCTTCGGGGGACAGAGTGACAGGTGGTGCATGGTTGTCGTCAGCTCGTGTCGTGAGATGTTGGGTTAAGTCCCGCAACGAGCGCAACCCTTGATCTTAGTTGCCAGCATTCAGTTGGGCACTCTAAGGTGACTGCCGGTGACAAACCGGAGGAAGGTGGGGATGACGTCAAATCATCATGCCCCTTATGACCTGGGCTACACACGTGCTACAATGGATGGTACAAAGGGCAGCGAAACCGCGAGGTTCAGCGAATCCCATAAAACCATTCTCAGTTCGGATTGCAGGCTGCAACTCGCCTGCATGAAGCCGGAATCGCTAGTAATCGCGGATCAGCATGCCGCGGTGAATACGTTCCCGGGCCTTGTACACACCGCCCGTCACACCACGAGAGTTTGCAACACCCGAAGTCGGTGGGGTAACCCGTAAGGGAGCCAGCCGCCTAAGGTGGGGCAGATGATTGGGGTGAAGTCGTAACAAGGTAGCCGTATCGGAAGGTGCGGCTGGATCACCTCCTTTCTAAGGAAGAATTATCAGCACCCATGCGGTGCAGCGATTAACGGACGCACTTCGAATTTGTTTAGTTTTGAGAGATCATTCTCTCTTAACTTGTTCTTTGAAAACTAGATAACGATATGAATGTCAAACATTCACACGAGTAAGAAAGAACCTTACGATTTTCTTCTGCGTCTATCGCAGAATGAAATGAAAAGTCTGAAGACATCTGTTTTCAGCTTCTAACGAAGATAACTCCGTTATCAGGTTAAGTTAGAAAGGGCGCACGGTGGATGCCTTGGCACTAGGAGCCGATGAAGGACGGTACGAACACCGATATGCTTCGGGGAGCTGTAAGTAAGCGTTGATCCGGAGATTTCCGAATGGGGAAACCCGCTGCTCGTAATGGAGCAGCATCCTGACTTGAATACATAGAGTCTGGAAGGCATACCCGGGGAACTGAAACATCTAAGTACCCGGAGGAAGAGAAAGCAAATGCGATTCCCTGAGTAGCGGCGAGCGAAACGGGATCAGCCCAAACCAGAAGGCTTGCCTTCTGGGGTTGTAGGACACTCAACACGGAGTTACAAAGGAACGGGGTAGGCGAAGCGGTCTGGAAAGGCCCGCCAGAGAAGGTAACAGCCCTGTAATCGAAACTTCGTTCCCTCCTGAGTGGATCCTGAGTACGGCGGGACACGAGAAATCCCGTCGGAATCCGGGAGGACCATCTCCCAAGGCTAAATACTCCCTAGTGACCGATAGTGAACCAGTACCGTGAGGGAAAGGTGAAAAGCACCCCGGAAGGGGAGTGAAACAGATCCTGAAACCGTGTGCCTACAAGTAGTCAGAGCCCGTTAACGGGTGATGGCGTGCCTTTTGTAGAATGAACCGGCGAGTTACGATTACGTGCAAGGTTAAGTTGAAGAGACGGAGCCGCAGCGAAAGCGAGTCTGAATAGGGCGAATGAGTACGTGGTCGTAGACCCGAAACCAGGTGATCTACCCATGTCCAGGGTGAAGTTCAGGTAACACTGAATGGAGGCCCGAACCCACGCACGTTGAAAAGTGCGGGGATGAGGTGTGGGTAGCGGAGAAATTCCAATCGAACCTGGAGATAGCTGGTTCTCTCCGAAATAGCTTTAGGGCTAGCCTCATAGCAAGAGTCTTGGAGGTAGAGCACTGATTGGACTAGGGGCCCTCATCGGGTTACCGAATTCAGTCAAACTCCGAATGCCAAAGACTTATCTATGGGAGTCAGACTGCGAGTGATAAGATCCGTAGTCAAAAGGGAAACAGCCCAGACCACCAGCTAAGGTCCCCAAGTATCCGTTAAGTGGAAAAGGATGTGGGGTTGCTTAGACAACCAGGATGTTGGCTTAGAAGCAGCCACCATTTAAAGAGTGCGTAATAGCTCACTGGTCGAGTGACCCTGCGCCGAAAATGTACCGGGGCTAAACGGATCACCGAAGCTGTGGACTGTTCTTTCAGAACAGTGGTAGGAGAGCGTTCTAAGGGCTGTGAAGCCAGACCGGAAGGACTGGTGGAGCGCTTAGAAGTGAGAATGCCGGTATGAGTAGCGAAAGAGGGGTGAGAATCCCCTCCACCGAATGCCTAAGGTTTCCTGAGGAAGGCTCGTCCGCTCAGGGTTAGTCGGGACCTAAGCCGAGGCCGAAAGGCGTAGGCGATGGACAACAGGTTGAGATTCCTGTACCACCTCTTTTCCGTTTGAGCAATGGAGGGACGCAGGAGGATAGGGTAAGCGCGCTGTTGGATATGCGCGTCCAAGCAGGTAGGCTCAAGGGATAGGCAAATCCGTCCCTTGGTTAAGGCTGAGCTGTGATGGCGAGGGAAATGAAGTACCGAAGTTCCTGATTCCACACTGCCTAGAAAAGCTTCTAGCGAGGAAAATGGTGCCCGTACCGCAAACCGACACAGGTAGGCGAGGAGAGAATCCTAAGGTGATCGAGAGAACTCTCGTTAAGGAACTCGGCAAAATGACCCCGTAACTTCGGGAGAAGGGGTGCTCTTTAGGGTGAATAGCCTTGAAGAGCCGCAGTGAATAGGCCCAGGCGACTGTTTAGCAAAAACACAGGTCTCTGCGAAGCCGCAAGGCGAAGTATAGGGGCTGACGCCTGCCCGGTGCTGGAAGGTTAAGAGGAGAGGTTAGCGCAAGCGAAGCTTTGAATTGAAGCCCCAGTAAACGGCGGCCGTAACTATAACGGTCCTAAGGTAGCGAAATTCCTTGTCGGGTAAGTTCCGACCCGCACGAAAGGCGTAACGATCTGGGCACTGTCTCAACGAGAGACTCGGTGAAATTATAGTACCTGTGAAGATGCAGGTTACCCGCGACAGGACGGAAAGACCCCGTGGAGCTTTACTGCAGCCTGATATTGAATTTTGGCACAGCTTGTACAGGATAGGTAGGAGCCTTGGAAACCGGAGCGCCAGCTTCGGTGGAGGCATCGGTGGGATACTACCCTGGCTGTGTTGAACTTCTAACCCGCGGCCCTGATCGGGCCGGGAGACAGTGTCAGGCGGGCAGTTTGACTGGGGCGGTCGCCTCCTAAAATGTAACGGAGGCGCCCAAAGGTTCCCTCAGAATGGTTGGAAATCATTCGCAGAGTGTAAAGGCACAAGGGAGCTTGACTGCGAGACCTACAAGTCGAGCAGGGACGAAAGTCGGGCTTAGTGATCCGGTGGTTCCGCATGGAAGGGCCATCGCTCAACGGATAAAAGCTACCCCGGGGATAACAGGCTTATCTCCCCCAAGAGTCCACATCGACGGGGAGGTTTGGCACCTCGATGTCGGCTCATCGCATCCTGGGGCTGTAGTCGGTCCCAAGGGTTGGGCTGTTCGCCCATTAAAGCGGTACGCGAGCTGGGTTCAGAACGTCGTGAGACAGTTCGGTCCCTATCCGTCGCGGGCGCAGGAAATTTGAGAGGAGCTGTCCTTAGTACGAGAGGACCGGGATGGACGCACCGCTGGTGTACCAGTTGTCTTGCCAAAGGCATCGCTGGGTAGCTATGTGCGGACGGGATAAGTGCTGAAAGCATCTAAGCATGAAGCCCCCCTCAAGATGAGATTTCCCATCATTTGAGTAAGACCCCTGAAAGATGATCAGGTTGATAGGTTCGAGGTGGAAGCGTGGCGACACGTGCAGCTGACGAATACTAATCGGTCGAGGACTTAACCTTTATTCAAGTAAGGCTTCCATTACTCGTGAAGCACATCGTTATCTAGTTTTGAAAGAGCAATCTTTCAACTTTATATCTGGTAATTATGGCAAAGAGGTCACACCCGTTCCCATACCGAACACGGAAGTTAAGCTCTTTAGCGCCGATGGTAGTTGGGGGTTTCCCCCTGTGAGAGTAGGACATTGCCAGGTATACAGATTATATTCAAGGACAGTCACACTGTCCTTGGAATAATCATAGTATTATTATCGCGGGGTGGAGCAGTCTGGTAGCTCGTCGGGCTCATAACCCGAAGGTCGCAGGTTCAAATCCTGTCCCCGCAACCAAAATGGTCCGGTAGTTCAGTTGGTTAGAATGCCTGCCTGTCACGCAGGAGGTCGCGGGTTCGAGTCCCGTCCGGACCGCCATTTACTTATAAGAGACAACGAAACGTGATGTTTCGTTTTTTTTGTATGCTTAAATATAAATGTCATAACAAGGGGCTCCGAAAGGACCTCCATTATGAAATAACCATATTATTCTTGCGGTGTACTTGGATAAACGCATGGAGTGCGCTAAACTGTTTATAATGATACAAGTACGTCAGAGAATTCACTATTTCAGAATTACAGGTGATGTTGAATGAACGCTTTTGAGAGAATCTCTCCATCAGCAGCCCATACTCAGGAGCTGTCAGAACAGCTCGCTCTCCTTCTTCAGGGCGGAGATGTTTTAACGCTTGAAGGGGATTTGGGGGCTGGAAAAACTACATTCACGAAAGGCTTGGCCAAAGGGCTGGGCATCAAGAAAATTGTGAACAGTCCTACGTTTACTATTATGAAAGAATATCACGGCGGCCGGCTTTCCCTTTATCATATGGATGTATACCGCCTGGATGAAGAAAGCGAAGCGCTCGGCTTTGAGGAGTATTTTGAAAGCGGAGGGGTCACTGTAGTAGAGTGGGCTCATTTGATTCAGGAGCAGCTTCCTGCTGAAAGACTCGAAATCGGTCTTTTCCGCTCAGGTGATGAAGAGAGAAGGATTCGTTTCGTTCCTTACGGGGAAAAATATACTGATCTATGCAAGGAGCTTTTCAAGAATGAAAAAAGCATTAGCGATTGATACCTCGAATGATACGCTCGGCATAGCCCTTCTTTCGGATGGAGTGGTATCCGGCGAAATCATTACTCATTTAAAAAAGAATCATTCAATACGGGCGATGCCTGCCGTTGAACAGCTGCTGAAAGAATGTGCTGTGACACCCGCCGACCTGACCGCGATTATTGCGGCATCAGGCCCGGGATCTTATACGGGAGTCCGAATCGGGATGACCATCGCCAAAACGCTTGCCTGGTCGCTTTCGATTCCCCTATTTACGGTGTCAAGCCTTGAAAGTCTTGCTGCGAACGGCAAATACTTCAATGGTCTGATCTGCCCTTTATTTGACGCCAGAAGAGGAAGGGTCTACACAGGTCTTTATTCTGAGAAGGAAGGCCGTCTTGCGTGCCATGCAGATGACCAGAATATTCTTTTAGCTGACTGGCTGGAGACATTAAAAGAAAAAGATACAAAGGTCCTCTTTCTTGGACACGATGTAAAGATCCACTGGGATGAGATTGAGAGAACGCTGGGCAGTTTGGCTGTAAGAGCCGATGAGGTTCAGAACAGCCCGAGGCCTTCAGAGCTAGCAAGAATCGGTCTTCTGAAAAACCAGTCTCCCGTGCACTCCGCAGTGCCGAATTATACGAGACTGGCCGAAGCAGAGTCTAAATGGCTTGAAGAGCAAAAATAAGTTGGTGGAGAACGTGGGGAAAAGTGAAGTGAAGATCAGGGCCATGAGAGTGGAGGATATCGATGCCGTCTACGAAATCGAGACCCATTCTTTTAAATCGCCCTGGAATAAGGAGTCCTTTTATAATGAAGTGGCCCATAATCTTTTTGCCACTTATCTGGTTGCGGAAAATGAAGATCGAGTGATCGGCTACTGCGGAATCTGGCTGATTGTAGATGAAGCCCAGATTACGAATATTGCCATTCTTCCTGAATACAGAGGAAATGGATACGGAGAGGCTCTATTAAGGAAAGCGATGAGAGAAGCAAAGAAACGGGGCGCCAAACAGCTTTCTCTGGAAGTAAGGGTGTCCAATCATCCGGCCCAGTCGCTGTACCGGAAGCTTGGATTTCAGCCCGGGGGAATCCGGAAACAGTACTATACCGATAATTTAGAAGATGCTTTAGTCATGTGGGTGATGTTAAATGGAGTGTAACGATCAATATATACTGGCGATTGAAACGAGCTGTGATGAAACAGCAGCGTCCGTCATAAAAAATGGAAATGAGATTGTTTCAAATGTAGTTGCTTCTCAGATTGAATCTCACAAGAGGTTTGGCGGAGTGGTTCCGGAAATAGCTTCCCGGCATCATGTGGAGCAGATCACACTGGTGCTGGAAGAAGCAATGCAGCAGGCAGGACTAGAATTCAAGGATTTAAGTGCGATCGCCGTCACAGAAGGACCGGGATTGGTCGGGGCTCTGCTGATTGGAGTGAATGCAGCGAAGGCTCTTGCTTTTGCTCATGGAATTCCCCTTGTAGGTGTGCATCATATCGCCGGTCATATTTACGCCAATCAGCTCATCACAGAGCTGCAATTTCCACTGCTTGCTCTTGTTGTATCCGGTGGACATACAGAGCTTGTTTATATGAAAGAACATGGCTCGTTCGAGGTCATCGGCGAAACACTCGATGATGCAGCAGGTGAAGCGTATGATAAGGTGGCAAGAACACTCAGTCTGCCTTATCCGGGCGGACCGCATATTGACCGGCTTGCCCATGAAGGCAATCCTGTCATTGATTTGCCGCGGGCATGGCTAGAAGAAGGCTCCTATCATTTCAGCTTCAGCGGCTTAAAATCAGCTGTTATTAATACGCTTCATAACGCAAAGCAAAAAGGGCAGATCATTGAACCGAAGGATTTGGCAGCAAGCTTTCAGCAAAGTGTGATCGATGTGCTGGTGGAAAAAACCTTTAGGGCGGCCAATGAATATAAGGTGAAGCAAGTGCTTCTTGCCGGGGGCGTAGCGGCCAATAAAGGGCTGCGTGCTGCACTGACGGCCCGTTTTCAGGAAATGCCGGAAGTGGACCTTGTTATCCCGCCTCTTCATTTATGTACAGATAATGCGGCCATGATTGGGGCTGCCGGACATATGCTTTTCCAGAAAGGCAATAGAGGCAGTATGACGATGAATGCGAATCCTGGTCTTGAGCTTGAAAATAATCATTCAAAATCCTGAACCTGTTTATAAACAGGCAGGATTTTTTTTGCTATTCAGTTTATCCACATTCTTATCCACAATTATTTCAAATCAGAACAAAATGAGATATACCAATGGTTTGAAGGCTGTGGAAAATGTGGATAAAGAAAGGCCTTTTTGTGGATATTGTGGATAAAAAAGTGTAAACCCTATTAATCCACATCTTAAGCCTGTGGATAAAAAACCGTTTTAAAATGAACAGATCCATAAGGACATCACAGCCATTCAGCTAAATAAAAGGAATAGAAAGAAAAATGTCGAATGTATATCCTTGCTGAAATGGAGGTTCTGATGGTAAATGATGAAGAACTATGAACTGAAAGAAAACATTCCAACATTGGAAGAATACAAATATTTATGTGATTCTGCAGGATGGACTCCTTTTATGAATTTCGAAGC
Organism: Bacillus sp. FJAT-42376; assembly: GCF_003816055.1. Lineage (NCBI taxonomy): Bacteria > Bacillati > Bacillota > Bacilli > Caryophanales > Bacillaceae > Bacillus > Bacillus sp. FJAT-42376. The sequence continues at coordinate 619,934 of NZ_CP033906.1, forward strand.
AGCGGAAACATCTTTAAAGCGTTCTATTTACTGCATTACCGTTCAAGATCATGAACGAATGGTGGGCATGGGGAGAATTGTGGGAGATGGGGCGATCTATTTCTATATTCAAGATATAGTGGTTCATCCGGATTATCAGAAAAACGGGATTGGGAGGGAGATCATGAATCAATTGGCTGAGTACTTGAATCGGCATGCCCCGGATAAGGCGTTTGTCGGTTTGTTTGCATCAGAGGGAAAAGAATCGTTCTATGAAGCATTTGATTTTAAAGATTACTCACCAAACATGACGGGGATGTTCAAAGTTATATCCAAATAGCATCTGGATGCTTCATTCCAGGGAAACACTTCTTTTTTGTCCGCAAAAAGGACCGTACATTAGAGAAACCTAAATGTACGGTCCTTTTATCATTCGCTCATTTTGCCTGTCTGACCTGACATTAAAGCTGAAGCTCTTCCCATTCATCCATCAGCTCTGCAACAGAGGAAAGGTGCTGTTCATTTTCACGGCTGAGGTCCTGAAGCTTTTCATGATCCTGATAATTGGCCGGATCTGCCAGCAGCTGTTCATTTTCCTCGATCTTTTCTTCCAGATTGAAAATTTCTGTTTCGATCTCTTCAATGCGTCTCTGTCTTTGGCGCTCGAGTTTCTTTAATTCCTTTTCCTGCTGGTAGCTCAGTTTTGTCTCTTTTTGATCCTGAACCTTCTCCGTTCCGGCTTCCTCCTGCTGCTTGAGGGAAGCAAGTTCCTCCTGCTCCTGCTTTTTCTGAAGATAGTAGTCATAATCTCCAAGGAAAAGCTCCACACCCTGTTTGGACAGCTCGCATACTTTTGTTGCTATCCGGTTGATGAAATAGCGGTCATGGGAGACAAACAGGATGGTGCCGGGGTAATCAACAAGGGCATTCTCCAGAACTTCCTTGCTGTCCAGATCCAAATGGTTCGTCGGCTCATCCAGAATGAGCAGGTTCGCTTTTTCTAGCATCATCTTGGCCAGGGCAAGGCGGGCTTTTTCTCCCCCGCTGAGTGCTGAAACCGGTTTGAGCACATCATCTCCGGAGAAAAGAAAGTTCCCAAGTACAGTTCGGATTTCTTTTTCCGGCTTTAATGGATACTCGTCCCAAAGCTCATTCAGCACACGCTTATTCGATGTAAGCTCTGCCTGTTCCTGATCGTAATAGCTGATCTTCAGTGATGAGCCGTAGCGGATTTCTCCTTCGATGGATTTGAGCTTTCCAACGATGGTTTTTAACAGCGTGGATTTTCCAATTCCGTTTGGACCGACAAGGGCTAAGCTGTCTCCGCGGTCTGCAGAAAAAGATACATTGGAGATGGTCGGTTTGTTTCCGTCATAGGAAACAGACAGATTGTCCACTTTCAGCACATCATTTCCGCTCTGCTTTTCAATGTCAAACCGGAAAACCGCCGATTTTTCGTCTCCTAAAGGACGGTCCATCATGTCCATTTTCTCCAGCTGCTTCCGTCTGCTTTGCGCGCGCTTTGTCGTAGAAGCGCGTGCGAGGTTCCGCTGGACAAAATCTCTCAGCTTGGCTGCCTCGTCCTGCTGTTTTTCATAAGCCTTCATATCACGCTCATAGTTCTCTGCTTTCTGCTGCAGATAGCTGCTGTAATTCCCGAGAAACTTGGAGGACTGCAGGCGGGAGATTTCATACACCTGATTGACGACTTTATCCAGGAAATAGCGGTCATGGGAAACGATGAGAACGGCGCCTTTATAGCCTTGAAGATATTGCTCCAGCCAGGAAAGCGTCGCAATGTCTAGATGGTTGGTCGGCTCATCCAGAATCAGAAGGGCAGGACTTGTTAATAACAGCTTTCCTAGTGCAAGCCGCGTTTTCTGCCCGCCGCTCAGTGTTGAAATAGAAGTCGAGTGATCAAAATCGCCAAACCCGAGACCATGGAGAATCGAGCGGATGTCGGCTTCGTACTGATACCCGCCCCGTTCTTTAAACGTGGTCTGCAGGTGGTCATACTCCTTCATGATCTGTTCGAATTGAGGACTGGCCGGATTGATGTCGGCCATGTCGGATTCCATTCCCCGCATTTTCCTCTCCATTTGCTGAAATTCGCTGAAAACAGTCAGCATTTCATCCCAGATGGAACGGGAGGATTCGAGTCCGGTATTTTGAGCCAGATACCCGATAGTGAGATCCTTTGGCTTGATGATTTCACCGGAATCATACGATAATTGCCCTGAAATAATTTTCAAAAGGGTAGATTTTCCCGCTCCGTTTCGGCCGACAAGAGCAATCCGGTCCCGTGTTTGAACTTCAAGCTTTATATTGGATAATATCGGCTCAGCTCCAAAAGATTTTGTGAGCTGCTGAACTTGTAATAGAATCATACGCTTTCACCTCATGTATACTAGCTTAAGTGTAGCTTAACTGCCGTTTGCCGGCAACCTTGCCGTCTGCCCGTTCAAAAAATGTTGCCATTCGTAAACAGACAATCCCGAAAAAATAGTGTATAGTTTGGGTATGACTCTATGAATGCCCATTTTTCCCCACTTTTTTTAAGAGGGCAGTAAAATGTTCCATGAAACACTGGTCAGGGAGATTGAATTGGAAGCGCTAACTTAAATGAACGTTTAAGAAAATAGATTAGAATGGGACGTCTGTCCCAAGATTTGCATCAAGGAATGTGAGGGAAATTGTAATGAATATTGATCAATCCAAAATACCGCAGGCGACCGCCAAGCGATTGCCTTTATACTATCGTTTTTTAAAAAACCTTCATTCTTCCGGAAAACAGCGGGTTTCATCAGCTGAATTAAGCGATGCGGTAAAAGTGGACTCGGCTACAATCCGCAGAGACTTTTCTTACTTTGGTGCTCTCGGCAAGAAGGGCTATGGATACAACGTGAATTATCTGCTCTCCTTTTTCCGGAAAACACTCGATCAGGATGAATTGACGAAGGTCATTTTGATTGGAGTCGGAAACCTGGGGACAGCATTCTTGCACTATAATTTTTCAAAAAACAATAATACAGAAATCTTTGCCGCATTTGATGTCGCAGAAGATAAAATTGGCACAACGGTTGGAGAGGTTCCGATTCATCATCTGGATGAATTGGAGGAGAAGCTTCCGGAAGGAGCACCGGTCGCCATTTTGACGGTACCGGCACCGGCGGCCCAGTCCATTACAGACCGGCTCATTTCCATTGGGGTGAAGGGAATACTGAATTTTACCCCCGCAAGACTGAATGTGCCGGATCATATCCGCATTCATCACATTGACCTTGCCGTGGAGCTGCAGTCCCTTGTCTATTTTCTAAAGCATTATCCGAGCGAAACATCTGTGTAAAAGGATGGATGGTCCGATGAACGAACGGGAAATGTCGGTGTATGAACATATAGAAGAACTCCGGAAACGAATCATCATCGTTGCGGTCTTTTTTGTTGTGGCGCTCGCTGCAGGATTTTTCCTCGCAAAGCCGCTGATTTTATTTTTGCAGCAGACGGATGAAGCGAAGGATATTACGCTGAATGCGTTCAGGATTTCGGATCCGCTTTTCCTGTATATGAAATTTGCTCTCATTATTGCGGTCATTTTGATATCCCCGCTGATTTTGTATCAGCTATGGTCATTTATCAGTCCCGGTTTATATGAAAGAGAACGGACGGCTACGCTAAGCTATATCCCATTAAGCGTCTTTTTGTTCCTTGCGGGCCTTTCATTCTCTTATTTTGTTTTATTCCCGCTGGTGATCCGGTTTATGACAAGCCTTTCGTCTGATCTCGGGATCAGCCAGGTAATCGGAATCAATGAGTACTTTCAGTTCCTGATCGAACTGACCCTTCCGTTTGGCCTGCTCTTTCAGCTGCCGGTCATCATTATGTTTTTAACAAGGCTTGGGATTGTGACACCGGTTTTGTTGAGGAAAATCAGAAAATACGCGTATCTCTTTTTGCTAATCGTTGCCGGGCTCATTACCCCGCCTGATGTCATTTCACAGGTGGTGGTCATGTTTCCGCTGATTCTTCTGTATGAAATCAGCATCATCGTCTCTCATCGGGCGCACCGGAAGTCTCTGCAGATCCAAATGGAGGAAGAGGCAAAGGAACAGCTGTCTGAATAAAAATAACCTGCCCGAATGGACAGGTTATTTTTTCTGGGCACTTTTCTTAAGCTTTAAGCCAAACCGGAACATCCGGATGGCCACGGCAAAATCAAAAGTGGCAATCAGCATAAGAACGATGGTCGGGAAGTTCCAAATACCTTCAGAACCGCTGTTCACAGCAATGACTGTAAACAGAATCCCCATCGCGAAATAAAAGGCGGCAAGTGCGCCGGGACGTGCTCTCATAAAAAGTTTCCTCCAATGATGCTTTGCAATTGTTCAGCGTCTTTCATCATTCGCTCAATGTCATCACTGTAGACGTATTGAATCACGACGACTATGGTGTTCATTGACAGATGGGCGATAATCGGAACGATGATGCGCTTTGTTTTGACGTAAAGAAAGGCAAAGGTGAATCCCATAGCCGAATAAAGCAGAATATGCGCCGGGTCCCGATGGACAACAGCAAATATAACCGAACTGATCAGGGCGGCCAGGATGAAATTGGTCCGCTTATAGATCGTTCCGAAAATGATTTTGCGGAATACAATTTCCTCTAATACCGGTCCTGCAATGGACACAACAAAGATCATGAGCGGCGTGACTTTTACAATATCCATAATCTGTTTCGTGTTCTCGGAGCCCGGTTTAATGCCGAGAAGCTGGGATTCAATATTTGCGGCAATCACCTGGGCAAGAAATGCCAGGAAGATCCCGCCGATGGCCCATGCAGCGGATGAAGCGGGAGAAGCCGGTTTTCCCCTTAGATCATAGTCGCCGCGGTCTTTTCTCAAGAGAAGCAGGACAACGATAACCCCGATGGCAAAACTGATGATGTTCCAGTAGCCGATCACCTGGCTCCGGTCCACTCCGAGCTGAAGCAGCAGCGGGTAGCCAAAATAGCCTGAAAACAGCATAATGACATATGTAAGCAGAATATACCAATAATGTTTTTTCACCATTAATCTCCTTTGAAATCCGCAGACAGCCATACCTTTTATCCTGCTCCTGAATGCGGCAAATGATACGGTTTCTTTCACCAAACCCAATTGTACCATATCCTTATCCGTTACACGTATCAGGAACATCGTTGAGTGCGTTTACAATTGTTGAATTTCGTCGAAGAAAAATTAAGTGGTTTTCACTTGAAATTCGTAAAAAGTTTATATAATATAGACTTGTGTGTTAGCACTCAACCTGAACGAGTGCTAATAAAATTAAACTACATATGAAATTGAGGAGGGTGTTTCACTTGTTAAAGCCACTAGGTGATCGTGTAATTATTGAATTGGTTGAATCTGAGGAAAAAACAGCAAGCGGCATCGTGCTGCCTGATTCTGCGAAGGAAAAACCGCAAGAAGGTAAAGTTGTAGCTGCTGGTACAGGACGCATTTTGGATAATGGCGAAAAGGTTGCTCTTGAAGTAGCTGCCGGCGATCGCATCATCTTCTCAAAATATGCTGGAACTGAAGTTAAATATGAAGGTACGGAATACCTAATCCTTCGTGAGAGCGACATTTTAGCGGTTATCGGCTAATCGATACAACCGGATAACAAAAATAAAACGATAAACAATTCCAAGGAGGTATTTTTCATGGCTAAAGAAATTAAATTCAGCGAAGAAGCTCGCCGTTCCATGCTTCGCGGTGTGGACGCGCTTGCAAATGCCGTAAAAGTAACATTGGGACCAAAAGGACGCAACGTCGTTCTTGAAAAGAAATTCGGTTCTCCGCTTATCACAAACGATGGTGTGACAATCGCGAAGGAAATCGAGCTTGAAGATGCTTTCGAAAACATGGGAGCAAAGCTTGTTGCTGAAGTAGCAAGCAAAACAAACGACGTAGCGGGTGACGGTACGACAACTGCAACGGTTCTTGCGCAGGCAATGATCCGCGAAGGTCTTAAAAACGTTACAGCCGGCGCTAACCCTATGGGCGTGCGTAAAGGTATCGAGAAAGCTGTTACAGCTGCAATCGAAGAGCTTCAAGCAATCTCCAAGCCAATCGAAGGCAAAGATTCCATCGCTCAAGTAGCAGCGATCTCTTCTGCTGACGAAGAAGTTGGACAATTGATTGCTGAGGCAATGGAGCGCGTTGGAAACGACGGCGTGATCACAATCGAAGAATCCAAAGGCTTCACAACGGAGCTTGAAGTGGTAGAAGGGATGCAATTTGACCGCGGCTACGCTTCTCCATACATGGTTACTGATTCAGACAAGATGGAAGCGGTTCTTGAGAATCCTTACATCCTGATCACAGATAAAAAGATCACAAACATCCAGGAAATCCTTCCTGTTCTTGAGCAAGTTGTTCAGCAAGGCAAATCTCTATTGCTAGTTGCAGAAGATGTTGAAGGGGAAGCTCTTGCAACGCTTGTTGTGAACAAGCTTCGCGGAACATTCAATGCGGTAGCGGTTAAAGCTCCTGGCTTCGGTGACCGCCGTAAAGCGATGCTTGAAGACCTTGCGATTCTGACTGGCGGAGAAGTGATCACAGAAGATCTAGGTCTTGATCTTAAATCTGCGAACATCACTCAGCTTGGACGCGCATCCAAAGTTGTGGTTACGAAAGAAAACACAACAGTGGTTGAAGGAGCAGGCGAAACAGACAAAATCGCAGGCCGCGTAAACCAAATCCGTGCTCAATTAGAAGAAACAACTTCTGAGTTCGACAAAGAAAAACTTCAAGAGCGTCTTGCTAAATTGGCTGGCGGCGTAGCCGTGATCAAAGTTGGTGCCGCTACTGAAACAGAACTAAAAGAGCGCAAACTTCGCATCGAAGACGCCCTGAACTCTACTCGCGCAGCAGTAGAAGAAGGAATCGTATCCGGCGGTGGTACAGCGCTAGTGAACGTATACAACAAAGTAGCTTCTCTTGAAGCAGAAGGCGATTCTGCAACTGGAATCAACATCGTTCTTCGTGCTCTTGAAGAGCCAGTACGCCAAATCGCTCACAACGCAGGCCTTGAAGGATCTGTTATCGTTGAGCGCCTGAAAAACGAAGAAATCGGCGTTGGCTTCAACGCTGCAACTGGACAATGGGTAAACATGGTAGAGGCTGGAATCGTCGACCCTACTAAAGTAACTCGTTCAGCTCTTCAAAACGCTGCATCTGTCGCAGCTATGTTCCTGACTACTGAAGCAGTAGTAGCCGACAAGCCTGAAGAAGGCGGCGGAGGCATGCCAGATATGAGCGGCATGGGCGGAATGGGTGGAATGGGCGGTATGATGTAATTTACATCATCTGCCTTGGAAAAACGCGAAACCTTTTGGGTTTCGCGTTTTTTTATGGAGATCATTTTTTTATTAATAAAGTGAGAACGGAATGATACCATTGAGGTGAAGCAACGTAAGCACAGGGACGGTTCTCGTGCTGCCCCGAAGCAGTAGAACCGTCCCCATGCTTCAAGAGAAACTCCATTAAAAGTGCGAGGATTTTGAGTGTTATGTTTAAATGATAAGGGGGACTTTCAATGAATTACGTACAAGTTCGTGTAGCCAGACCAACAAACAAATTACAAGAAATTGTTCGATTTTATGGAGAAGGATTAGGATTAAAACAAATTGGACAATTTCAAAATCATGAAGGCTATGATGGAGTTATGTTTGGTATTCCTGATGCAGCCTATCACCTGGAATTTACTCAGCATATTGATGGAAGTCCGTGCCCTGCTCCAACAAAAGATAATTTACTTGTTTTCTATATTCCGATTCAAGATGAAATTCAGCGTATACAAAGCCGTTTGACAACAATGGGCTACAAAGTAGTCGAACCTGAAAATCCATACTGGAAAGAATCTGGTGTCACAATTGAAGATCCGGATGGCTGGCGTATCGTTCTAATGTGTACTAAAGGAATTTAGTCAAAATACTACATGTGAAAATCGCGAAGCCCTTGAGGTTTTGCGTTTTTTTTGCTCATACGCTGGGATTTATTTTGACTCCGCTTCTAATTTGATTATTTTCTCTTTTTCTTTAACGGCAATCGCCTTACTGCTATCGATTCCTTCTATTTCATAGAAAGCTGTGCCAGCTTAATAATCAGAGGACAGATCTTTGCTGTCTTGTTTGATTTCCGAATATACCCAACTTTGTCTATCTTCCATATAAGGCTGTCGCTCTCCCATTCTTTTTCTGTAACGATATCGTTTACACCTCTATATACTTAATAAATGGATAAGCTGCATAAATCGATTGCAGAGCAAGTAGCAAAGGAAGAGGTTTCTCCATATCTTTTGGGAGGCCTCTTTTTCATTTCCCCTAAATCATGCAGACAGAATATCTTCTATTTTCCTCAGTTTTAATAATTTGCTAAATAACCCAAATTAATTGTCGGTTTTTACCGCTCCTTTACGTTTTTATAAACGGTTTGTAATAAGTCCTTATTACTCTCTTTAAATTGAGCCCGTAGAATCATTTGTGAACAGATTATGAAGGAGGAATTACCTTGGATAAGAATCATGAGTTGCACCAAACAGGTAACGAGTATGATAAAGCACGCAGAACCTTCTTGAAATATTTCCTGGCTGGATCTGCGGTTATGGCATTAGAGACGTCCGGAATTTCCCGTTTGACGTCCATGGTTTCCCGTGCGCAAGCGGCAACAGCGCTCCAGCCTTATGCTGCAACACAAACGATTGGAAAGGGATTCCCGCAGTCTGTTGCATCAGGAGATCCTACGCCGACTGGTGCGATGCTATGGACCAGGGTCGATTCTTCTATGGAGACTGGTTTAACAAATAAAGAATTCTCAAGCGAAGTGATTTATTGGCTTGAAAATAAAGATTCAAACGATGCTTCTTTAGAAGAGGGCATTAATCAGGGTAAATTCATTATGTTTGAAATAAGTAAAAAGGCAGATTTTTCTGAACTGGAGATGAGAGGATTCTCTCCAATCTGGAAGGATCATGACCATGTCGTGCGTGTTGATCTGGATGGCAAGCTTGATTCTCAGCAAACTTACTACTACCGTTTCGTTACGAAAAGCGGACTTGTCAGTAAGACGGGGCGTTTTAAAACATTGCCGCAAGAAGGGGCAGATGTTCAGTCTGCATCCATTGGCTATGTGTCGTGTCAGGATTACACCAACGGGTATTTTAGCGCTTTAGGCTATATGGCGGATGAAGAGATGGACTTTTTCCTGCATCTTGGGGACTACATCTATGAGTCGGTCGGCGACGCTGCCTATCAAGGGAATCTCGATGACCGCCAAATTAAACTTCCGAGCGGGCAAAGTAAGGCGTTTACGATTCAGGACTATCGTAAGCTGTACCAGACGTACCGAATGGACAAGGACCTGCAAAAGCTGCATGAAAACCATGCGATGATTGCAATCTGGGATGACCATGAGTTTGCCAATGACACGCATTATCCGGCGGTTGCACCAGATGATAATCCAGAATCCGATCCCGCACGCCGCCTTGTTGCGAACCAAGTTTGGTTTGAAAACATTCCGGCTCGTGTTCCATACAACCCCAATGGAACGTTTGAAGATACTGTTAAAATTTACCGTTCGATCACCCTTGGAAACCTTGCTTCCATCATGATGACGGATGAACGGCTTTACCGAAGTGCGCACCCTTGCGGACAAGGTACGCTGGATCGTTACTTGGCAGGGGGCTGTGAAGATATTAACCTTTCCAGTCGGACAATGCTTGGGAAAACGCAAAAAGAATGGTTCCTTAACGAGCTGAAAAATGCCAAAGGAACATGGAAGATCTGGGGCAATGAAGTACAAGTTACACAATTAAAGGTTCTGGGCAGGTATTTAAACCTTGATGCGTGGGATGGCTACGCTTATGAAAGACAGCAGATTGCCCAAACGGTGCTGGACAACGGAATTAAAAACTTCCTTGCGCTGACAGGTGATTTCCACACGTTTGAAGCTTCCTATATGCAAAGTGATTATAAGCGCACTGGGGAAAAATTCGGGGTGGAGCTTATGGTTGGTTCTGTTACATCAAGTAATTTAAGAGAATCTCTTCGAAACTCCCTGAATTCAATACCGGATGTATCCAGTCCGATCCCGATGCCCGCAGCGGATGAGCTCGTTAAAGCTCTGAAGGGGAAATTCAATGCAGGAACAACCTTTACGGCAGAGCTGCTGTTTAAAGAGCTTCAAAATATCGTCAAATTGGAAAATCCGTGGATTGAATTGTTCGACAGTACGGCACATGGATATGCTGTGCTGCAGCTCAGCAAGACAAAAGCAACATGGACCGCCTATTCGGTTGATAATATCGAAAAACCGCAAGCGTCCAAAAAGCTGCTGTGGCAGTGTGAAGTGCCTAATGGTGAAGTGAAAATAAACGTTTTAGAAGGAAGCTTACTTTAATAAACAGGAGGGCATAAATATGCTGCAAAATATCGGAGTTCCAGGACTGATCCTAATTGTAATCATTGCATTAATTGTTTTCGGACCTTCAAAACTGCCGGAAATTGGCCGGTCCTTTGGTGTGACTTTGCGTGAATTCAAGAAAGGTACAAAAGAAATGCTGTCAGAAGAGGAGCCGAAGAAAGACAGCAAGGAAGACACAATGGCTGTAAAAAGAGAATCTTAGGAAATAAAAGAGAGGGACGTGGCTGGTTGTCCAGGCGGGTTCCTCTTTTTCTAACATGGAGGGATAAACATGACACAACAGGAGTTTATTCAGAACCATTTGATGGAATTGCGGAAGCGGATCATAATCGTTGCTGTGGCTTATGCGGTCCTATTGATCGCCTGCTTTTTAAATGTAGAAAATATTTACCGCTGGATCCTTAATGATGCGGAGCTTAAACTTACGGTGCTGGGTCCTTCTGATATCCTGTGGATTTATTTTACGCTTGCGAGCATTTGTGCGTTTGCATGCTGTATTCCGCTGATCACCTACCATGTGTGGGCATTTATAAAACCTGCGCTGAAACCGGCGGAACGGACGGCAGCTTTACTGTTCATTCCATTGTTATTCTTACTATTTATTACCGGAGCGGCATTTGGCTATTTTTTAGTTTTTCCGATGGTATTTAAGTTTATTGTCTCGCTGTCGGATGGAATGGTTGAAACCATGTTCACAGCGGAAAAATATTTCCGGTTTTTATTTCAGATTGTCTTGCCTATGGGGCTGCTCTTTGAACTGCCGGCTGTCGTTTTATTTCTAACGGAAATCAGCCTGTTAACTCCCGGTTTTATGAGAAAATACCGGAAATATGTCTATTTCGGACTTGTTGTGCTGTCGGCTGTCATCACGCCCCCAGACTTCGTATCCCAGCTATTCATATTCATTCCCATGTGCCTGCTTTACGAAATCAGCATTTTACTCTGCTCATGGCGCTTGCAAAAAAAGTCGGGAATATCTTATAATCTGTGATTGATCTATACACATACATGTCACGATTCTTTAAAATCAGCATTGCATCATTCCTTCTGGTAAGTGATCATGAGCAGTCAAATCCCGAAATGAAAGAATGAGGCTTCTTACAAGTTGAGCAAACTTGCGGGAAGCTTTTTTATATAGACTGAGAGGTATTGAATTTCAGAAGAACTTCTATTACCGTTTAATATTCCGCTGCCACGTATTAATGTGTGATCTCTTATTTTTATGGATCTCCTCTGTCCCGGCCTCCATGTCGCGGCCCATGCAAACTCAGGAAGTCAGAATGGATCAGGAAGAGATTTGGTTTATTACCAAGTGGCTGGCCACGGAATCGCTTCGAGTATTCCTGAATCTCAAAAATACGTGAAGGATATAGACATTAATCTATTGATTGAAGCCATCGAAAACGAATTGGATGGCCAAATCGTTGATGTGAAGTCGGCAAACGGGGATACCGTTTCGGTCATCATCGAGTAGTGCCATGGTGCAAATAAAGGTGAAAACGAAAGGTGTACAATTCACGATTCCCCTCCCATATGCCATTCTTCATATCGGGATTGCGATTCTCTCCTCGAAATTTTTCCGGCGGAATGTAAACAGGTGGACCAAGGATTATTTGGCGGAAAAGAATTGGAGCTACATGATTCCGCCCATCGACAAAAAGCTGCTAAAACCATTCGTCAGCGAACTAAAAAATTATAAAGGCCTCCTCCTGGTTGATGTCAAAGCGAAGGACGGTACTGAAGTCAGGGTAAGGCTGTAGCTGACCCTGACAAAACGATCATGGAGAATTATTTCACCATAGTGAACCGCCCATACGAATGGGAATCCCCATGGAATTGCGGCCAGGAACGGATAAAGACCCCTGGATATAGGGGTCTGTGTACTCCATATTCAAAAGCTAGTTCATTTGCAGCAAAATTCTTCCGCGTCCGTGTCTTGCTTCGCTTTTCTCCAGTGCTTTGCCTGTTTCGCTGAGCGGGAATATGGAATCAAGCTCCGCCTTGATTGTACCGTCGGCGATTAGTTGGGCAATGGTCCGGAGATCTTCGTGAGTCGGGAATTTGGTGTTGAATTTGGCTGTAATGCCATACTTTTCTGCGTTTTCCTGAGAAGGATCCTGTGTCAGAGAGACAAGCATTCCGCCTCTCTTCAGAACAGCCCATGATCGATTCTCCGTGTCTCCCCCAACGGTATCGACAACGAGATCGGCGTCTTTGACAATATTTTCGAAAGCTGCCTCGGTATAATCGATGACTTGATCTGCGCCAAGAGATTTGACGAAATCGACGTTTTTGGCTGAAGCTGTTCCGATGACAGTGGCTCCCTTCCATTTAGCCAGTTGAACTGCATATTGTCCGACGCCGCCGGCTGCGGCATGGATCAGGACCGTTTGACCGGCTTCCAGTTCGCCTTCCGTAAATAAGGCTTTCCATGCTGCATCCGCGCCAGCCCTAATGGATGCGCCATCCTCGAAGGAAAGACCATCCGGCATTTTCATCAATTCCTTCACCGGAGCGATGGCATAATTCGCATAGGCTCCATTGACCATTCCGAAGACACGGTCGCCGGCAGCAAATTCGGTCACTCCAGGGCCGGCTGATTCAATCGTTCCGGATGCGTAAAACCCTGGAATGTAAGGAAGAGTTTTAGGGAATACGTCCTTCAGCCATCCATTTCGGATTTTGAAGTCAAGAGGAATGGCAGCAGCATATTTGATATGAACAAGTACTTCTCCCGCTCCCGGGTTTGGGCGATTGACTTCCTCAAGACTATATACTTCCGGACCGCCATATTCATTTACAAGAATGGCCTTCATTTTAGATTCAGACATTTACAATGACCTCCATATTTTTATGATTTTAAATTCTCATCTACCTTTAGCGCTACTTTGTTCAGCATTTCGATAAACAGGGTCTTTTCGTGATCCGTCAGGGCATCCGATGTAACGTCCTCCAATTTGTTCCAGGCTCCTAATACACTGGATTCCAGTTCCCGCCCTGCTTCGGTGAGTGTTACAAGGGTCACCCGTCCATCCTCTGGAGAGCGGCTCCGAGTAACGAGACCTGCATCCTGCAAACGTTTAACGGACTTTGCGATAGTCGAGTGGTCCAGACCGAGGGCCTGTGTGAGCCGATTCTGCGATTGGCGGTCGCGCTGCCAGAGCTGCATGAGCAAGAGTTCCTGCCCGGGAAACAAATCGATCTCACGGAGTAAATGTGCCGCTAATGCTCGGTGTGAACGTGCAAGTGCAAAAATGGAAAAACTGATTGGGTATTGCTGCTGAGTTGCGTTAACAGTGTCTTCGGTTTTTTCGGTATCGTTCGTGTTGTTTACGTGTTTCATGTCATAACCTCGTCTTTATTAATTTTTATTACTCAGTATAGCGTAGTCCGTGTAGCCTTTACTATCACCTCCATAAAAGGAAGCGTAGTCCGGTTCATTCAGCGGTGCACCGGTTTTTAGCCGTTCGATAAAATCAGGATTGGCTAATGCCCAAGTCCCGACAGGTGAGAGATCGGCAAGTCCGCTGTCTATGTCGTCTGTTAAGTTTTCAAGCGGTCTGCCGGCCCGGTTAACCAGCAGTGCCGTCGGCCACATGGAACGGACGTCTTGCAGGAAGGCATCGTTTCCGTCATGCACGAGGTGAAGATAAGCCAAATTCAAATTCGCTAATTGCGGGATCAGATATCGATATAAGTCCGTACTGCTTTTTCCTTCATCCAATCCGCCAAGCGGAATCCGCGGAGAAATTCTAAAGCCGGTCCGGTCGGCTCCAATTTCATGCACGATTGCCCTCGTAACCTCGATGGCGAAGCGTGCCCTGTTTTCAATGGATCCCCCGTATTCATCGCTGCGTTTGTTTGAATTCTCGGCAATGAATTGCTGCAGCAGGTACCCGTTCGCTCCATGGATTTCAACACCGTCCGCGCCGGCCTGAATGGCTGCAGCAGCTGCTTTTCGGAAATCATCGATGGTTGTTTCAATGTCTTCTTTGCTCATCTCCCGCGGGATCGGGATATCCTTCATCCCGGTGCCTGTGAACATTTCCAAACCCGGTGCAATGGCTGAAGGTGCAAGCGGCTGACGATGGTGAGGCGTATTGTCCGGATGCGACATCCGCCCGACGTGCATCAATTGAATGAAGAGGTGACCGCCAGCTTCGTGAACGCTGTCCGTGACTTTCCGCCATCCTTCAATATGCGATTCCGTGTAAATTCCCGGTGTTTGTAAATATCCCTGTCCGTCGTCAGAGGGTTGTGCCCCTTCGCTGATCAGCAATCCTAAGGATGCACGCTGTGAGTAATAAACAGAAGCAAGATCATTAGGCGTTCCGTCGGAATTAGCCCTGCTTCTTGTCATGGGAGCCATTGCCAAACGGTGGGAAAGCTTCATACGTCCAATCTCTATGGGAGTCCATAATTTTGTCATTGATTCAACCTCTTTCCAATTTGTGTTGCCGGCAACATAAATATAACACGCTATTATGTGGCTGGCAACATATTTATTGGAAAAATTTATAATTATTCTGGCGGACATTCCTTAATACAAATATGATTACTGCCAAACGCTTTAAATATAAGGTTTTTTATTTCTTTTTAAAGGGAACTGATGACTCATTATTGCGAAGCAGATGGAAGAAAAGGCTGATGAACGGAAGCAAAAATAGAGGCAAGAGAAGATGGGAAAGCAGAGAAATTCGTAATAAACATAGCCTGAAGCAGGGTGGAAGCAAATTAGGACCGTCTGAAAAGGTTAAACAGGGAGACACATTCTATGCGTCTCCCTGTTTAAGTTTAAATGCTGAGTCAGGCTGATTGAAGCGGAAGGGCGACACTCCTGCTTAGAGCAGCGGGACAGATGAGACCCCGCAGTCGCGAAGCGAAGGGGAGGCTCGCCACCCCTGAGCCCTGCAGCGGAAATCAGCCCAAATAATTTAAGGGTTAAATTAATATGGAACAGGAATCTCAATTTTTCCGCTCTTATGAATCTCCTCTGTCCCGGCCTCCATTGCTGTCTTGTAATAGAAGCATTTATGTTCAATAACCTCCATGGTTTTCTTCAGTTCATCCATCTGTGCTTCAACCGCCGCTTTTCTTTCTATGAACATGTCGTACCGCTGATGAAGGGTGGAATCCCCGTCAGAACACCAATCAATGAAACGTTTAATCTCTTTTATAGGCATCCCCGTGGATTTCAGGCATTCAATCACTTTTAACGCATTGATATCGGACTCTTTAAACAATCGCGTTCCGCTTGCTGTCCGTTCTACAAAAGGGAGGAGTCCTTCCTTGTCGTAGTATCGCAGCGTATAGACGGTTAGATTCAGTTCTTTTGCCGCTTCGCTGATCGAATAGGTTTTCATTCGTGATCTCCCTTTCCGGTTTAAGTATAGACCTTGAGCTAACTCTATGTTTGAAGGTATCACGAGAGTGAATGCATGTCAAAACCCGCAGATTGAAAAAAGCTTATCTCTTGACCTAGAGTTAACTATAGGAGGTAACATGGTTTCGTAAGAGAAAAAACAGGTATATAGATAAAGGAAGAATGTTTTCCTGTACCATGATTCTCTTAAAAATGAATCTACTACTTACTGGAGGTTTTTCTATGATTACTGCTAAAGCAAGAGCTGTTGACGGTCCGGACAAACCCTTTAAAGAAGCCGAAATTACACGGCGCGATCTAGATTCGAAAGATGTTCTGATTGAAATTAAATTTGCGGGAATCTGCCATTCTGACATTCATACGGCTCACGGGGAGTGGGGCGAGGTAAACTATCCGCTCGTGCCTGGCCATGAGATCGCAGGTATTGTCACAGATGTTGGACCCGAGGTAACCAAATACAAGGTCGGTGACCGGGTAGGAGTCGGATGTATGGTTGACTCCTGCGGTGAATGCGAGAACTGCCAAAAGGGTGAAGAGCAATACTGCCTAAAAGGAAATATTCCGACCTACGCGGGTGTTGATAAATACGGGGAGCCGACTCAAGGCGGCTATTCTACTCATATCGTGGTTGTTGAGGACTTTGTCTTAAGCATTCCGGATAATATTGAGCTGGATGCAGCAGCACCGCTTCTTTGTGCGGGAATTACGACTTTTTCCCCGCTTCATCACTGGAAAGCAGGCCCGGGCAAAAAAGTAGCGGTTATTGGACTCGGCGGTCTTGGCCATATGGCTGTTAAGATTGCCCACGCGATGGGTGCAGAAGTGACGGTCCTTTCTCAATCATTGAAGAAAAAAGAAGACGGCATGCGGTTCGGTGCTGCTGATTACCATGCGACAAGTGATCCGGAGACGTTTGAAAAGCTTGCCGGAAAGTTTGATTTGATCATTAACACGGTAAGTGCCAAGCTTAACCTGGATTCCTATCTTTCTCTTCTAACGCTAGACGGCAGCTTAGTAAATGTCGGGGCTCCTGCAGAACCGCTTTCCTTAAACGTGTTCTCTTTGATTGGCCACCGCCGTTCATTTGCCGGCTCCCTGATCGGCGGAATCCGTGAAACGCAGGAGATGCTGAATTTCTGTGCAGAGCATAACATTGCTCCTGAAATTGAGGTTATTTCTGCCGATCAAATTAACGAAGCATACGAACGTGTATTGGCTTCAGATGTGAAATACCGTTTTGTCATTGATATCAGCACAATGTAATTGAATATAAAAAGGGTGTCCGCGACTGGACACCCTTTTTTGTGTGCGAAAAATCTGAACGATTTGCAAATTCCCCCATTCCTTCGTCCTCAGCTAATCTTTTTTATTTTCCGGAATCAATTTTTAGCGTTTGGGGAATGGGCCGTGCATCTACTATAAGAGGGAAGATTGTGAGACTGGGATTTCTCTTTTGTCGTGATGCTCTGGCTGAATGTCCTTTTTTTTTGTCAGCTCCAGCCCTTTTATTTTTTCTCGCTCGTTAAGACGGACTCTGATAGTGTCATAGATGGAAAATATTTTTAAAAACGCTAAAACTTTTTTCAGCATCAATTCGAATATATAAATAGATGCAGCAAAATGTAAAATACGTGGTGAAGAAATGGACAAAGAGAAACAGTGGATTAAAAAGGTACAAAAGAATGGAAACAGTGAAGCGGCGAATATGCTGATATCCAAGTACTATCAAGAAATCTATTCATTTGTGTATAAACAGTCGCTCGATAGTGAGCTTTCCCTTGATTTAACTCAGGAGATTTTTATTCGTGTGCTTAAATCCATTCATCATTACAATGCTGCAAAAGCCTCCTTCAGAACTTGGCTTTACAGGATTGCCTCCAATAGACTGATTGATTACTATCGGTCGAAAAGCTATAAGTACAGACAGCTTTCAGAACCCATTAATGATCATGATTTTGAGATGGAAGAAGATATGATGCTTTCCTTGGAGTATAAAGAAGATGTTCAAAATATTTTAAGGCTCCTTAATCAGCTGGAGATGAGCTCCCAGCAAATTGTCAGGCTGAAGCTGTTTGCAGAGTATACCCTGAAGGAAATTGCTGAAATTGTCCAAGTTCCTTTATCAACAGTGAAGTCAAGGTACTATACGGCGCTGAAACTAATAAAAAAAGAAATGAAGGAGGACCGCGATGAATAAAGAAAAATTCGATATCCCTATGCCAGACCGCCAATCCATAACCGATGAGATTCAGCAGATTGTCACTGCGGGTGTCCGGAAAAAAGAATCGTTCCCGGCTTACCTTTATAAGCTGCAAAAGCAAATTGGAATGAAAAACTTGCTTCCATCCCGATTGGAAGAGATAGGAATTTTATTAACGGTCATAGTCATTTTGCTCATCTTGTCAGGCAGTATGAAAGGAGAGGTTGGAAATCAGGATTTATATGCTTTCATATTCCTTCTCTCCCCTTTGCTGTATCTTTCTTTATCCGTTTATTACTTTGCTCTAAGGCGCAGTACAGGTACTTATGAAGTAGAGATGATTTGCAAGTATAACTTGTACCAAATCTCAGCATTTCGGATGCTTGCCTTAAGTGTGATATCAATAGCAGTAAACAGCATCAGTATATTCCTATTAGCTATGTCACATAGTGAGCTGAGCTTTTTGAGGGCCCTGTTAATATCTATTGCATCGCTGTTCCTCTTTTCTGTTTTCTTTCTCTTTATCTTAATGAAAAAGCAGTCTTTAATGGCTGTCGTCTTTGTCACAGGAAGCTGGGTGGTTGTCAATGCAGGATTTAAGGTTATCCAGAGTGAGTTATACCTTGGGCTTTTAATGAAGGCACCGCTATTCGTTTATGTGATTGTTTTCACTGTTAGTTTTTTGGTCTATATCAACTACTTAAGCAAGCTTGTGTATTTTAGATCTTCGGAGGAGGGAGCACATTAAGATGCTGATGGTTAAAGATGTAAGCAAGCAATATGGGAGTTTTTCTGCGGTAAATAGAATAAACCTTGAATTTAATGACGGTCTCTATGCATTGCTTGCCCCTAATGGAGCGGGCAAAACTACATTATTAAAAATGATGGTTACCTTAATCACCCCAAGTGAGGGGGAAATTCTGTATAACGGAGATAACATTATTGATTTAGACGAGGATTACCGGGACATTCTTGGGTATTTGCCTCAGCACTTCGGTTTTTATAAAAACTATTCCCCAAAGCAATACTTATTGTATTTAGCCGCATTAAAGGGGATCGACAAGAAGCAAGCATTGACTAGGATATCGGAGTTATTGGAAAAAGTGGCTTTATCTGATGTAGCGAACAAGAAGATGAAAAAGTTCTCAGGGGGGATGATTCAAAGGGTAGGGATTGCACAGGCGCTTTTAAACGATCCGAAGGTATTAATCCTTGATGAGCCTACAGCTGGTCTTGACCCTAAGGAACGCGCCCGGTTCCGGCAGCTGTTATCAGATCTTGCACGGGAGAGGCTGGTCATTCTTTCGACTCATATTGTTTCAGACATTGAATCGATTGCCAATGAAGTCATTATGATTAAGAACCAGCAAGTATTATATAAAGATTCCGTTAAGAACATTTGCAAAACGCTGGAGGAAAGTGTTTATGAGACGACGATCAGCTATCAGCAGCTGGAAAATTTCCGCAGCCAATACGTTCTCCTTTCAGAAAAGCAGGAGCAGGGGGAAATGATTGTCCGGTTTGTCCACAGAGGGGAACCAGAAACAGATTGGGTCCCGGTGAATCCCCACTTGGAAGATGTCTTTATTTATGAATATCATGATGATTCCGTTTCAGGTGTGTGATGGTAATGAAGGTTATTTACTATGAATGCAGAAAGGCTGTGACATCCCCCGTCATTCTCTCTTTGCTGGTCTTGTTTACCCTTTATAACATCCAATTAATTTATAACGCTCCAACATTTAAAGATGAATTACATGTCGCTAATGAGCTGGCTGATCAATATGGGAGAACAATTACGTCTTCATCTCTTGAAAAACTAAGACAGGATTTGCAAAAGCCATTAGCAGATTTGAACGAAATCACCGAAAAGAAAACGTCTCAAACATTTCACAGTGCCACTGAGTTTTTTAATCAATTTCGGGTAGGAGAGACTGAGGTATATACGGAAAATGAAATGAGGGCTTTTAACCAGCTTTTTGTAAAAGAACAATATCTGGCTAAGGCGGAAACGCTGGATCAGCGATATGAACAGTTCGATGGTCATCAGATGGGTGAAGCAGCAATAAATAAATTCAGGATAACTGGTGATGCAGCTGAAACCTTGAGAAAGCAATATGATCAATTCTCTGCACGTTTGGAAGAGCTGCAAAAGAACAGCGAGCACAAACAATGGTTTTTTGATGGAGAAACCAACCAGATGCATTCGCTTCTATTCAAGACTGTGTTCAGACACTTACTCTTAGAAACCCTTATTATCATTGTACTGGCAACAGCGTTTATTTCAAATTTTGAGTTTGAAAACCGGACGAGTCAAGTCTCATTCTCATCAAAAAGAGGCCGGATGCTGATGAGGGATAAATTATTTGCAGCTCTGCTCGTTTCAGCAGGGATCACAGCGTTTATGTTCCTGGTTACATTGGGATTCTACTTCATAAATTTTGATTACTCTAACTTAATGATGTCTGCTGTGAGCAGCGGTTTTAATTGGGAGTTTGGTTTTTCTTATCTATCATGGTGGAAGATGTCTGTATTTTCCTATTTAATATGGGCGGTCGTACTTAGTTTTGTATGTGTGCTTTTGTTCGCCGCCTTAACGTTTGCTGTTTCGGTTTTGGTAAAGAACAGCTACTACACCTTTATCCTTGTTGCAGTGATCTTCGCGGCTCTATACCTGCTTCCGGGAGCAATGCTTTCTTCCTCTAACTTGATCTTTGCTGCCAGTTTCAATCCGTCGGTCCTTTTATTAAACCCTCAAACCTGGTTCATGGGGAATAAAGAACTCCTTATGTTTAAATATTTTGAGATGGTTACAGTGCTTGCATGGGCCATTATGTTAGGAGTATTATGCATGATCTGTTTAAAACGATTTAAAAAACAATCCATTGTATAAGGAGATTAGGGATGCGAATTGTAAAAAATGAAATGAAAAGGCTGTTTAATTGGAAGATGATCGCGGTCCTTATTCTGATTAATAGTATCCTTTATTTCTTGCTGATCGATTTTCATATAAAGTACTTCCCGAATGGACGACCCGATTTAGATTCCTATCGTGTTGGAGTGGAAATGGTCAATAAATACGGAAATACCATGGATAAAGCAGAAAATGCTGATTTTAAGAGAACGTATCAATATCGGGTGCAGGAAGCCGACCGGTTTTTCCAAAGTAGAGAAGATTTTAACAAGATAGGGATACGTACATACGAAGGGTTTAAGAGTATGGATATGGAAAATGAAAAAGCATCTGCTCTCAACAGTAAAGTCATGTTTGATGAACAAGTAGATTTGCTGTGGGAGCTGCAGGCAAGAAATACATTAATTGAATTCCACAATTTAAATGAGGAGGGTATTCAAAATGAAATTGCCTCCTCAAATTCCTGGCAGAAGGAGAGATTAGAAGAAATAAAGTCTAATGGGAGTTATCATGTATATCCGGAACTTGTGCTAGATAATTTTAAAGACTTCATCATATCTGTGGCGATAACGATTATGATTAGTGTTGTGCTGGTGATTTCACCTTTATTCATTCAGGATCGCTCCCGAAAAGTTGTTCATTTACAATATACGTCTAAAGCAGGAAGGAAGTTTTACAAAAAGAAGGTTACTGCCGGATTGCTATCTTCTTTTTTATTAATAACCGTTCTCCTAAGCGTTTATTTCAGCTTTTATTTTCAGAATAAAACATCTATGTTCTTTCAAGTTCCAGTCAATGCGTTTATAGGAAGTTATGATTGGTACGATTTTTCTCTTGGTCATTATATGTTGCTGAGTATATTAGCTATTTATATACTGGGGCTGGTTTTTGCCCTGCTTGCTATGTCCTTTTCAACTTTTGCTTCCAGCTTCATTGCACTGATTGGTTTTCAAATTCCCATTATCCTTGCATTCCTTATGTTTGGCACAGCTTTTTTTATTAATCATATGATTGATTACGTGTATCCTAAATGGGTAATCCCCACTGCCTATTTCTGTACAGCAGCCATAGGGCTATTATTTATAATCCTTCTTTGGAAGAGGGAGAAAAAATTGGACATTGTTCAATAATGGTAATAGGAACTTTACGGGTAATAGTATGACAGAAAGGGAGCAAGATGCTAAAGCGATCAATTTCTGCTTCAATGTGAGGAATTGTGACAAAAAATATTGTGGAAATATTCCGCCTAATCTATAATAAAAAGTAGGAATTTTCAGATAGTTAAAGGGAGTGAATAGGTTGGCGGAATTCGTTTCTGGTTTAAACAGCATCTTATGGAGCACCCCGGTGATATACATATTGCTTGGCGTAGGACTTTTATTTTCTATTTTAACCCGGTTTTTGCAGGTGCGGCACATTAAGGATATGATCATGCTGATGTTCCAGGGGAAAAGCTCGGAAGCCGGTGTTTCATCCTTTCAGGCGCTTTCCATTGCGCTTTCCGGACGTGTCGGCACGGGGAACATTGCCGGTGTGGCCACAGCGATCGCTTTTGGCGGTCCCGGTGCGGTTTTCTGGATGTGGGCGATTGCCTTCATAGGGGCTTCGAGTGCATTCGTAGAGTCTACTCTGGCCCAGATTTACAAAGTAAAGCAGGACGGTCAATATCGTGGAGGACCGGCTTATTACATTGAAAAGGGCATAGGCTGGAAATGGTTTGCGGTTCTTTTTGCGATTGCCGCGATCATTGCGATGGCTATTCTGATGCCGGGCGTGCAGGCCAATTCGATTGCCCTGGGGATGAAGAATGCGTTCGGACTATCTCCGGCCATCAGCGGGATTGCAGTTGTCGTTCTGTTAGGCTTCATCATCTTTGGTGGTACCAAAAGGATTGCGAACGCGGCACAGCTGATTGTTCCGTTCATGGCACTTGGATACATACTCTTATCCGTTATTATCGTTATTATGAACATTTCGGAATTGCCGAATGTGATCGGCTTAATTTTCAGAAGTGCCTTTGGTGCAGATTCTGCTTTCGGCGGGCTGATTGGAATGGCTGTTGCCTGGGGAGTAAAACGGGGAATCTACTCGAATGAGGCTGGCCAGGGGACGGGAGCCCATCCGGCCGCAGCGGCTGAGGTGTCCCATCCGGCAAAGCAGGGGTTGGTACAGGCCTTTTCGGTTTACATTGATACGCTGTTCGTATGCTCAGCGACTGCGTTTATGATTTTGTTTACAGGAATGTACAATACGCAGGCGGAAAACGGTTCGTTCATTGTCAATAATCTTAAAGGAATCGAAGCGGGTCCTGGCTATACACAGGCGGCCATTGACAGTGTACTTCCAGGGTTTGGTGCAGGATTTGTCGCCATCGCTCTTTTCTTTTTTGCCTTCACGACGATTATGGCCTACTACTATATTGCGGAGACGAACCTGACTTATTTGTTCAGAAAAAACAGCAAATGGACTTCGCTCGTATTAAAGGTGGTCATCATGGCAGCGACTTTTTACGGGTCAGTCAAAACAGCTGAAGTCGCATGGGCGCTGGGGGATGCGGGACTGGGCATCATGGTTTGGCTGAATGTCATTGCGATTTTGATTCTGGCCAAGCCGGCACTTCTTGCACTGAAGGATTATGAAAGACAGAAAAAGCAGGGACTGGATCCGGTATTTGATCCTAAGGCATTAGGGATAAAGAATGCAAGCTACTGGGAAACGAGCCAAACAGTCAAGAAAGAGAACATTTCATAGCGTTCACTCTAAAAATAGGCATCTCCATCTATGGGAGAAGCCTTTTTTTATGGTTTTTTTCTTAGAAAGGCGGCTATCCCTTCTGATTTGAAAATATATGATTCTGAAACCAACAGGCTTGTGGGATTTTATGGTTATTTTTTTCCTGGACAGGGAAAAGCATGCATGGGGAAAGGAGGGGAAAAACAATGAGTGAAGAGAAGAAGAAATTATATCTGTACCTCGCAGCAGGGACGGCTGGAAATATCATGGTTGGACTTGGCATTCTTCAGTATTTTATAGCCCGTCAAGATGCAGATGTCTATTTTCTGCCTCTTATTGGCTTTGCGCTCGTTACGAACTACATCTATTTTCTGGAAAAGAAGGCCGGTGTAGGCAAAAAGGTGATATGGATTCAGTCAGGGGCGGCTATTTTAATTTTTGGAGCAGCCCTCCTGTTTCTATGAGAAAAAGGATGGACTGGCTAGAGCAGGGAAAAAGATTCGCTCGTCTTTTTTCCTGCCTGCCGCTAGGAGCATCCTATCATTTTTAACCATCTATCCCATTCTTTACAATCACTTAACCATCTTTACAAGCCCCGCCTGTATAATTCAGCTTGTATTCAAAATGAACAAAACGGAGGCTGAAAGAATGAACAAGCTGTTAAAGTTTGGTGCGATGATTGCTCTTGTTTTTGCCCTGACGTTTGGTGGAGTAAGTGCTGGATCTTTAAAGGAAGCTCCTGAAGCGAAGGCGGCTGCTCTGGAAATGTATCCAACTAGTTTTACCGGTATTATTGATTACCTGAAAGCGTATGGAGAATTGCCCGCGAATTTTGTAACGAAATCGGTCGCTTCCCAGTATGGCTGGGTATCTAGCCAATGCAACCTGGCAGACGTTCTTCCCGGATACAGCATCGGCGGAGATGTGTTTTCGAACCGGGAAGGAAAGCTTCCTTCTAAATCGGGCCGTGTGTATTATGAAGCGGATGCCTATTATACATCCGGGTGCAGGAACGCATCTAGAGTGGTTTATTCCAATGACGGCCTTTACTACACAACAAGCGATCACTACGCTACGTTTAAAAGAGTCTATTAATAAACATGAGGGGACTTGCTTCTTAACAGCAAGTCCTATTTAATGAAAATGAATACATACTTAGCCTTGAGGTGAATCAAGTGACTGAACTGGTAGTGAACGGGAAAAATCTGCAGACCGTGAAGGAGATTCATCAGTTTTTCAAGACCGGGCTTTCCTTCCCGGATTTTTACGGCGAAAACCTGGATGCCCTGTACGATTGTTTACTGGATTATGCGATGCCCCCGATGGTGATCAAATGGGTTCATTTTGATGAAAGTCTGAAAAACCTCGGGGATCAGGCGAACAAGCTGGCAGATGTTCTGATGGAGGCATCAGAGGAAGTCAGCGGGCTGAAGGTTATCATTGAAAAATAGAGAGAAAAGACTTCCCATTGAACCGGGAAGTCTTTTCTTATTTGCGCAATGGTACTTGCACGGTTTCGTTCTCATCAAAATCTCTCAATGGGGACTCCGGGTGAAAAGAGGTGAGTTCTTCCTGTCTTCTTGTTTCAGGGTAAGGCTGTCTCCCTAATGAGCGGTACCGGATATGGAATTCTTCTTCGTATTCAGGGGTGTCGGATTTGGGAGGGGATTGTTTCATGCCTTCGATCCATGTCTCGAACCGGTACGTTCCCCGGTCGATAATGGCGCACAGGTCTTCAAGGGATTCGGTCAGATCGTTTAAGCAGTCCATTCCGTTTCGCAGCAGGATGCCCTTCGCATTGGCTTTTTCAATTGAATGCTCGAGTCTGTATGCTTCCTGGTTGTAAATAAACTGAATATAGCAGCTGTTGCGGTCCCAATTGAACTCGTAGTCTTCGATTTTCAGGCGCTTTATCACTTTTACAAGCTTTAATTCACAAACGTTTTGTTCTTTGTGGGGGAGGCCCCTGAATAGAACATTTTTGAAAAAACGATTCTTGAACATGTCCGTCACCGTCCTTTAAATTTGTGCCAAGCTTTTCTCTTGTTCTAGTAATTTCTACAAAAGGGACAAAATCCCTGCATAAAAAGTGTGCGGAATAAGGATAAATGGAGACTCCCTAAAGGAAGTCTCCATTTGTTAACACGAGCGGCTATCCGTCCTGCCTTAATACTGATCCGAAGGAAACACCCGATGCGCTCTGAAAAACGGGCTCAAGTCCTGGCCGGTGGATTTCTCCATGGCGGCAATAAAGTCTTTTGTCGTCGTAATCCCGAATTTCTTTTCGTTAAAATAGGCTTTCATCGCTTTATAAAACGCATCATCGCCGACTTCGAGGCGGAGGTCGTTCAGCGTTGTGGAGCCGTAGTCATAGATGGTGTAGTAGTAGGCATTGATCCCTTCGTCACCTCTGGCGGTAAAGTCAGATACTTTGCTTGAGACGTGATAGGACTCATCCGGAAGCGGAGGGACATTTAATTCATCCAGGCTGTTGTCATAAAGGGCTGCGGCATAGCTTGCGAATGATTCATCCAGCCATGGCTCATCGTATTCGTTATCGCCGATAATGCCGTAGAACCATTGGTGGCCGATTTCGTGGGCGTTCACTGATTTTACCCATTCCTGGCTTCTTCGTTCATTTAAGCTGATCATGACAAGCTGAGGATATTCCATGCCGCCGAACCAGCCTTCCATTGACACGACATCAAGCTCCGGCCAAGGGTATTTCCCGAATTTTTCACTGAACAGCTCGATGCTGTCTATGCCCGATTCAAGGAGCGAAGCGGCATATTTCGAATATTTGTCATCGTAATAAACGTTCACTTTTACCCCGTTTACTTTAGATGACAAGATTTTGTAGGTCGGATTCATTTCCATCGCAAAGTCACGCACATTTTCTGCTTTGTAGCGGTGGGTGGCAAGCTCTCCGTTTATACGTGGTTTCCCTTCTTCTGTACCCGTTGCCGCGATGACCTGCTTGCGGTCAGTTGTAACCGTGACGTCGTATTTGCCTGTTAGTGAATAGAACGATTCCCCCGCGTTAAAATAAGGGTCGACATTCCAGCCTTCCTCGTCATACACCGATAAAATCGGGAACCAGTTGCCCATTGAGACGGTGTCGCCATACCAGCCGAAGCGGTCCTGCTGCTCAGGGAACGCAACGCTGAAATTCATGGATACAGAGGCTTTTCTATTTTTTGCAAGAGATAAGTTCTGAATATGCAAGGCGGTATCCTTTACTTCGAATGCCGCTTTTGTCCCGTTTACCCGGATATCCGAGACATCCATACTGCCGCCTTTTTCTTTAAAGATATCCGCTTTTCCCCATAGATTGAAGTACAGTTCACTGAGGTTGTTCTTTACATTGTTTTTGAAGGTGACAGTCATTTTCCCTGTCAGTTTATGCGTTTTGGAATCGTACTTCACATCCATTATGTAGGATGGATCCGCAGGTCCCCTGACGTTGTCCCCGACGGTCTTATCTTTTTTCCCGGAGCTTTTGAAAACGGGCAGCGGTGCAGGATTAGAAGATGGTTTGTAAGCGGCCTGACTGGTACTGTACCCCTCTTGTTTTGCCTGTGCCGGCAGTGTAAATCCTGCCGACAATGCGGCGATGGACAGGCATGCGGCCCATTTTTTCAAAGTGAGCTTATTCATCCAATCAATTCCTCCTTCTACTCGGTTAGGTAAGTAATTCGATATTCGAAATAACTTCCCTTGAACCGTTTGTAGGATTTTGGGAAAATCAGGAGATAGGAAAGGAATCCTGTGCAGGGCCGTCAAGAGGTGTCGAATGAAGCCGCAAGCCATTAAAAAGAAGGGGGAAAGGAGTGGTTAAAAAGACCAAGGCCTTTCCGGCGGGAAAGGCATTAGGAAGAAACGGTTTTTACTTCAGCCCCGTCTGATAGTCTCAGAGAGCTTTCCTTCCTGAAAGCTTTTAGCGGCATAGCTGATATCCCAGCCTTTTTTTCTTTCTTTAGAAGGTATAGGCAACGGTATGGAATTTATCGCAATCTTCTCCGTCTTCCCTGGCTAAGCTTTCTTTTCCGCCGGCGATTTGTTCTGCTTCTTCAAGACTGCTATTGAAGGAAAAAGGGCTTTATCATTCTGTGCTTTTCTCCTTAAAAGCTAGTAAATGAACGGCTCCGATACTTTTTTCCCTCTTCTGTGTCAAATAAAAAGGCTGCCGGCAATTTGCCCGGCAGCCTGCTTATTATTCGGTTTCTCCTAAAAATTCCTTTAGTGCCGTTTGATTTTTTTCAAGATCCAGGTCCAGAACCGCTCCCGCCCGCTGGAAAGTCTTCGGTTCATAGGTCCCGTCCGCCGGAATTCGAAGAGTTTCAATGCCTTCATCCCGGTTTGTAAGGTAAGAGGTGGCGAGAGACAGCACTTCGCCTGAATCGATATTCGTATTGATATAAGGCTGAATGGTCCCGAGCAATTGTGGTGCCTTTACGACGCCGTTTAGGGTCAGGAGCTCACTGGTCACCTTGCCGATAATCTCCTGCTGCCGTTTAATCCGGCCGAAGTCGCTTTGGGCATCTTTTCTGAACCGGACATAGGCCAGGGTCTGTTTTCCATCAAGCCGCTGCAATCCCGGCTCAAGAATCATCCCAATATCCTTGGACATCCGTTTTTCGACATTGACTTCCAGTCCATCCGGGAAAGCGGTATCGATAATTTGAGAGAATCCTTTAAAATCGACTAATGCATAGTATTGGACATCGACATCAAAGTTTTCTTTGATGGTTTTTCTGAGAAGCTCAGCTCCGCCTATGGAATAGGCTGAATTGATTTTCATTTTTTCGTGACCCGGAATATCAACATAGGAATCCCGCATGATGGAGACAAGTTTAGCTGTTTTTGCATCGTGATCGTATTGGCCAATCATAATGGTATCGGTCCGGGATTTTTCTTCTCCCCGGGAGTCGATTCCAAGCAGCAGAACATTTACCTTGCCTTTTGTCATTACGCCATTAAAATCAACTTCCTGTTTATGAACATCTGTTGCTTTCATGGATTGATCGAGTGCTGTTTTATATTGAATATAGAAAAAGAGGACGGTGCTTGCTAGGAGAAGGAGGAATATGAGTAAAAAGACTTTGCGTGTTTTCCGGCTGCTTTTCTTTTTCTTGCCTCGGTCCAGGCGGCTTGTTTCAATCATCGCGGCTTCCTTTCATAAAGCGTCTTGTGCATATTATATCAAAAATTGTCAAAACGCGGAAAAGTTTTTGAAGCCGGGAAATACTTGGGCAGGCAATTCGGACAGGCAGTGAAGCGGTCCTGCAGCAGGATTGCTGCGTCTAAAGGCGCTTTTCAGAGCAAAAGGAAAAAGAGGCCGGTTTCATACCAGCCTCTTGATCGTATCATGATGATTGGGCTCCCGAACGGAAGTGTTTGATCTCTATTTTTTCAAACACAGCCGGCCCGCCTTCAGAGAATAGGGTGATTCCCTGATCAGACGGTTCTGGAAACACCTGATTGGACAGAACGCTTTTCCCGTCATCTACAAATACCTCGACGCTTGTCCGGTCCACCAATATTTTAACATGGACCTTTTTCTTGCCTGCGTCAAAAGGCGCTTTGCTTTCCACATATTTTTTGCTTTCATCCGGCTGTCCCGTGAAGCCCCTGTTCACATACGCGAGCCCCTGATCAGGGAGAAAACCGATATCAATGTGACGCTTTTGATCATCGGATTCGCGCAGCCGCAATCCGATGTTCTTAGCCTGGTCCCATGTCATATCGGCATCCATCTGATAGGTGTCCCCCTTCGTATCGAGTGTTTTGGATCCATTCACTTCTAGGCGGCTGATCGTATCCGCTGACTCGGTTAATTGACCGAGTGTCTGGACAGGCTGGGAAGTTAAGCTGTAGCTTTGATCTGCCTGCTTTTTAAGCCCAATCTCACGGACAATGGAATCCACTCCGTTGAACCCTTCCTTTACGGTTGGGGTGTTGTGGGGATAATCCCAGTTATTCATCCATGCCAATGCAAAACGCTTAGTCAATGGGTCTTCGCTTTTTCCATCTTCAAACGTCACGCCGCCGTACCAGTCAAAACCGTAATCCAGCCACTGGGGCTCCTGGTTTTCGGCAGTAAACGTTTTTCCGTCATAGGTGCCTGTCCAATACGCATACGTATTTGGTTTTCCGGCAGCTTTCCCATTTGCACTTGCCCCCATAACCCATTTGACCGTGCCGTCATCGGCACGCATCTGGAAAAGGTCCGGACATTCAATCAGCCCGATGTTTTCTGTTTTGAATTCTCCGGTATACGTCCAATCTTTCAAATTCCCGGACTCATAAAAACCGATTTTATCTCCTTCCGCCATGGTCATGACCCACTTCTGATGTTCATCATCCTTAATCACTTTCGGATCACGGAAAACTTCTGTTCCGGGATTGGATAGGACAGGTTCATCGCTGAAGGATTGAAACGTTTTTCCCCGATCGGTACTGTACCATAAATATTGTTCCTGTTTGCCGCCATCAGCTGAAGGCTGGGTAACAAGGGAAACAATTGCCCCTTCCCCGAAGCCGGCTGTATTTTTTTTATCTTCGACGACAGACCCGGACCAAATATCCCCGTTTTTGTTTGTAAATTTAGGGATGGCGACTCCTTCGTCTTTCCATGAAGCAAGGTCCTCAGAGGAAGCATGGCGCCATTCCGTTCCGCCCCCGTCTGGATAATTGCCGTTGTATAAATAATAGTAATGGTATTTCCCGTCAAAAAAGACCGGTTTCTGCGGATCGTTTTTCCATTTATCGGGCGTGCTGAAATGAAAAGCCGGCCGATAAGAAGACGATTCCTGAGGAGGTGCAGGTTTTGGGTCAGGCTGTTTTTTCCCATCCTGCCATTTGATCGTCATCATGGTGAAAAGACCCAGCATCAAAGCAGCAAGAGCGATCCATATGAAGGATTTTTTCGTGCTGTTCACTTCAATTGCCCCTTTCATGAACAGATAAAAGAAAATGGTGAGGATCATCACTCACCATTTTCTCTGCTATTGTTTTATTTGGATTTTTCATCCGCCTGAACTTCAAGCTGTCCTTGCTCAAGTACGCTGTTTTTGACAACAGAAGTCTGATCGCCGTCAATGTTCAATAAGAAGCTTGGTGCGAAAGAAGACTTCTGATCCTCGAAGAATCCTCTGTTTGTAATGTAGCTTGTGACAACAAAGTCATCACCGGATTTTTGCGGGATCGCATAGTGTGCATAGTTGAACGTTTTGTCATTCGGGTCCAGGTCATGATGGAGCACAATGCCTGTACCGTTCAGCGGCTTGAATTTGCCGTTAAGAGAATCGGCTACATAACCAAGCATATAGATATCTTCATTATCTACACCATCAATCGTCATCTTAGCACCGCGTGTATCAGTGAAGAGGTACCATTTGCCGTTGTGCTTGAAAATGTTCGGACGTTCAATTTCATCTGTTACGGTGTTAGAAGTAAGCAATGGCTTTTTCACGTTTTTCAATGTGTAGTCATCATTTAGTTCGATGATTCCCATAGCGCCGTTTGCAAGCTCCGCTGTTTTCTTTTTATCACTGTTCATCAGCTTTTCTTTTTCTGCTTCATAGAAAGATTTATCTCCGCCGTAGTAGGCACGGTTAAATAGAGATTGTTCCCCTTGGTAGCCTGTTTCAGTACCTGTATTTGCTTCAAATACAAGATATTTTTTTCCGTTTTCTTCAATATAGTGAGGGTCTCTCAGTGTATGGTTATCGCCGGATTCCATTCCGCCGCCATCCGTGAACTGTTTGATTGTCTGATAGAGTTCGCCGTCTCCGTCAAAGATGGACTTGTGATCGGATACTCCGTTCACTTTCAATTGGCCGGATGCAGGCTGTGACATGTTCACTTGTGCCGTTGTAATCGTTTGTTTACCAGCTTCACGGTCCGAGCGGTTCGTATAGAACAAACGGATTTCGCCGTCCTCTGTCATAATCGCAGAACCGGACCAGTCCTGATCCTTGTTTTTCAGATGCGGATCATTCGGGTTCACTTTATCGTTCTCGAATACTTTTCCTGCATTTTTCCATGCATCGATGGATTCATTGCCTTTTTTCTTATAGAACATATAGATGGATGTATCGTTGGCATCCTTCGGGTCACCGGCAAGGCCGAAAACGATGTCGTATCCTTTATAATCCGCAACGGTTCCGTCAGCGTTCGCTAGAGGCCAAGTGTCCCACACATCCAGCTTGATTTTGTTTCCATCTTTATCATAGCCGACTGCTGATTCAATATTTTTGATTTTTGTCTCATCGAACTGAGGGACAGTGTAGCGGGCTTTATCTTTTGCGATTTGGCCGGGAATTTTGCCCATATCTTCACGTGTCAGTTCGCCTTGCCCGTATGTTTTATTTTGATCTTTGTATTCTTGAGCAAAAGCCTGAGCGCCTCCGCCTAATACAATAGCAGAAGTAAGAGTTAATGCCGTTGTTCGTTTAAGAATCGTCTGGATGTTCATAATCGTCCTCATTTCTTAAATGTTTTATTAACTATCCTTCCAAAATCTGCAGTGACAAGGAACTGAATGAATATTTAAATGATAGCTGCAGCGCTGAAGCAGCTTTTGCAGAACCGGTTCCGCATGCAACTACAGAATACTGGCTGCACATTTTTCCGTCAAAGAGGACGAAAGTAACCGTTCCCTCTTTTTGAGGAATTTTGGTTGTATTTTCACAGGACTAAAGACTTAGTTTCAGTAAAGAAACACTTTCTATAAAATGAGCGGTTATGTATTCGTTTACTTTGAATAGATGGATCCGTCTGTGTGGAACCGGTTCCCCTCTGTTGGCGTTTTCAAATTCGATGAGCGTAATATAAACGTTGGCAAGGAGAAAAGGAGGGTGATGATCCGACTATTCTGAAAAAGAGGGCTTGTGAGAAAAACATGAGATGAATTCTTTTACATTCAGATTACAGTTGTGCCTCCTATGTTAAGGAATCTGATTCGAAAGAACGGATTTTAAAGAATGCCAATGATAAAGTGTGCCGGCTGGTTCTCTGCAAAAGATCTGAACTAGGTTTGAAGGATATAGATGGAATTTTCAGAAATTAATTGACGGTCTATTGCGTCCAATGTATGCTGGAAATAAAATATGACGTTTTTATTTATGTCGATAAATAAACGTTATAAATGACAGTAGGAGTAAGAGGGGGGATATGGTTGATTTTGCACAGGGAAGAGACACTGTCACGGATGGAAATGGAGAAACTGCAGCTCAAACATTTGAAAAAAACGGTTCATGCTGCTTTTGAAAAAAGCCCATTTTATAAGGAACGCTTTAAAACAGCGGGGATTACTCCGGACGTGATCCAGCAGCTCGATGATATCCAAAAGCTGCCGTTTACCCAGAAAAAGCACTTGCGCGAGCATTACCCGTTCGGATTATTTGCGGCTGACCGGAAGGACCTCATCCGGATCCATGCCTCCTCAGGGACGTCAGGGAAGCCGACGATTGTGGGATATACGAAACAGGATATCGAAAGCTGGGCGGATTTAGCCGCAAGAGGAATCGCGTTAGGAGGCGGAACTCCGGATGGGATTCTGCACAATGCTTATGGCTACGGCCTTTTCACAGGCGGACTCGGGCTGCATGCCGGCGGCGAAAAGCTTGGAATGGCGGTTATCCCGGTGTCCGTCGGGAATACAGACCGCCAGATTACGCTGATCGAGGATTTGCAGCCTGAGGTGATTTGCTGTACGCCTTCCTATGCGCTGAATATCGCGGAACGGATGAGGGAGCTTGGCAAGGATTCCTGTGCCACTTCTCTTCAGTACGGTATTTTCGGGGCAGAGCCGTGGTCGGAGGAGATGCGGAAAACGCTTGAGGAACGGCTCGGAATCAAAGCCTGCGACATATACGGGCTGAGTGAGGTGATGGGGCCGGGCGTGGCGGTGGAATGCCGAGAAGCGCAGGACGGACTGCATCTGGCAGAGGATCATTTTCTCACAGAAGTGATTGATCCGGATACATTGGAGCCGGTACCCGAAGGACAGCTTGGCGAACTCGTCTTCACGAGTCTGAAGAAAGAAGCGATTCCAATGATCCGCTACCGGACGGGAGACATCGCTTCCATTACAAGAGAGCCGTGTAAATGCGGGAGAACGACGGCGCGCATGTCCAGAATCAAGGGACGTATGGATGACATGCTGATTATCAGAGGGGTCAATGTATTTCCGTCAGAAATTGAACACTATCTGATCAAGGTACCGGAAATCAGTCCTCACTATCAGCTGCACCTGAATAAGCAGGGGCCGCTTGATGAAGTGACTCTTCATGTGGAGTTAAGCGATAGCGTTTACGCAGAAGCGGAGATGGATCTTGCCCATGAGAAAATTGAGGATCTCCGGAGGCGCATTCAGCAGCTGATGCGGGAGTCCTGTCTTGTATCCATTGATGTGCGTATTCTTGCACCGAAGTCGATCCCGAGGTCGGAGGGAAAGGCTGTGAGAATCGTAGATGCACGTTTTCCGCAGGCTTTTGCCTAGCTTCAGGAAAATTATTGAATTTAATATAATAATAATATATAATACCGTTATAAAATCGTCATATAAATAGAGAGGGGTATTGCGGTGAGTGTTGCTTCCTCGTTTAATCAGCGGACCGATGAGGAGAAGTATAAACGGTTTATGGAAAGAATTGAAGCCGGGGAAAAGATTGAAGCCGATGACTGGATGCCGGATGATTACAGACTGACCCTGATCAAACTGATTTCCATGCATGGCATCAGCGAAATAATGGGAGCGCTTCCGGAAAAGGAGTGGGTTCCAAAAGCTCCGTCTTTGAGACGGAAGCTTGGCATTATGGCAAAGGTTCAGGATGAAATGGGACACGGGCAGATGCTGCTTCGCGTGACAGAAGATTTAATGACTCCTCTTGGGAAAACAAGAGAGGACATAATGGACGATCTGTTCAGCGGAGATTTAAAGTTTCATAATGTCTTCCACATGGAAGCTCCGACATGGGCGGATGCCGGACTGATCGGCTGGCTTGTGGATGGCGCGGCGATTATTTCACAGACGAATATGCTCGGAGCCTCATACGGCCCATATGCAAAAGCGCTGCAGCGAATTTGTGCAGAAGAGGT
The DNA here is from genome assembly GCF_003816055.1 of Bacillus sp. FJAT-42376. Classification (NCBI taxonomy): domain Bacteria; kingdom Bacillati; phylum Bacillota; class Bacilli; order Caryophanales; family Bacillaceae; genus Bacillus; species Bacillus sp. FJAT-42376. The sequence goes on from NZ_CP033906.1 coordinate 654,708, forward strand.
TTTTCATGCCCAGCATGGGGAATCCATTATTCTCGCATTAACAGAAGGTACACCGGAACAAAAGGCGATGATTCAGGATTCCCTGAACCGCTGGTGGGAGGCGCTGCTTATGTTTTTCGGTCCGGCCAGTGCCGCCACAACCGGTTCATCCAAACAGGATACCACCATTAAATACAAAATCAGGACAAAAACAAATGAACAGCTCCGCCAGGACTTTTTTACAAAATATATTCCAAGGGTGCTGTCCATTGGCTTGAAGCTTCCGGATGAAACGATGCATTTCGATGAAGAGCAGAAGCTTTGGATCTATAAGCAGCCGGACTGGAATGAGTTCAAAAACATCATTAAAAACAACGGGCCGAAATCGAAGGACCGTCTCCGTCTTCGCAGGCTCGCCTATGAAAACAATAAATGGGTGCTTGATGCCCTGAACATGAAAAGCCAGAATGCTGTTTAGCAAGGGGTTGACCACATGACAGATAAGCAGAGGACAGAGTTTTTTGAGGTATTTGAAGTGTTCAGCAAGCGAACGCCATCATCTAATATGCAATACCAGTTCAGCCTGCTTGCGCCGAATCATGAGCTCGCGGCTGTGATGGCTCAGGAAAATTTTATGCGCCGGGAGCCGGTTGCGGACATTTGGGTCGTCAAACGGTCAGACATCCGGAAAATGACAGAGGATGAGCGCGAATCGCTTGCGCGTCTGGATAACAAAGATTACCGGACAACGAAGGGCTACGGCTATTTAAAGAAAAAATGGCGGGAATATGAGCAGGGGATGCTTGATGAAAAAGAGATTTTGTCCTGGGGTGAGGAGAGCAAATGACAAACGTTCACGATGCGCTTGAGGCAAAACAAAATGATGAATACAGGAAGGCTTTGTCAGAGCTCCTCTTCCAGCTCGCAGATGATGATTTCATTACGGCTTACAGAGGTTCGGAGTGGCTCGGCCTTGCCCCGCATATTGAAGAGGATATTGCCTACTCTTCCATCAATCAGGATACGATGGGGCATGCGGCCATTTACTATCAGCTGCTCGAACAGCTTGGAGCTGGGGCGGCTGACGCTCTAGCCCATGCCCGCCCTGTTCAGGATCGGAAAAATGCCATTATTTTAGAGGAAGTGAACGGGCCGGGCACTTATTTAGAGGAACCGAAGTATGACTGGGCCTTCACCGTCGTCCGGAACTATTTTTACGATCTCTATAAAAAAATCAAACTCGAATCCTTGAAAAACTCCTCCTATGAACCTCTTTCCCAGGCGGCCGTGAAAATTAACATGGAGCAGTATTATCATTTGATGCACTGGGAAACGTGGTTCAGGCAGCTGATCCTCTCAGGAGGGGAAGCAAAGACGAGGATGGTAAGAGCCATTGAGAAGGTGTGGCAGGATTTTGAGGGAGTGCTGACGCTTGGTGCTTTTGGCGGGGAGCTGGCGAAGCATGGACTGATTGAAGGAGAAGAACTGCTGAAGCAGCGGTTTTACTCCAAAATCAAGCTGATTTTCAGTCAGGTCCAGCTTCCTGAGCCGGCACCATGCGGCATGAAATCCGGAAATGGACGGAACGGTGAGCATACAGAGGATTTGAAGTCGGCGCTTGAAGTGTTATCGGAGGTTTACCGAAGTGACCCTTCGGCCGTCTGGTAAAGGGGCGTTCACACAAATGAATCAAGACGTAATCGGAAAAATAAGAGCTGTGCTCGAAACCGTGAAGGATCCTGAGATTAACTCTGTCAGTGTCATAGACTTGGGGATGATTGAATCCATCTGCTATCAATCTGGAAAAGCGGTCATTCAGGCGCTTCCGACATTCATGGGGTGCCCGGCCCTGGAAATCATTCAAAAGAATATTGTAAGCGCTGTTATGGAGCTGGATGAAATCAGCTCTGTCCAGGTTGAATTTATTTACAGTCCGCCGTGGACCTCTGACCGGATTACCGATGAAGGCCGTGAACGGCTGAAGGAATTCGGGATTGCCCCGCCGCCGGTATTTCTCGAAGAAGCCGGCATGTGGAAGGTGGATTGCCCTTACTGCGGGTCAGGTTATACAACCTTGGAAAATATATTCGGCCCGACAGCCTGCCGAAGCATTTTGTACTGCAAATCATGCAAGAACCCGTTTGAAGCGATGAAACCAATCTCTACTTTAATGTAGAAAAAGGAGAAGATGAACATGTTCAAAATGGTCGCCCTATTTAAAAAACCAGAGGATCCCCAAAGCTTTGATGAGTACTATTTCAACACTCACATTCCGCTGACACAGAAAATCCCCGGCCTTCAGGACGTGAAAATCACGAAAATCACCGGTTCTCCAATGGGGGAAAGCGAGTACTACTTAATGTGCGAAATGTTTTATGAAAGCAAGCAGGCCTTCAAGGAAGCATCTAAAACAGATGAATCCAAGGCTTCAGGAAAGGACGTTATGAAATTTGCCGGGAACCTTGTTACCTTCTTCTTCGGTGAAGAGCATAATGGATAACCTGCTTGAAACGGCGGTACACGGAAACATCGGTCTGATTACACTGAACCGGCCTAAGGTTCTGAATGCCCTGAACCGGCAAATGATCCGTGAAATTGCCGAAACACTGGAAGAATACGACCGGCGGGACGATGTCCGGGTGACCGTTCTGACGGGCAGCGGCAGAGCGTTCGCTGCGGGAGCCGATATTGATGAAATGGCGAATGAAGACCCGGTCCGGATGGAGCTGCTCAATCAGTTTGTGGATTGGGACCGGATGACCGTCATCAAGAAGCCGATCATTGGGGCGGTTCATGGCTTTGCTTTAGGCGGAGGGTTTGAACTGGCGCTTGCCTGCGACCTGCTGTTTGCTGCGGACACCGCAAAATTCGGTTTTCCGGAAGTGAATCTCGGCGTCATGCCGGGAGCCGGCGGAACCCAGCGGCTGACAAAGCTGATGGGGAAGACAAAGGCACTCGAGTATATTTGGACAGGGGAAATGATGACCGCACAGGAAGCCGAACGCTTTGGAGTCGTCAACCGCCTGTTCGCACCGGAGCTTTTAATAGAAGAAACGATGAAATTTGCAGCACGCCTGGCAGAAAAAGCGCCTCTTTCCATCCGGTTAAGCAAAGAGGCCGTATACAAGGCGCTGGATTATTCCGTTTATGAAGGGATGCAATTTGAGCGGAAGAACTTCAGCCTGCTGTTTTCATCGGAAGACCAGAAAGAAGGCATGCTTGCATTTCAGGAAAAGCGGCGTCCTTCATTTAAGGGGAAGTAGGGGGTCTGTATGTACGGAACGATCAAGTTCGAGCCGAAAAACGGTGTGGCCTGGCTTACGCTGAACCGGCCCGATAAACTTAATGCTTTTACCGGGCAGATGAATAAAGAAATCATTCAGGCACTAAAGGGAGCAGCCTCGGATGAAGCCATCCGCTGTGTGGTGATCACGGGGGAAGGAAGGGCATTTTGCTCGGGTGAGGATTTAGGAAGCATCGGTGAGGAAACGAATCATGGAGATATTCTAAGGAACCGCTACAACCCGATGGTCCGGGCACTGGCTGTTTTTGAAAAACCGGTCATTGCAGCGGTTAATGGAGTGGCCGCCGGCGCCGGATTCAGTTTGGCGCTTGGCTGTGATTTTCGGATTGCTTCAGAGAAAGCGAGTTTTATTCAGTCCTTTATCCACGTCGGACTTGTCCCGGATTCCGGGAATCACTACTACCTCCCGAGAATTGTAGGCACGGCTAAAGCGCTGGAGCTTGCGATCCTTGGCGAAAAAGTGACCGCACAGCAGGCGAAGGAGCTTGGGCTTGTGTACCGTGTCACAGAGGCTGAACTGCTGGAGCAGGAAGTGACCGCATTTGCGGAGAGGCTTGCGGCTATGCCGACATCAGCGATTGGCTTGATTAAACGGGCGGTCCGCGAAAGCTTTACTTCAAGCCTGGATGACATGCTTGAAAAAGAGGCGCAGTATCAGCGGATCGCCGGTCTGTCAGCCGACCACCGTGAAGGGACCGCAGCCTTTTTGGAAAAAAGAAAACCGCAGTTTTCCGGAAAATAAAAATCAGGAGTGATGAACATGAGTACAGTGAAAGACAAAAAGTTCGAAACATCTCCAACGATTCGCGAAACGTATCAGCTATTGATTAACGGAGAAAGGGTGGACAGCAAATCCGGAGAAACCTTTACTACATACAACCCGGCAACCGGTGATGCCGTAGCGGTTGTGGCGAAAGCTTCCATTGAAGACGCAGACCGCGCGGTGAAAGCAGCCAGGGCCGCATTTGATGCCGGCAAATGGAAACGGACACCGATCGGCAAACGCTCCCGCGTCCTGAACAAAATTGCTTCGATTATGAGATTGCGCTTCAATGAACTGGTGGAGCTTGAAATTCTGGATACGGGAAAAGCCCTTTCCGCAGCCCAGGGCCAGGTTATGCAGGCGATTGAGGATTTCGAATTTTACGCAGGCGCGATTGTCGGCCACCGCGGAGATGTCAACAACGTTCCGGGTCAATTTTTCAACTATACGCAAAAGGAGCCGGTCGGCGTCTGCGCGCAGATTATTCCATGGAACTATCCGCTGATGATGGCGGCCTGGAAGGTTGCCCCGGCCATCGCCGCAGGATGCTGTGTCGTCCTGAAACCGGCAAGCCTGACGCCGCTTACGGCGATCGTCCTTACAGAGATCTGCCATGAAGCGGGACTTCCTGCAGGAGTTGTCAACGTGATTCCGGGCGCAGGCTCCACTGTCGGAAATTACCTCGTTGAACATCCGGAAGTGGATAAAGTGGCCTTTACCGGTTCAACACCAATCGGAAAGGATATTATGGCGAAAGCAAGCCAGACGCTGAAACGGGTTACGCTGGAGCTTGGCGGAAAATCCCCGAACATCGTTTTTGAAGACGCGGATATCGAGGCGGCGGTTGCGGGTTCCCTTTACGGAATTTTTTACAACACGGGCCAGTCCTGTGAAGCGAGATCCCGCCTTTATGTAGAAGAAAGCATCTATGACGAGTTCATGGAGAAGTTTACTGAAAAGGCGAAAAAGCTGAAGCTCGGCAATCCATTTAATGAAGGAACGCATATCGGTGCCATCATCAGCAAGGATCAGCTTGAAACCATTGATGGCTACGTTCAGTCGGCAATCGCGGACGGAGCGACCATTGTGACCGGAGGAAAAGCAGCGGCAGTAGAAGGGTTTGAAGAGGGATACTGGTATGAGCCGACCATCATCACGAACGTGAACCATGACATGAAATCCGTTCAGGAGGAAATCTTCGGACCGGTTGTCGTGGTGATGAAATTTAATGGCGAAAAAGAAGCACTCGCGCTTGCCAATGATACGATCTACGGATTAGGCTCTGCCATTTGGACGACAAACCAGGCGCGCGCTACTCGCGTGGCAAACGAAATCAAAGCCGGCATCGTGATGGTAAACAGCCCGATTTCCGCTTTCCCGGGCACACCGTTCGGCGGCTACAAGCAGTCCGGGTTCGGACGCGAGCTTTGTGTCGAAACACTTGATCTCTACACAGAAACGAAAAGTGTGCTTTCCTATTTCGGCACCCGTCCGCTGAATTTTTTTAACGTATAAAAATCCATCCTATAGCGAGCGTTTCTCCCTAACCGGGGACCGCTCGCATTTTTTCGATCAAAGGGGGAAACGGTGTGATTGAACAGATAATGGTTGCCGGATCCGGAGTCATGGGAAGAGGCATCGCCTATGTTGCGGCAGCCGGAGGATTCCGCGTCGTGCTTGCGGATGTAAAAAAAGAAGCGCTTGAGAGCGCAGAAAAAGAAATCAATCTCATTTTTCAAAAGGCTGTCAGCCGGAATATCATGACGGAGGAACAGGCAGCATCGGCAAAAGACCGTCTCCAATACACAGCAAGCCTTGAAGACGGGGCTAAGCGTGCGGACCTGATTATTGAAGCGGTTCCGGAGAAAAAAGAAATCAAGCAGGCCGTCTTTGAAATCCTGGATGCCCATGCACCAGAGCACTGCTTTTTTGCAACGAATACGTCGACGATGAGTCCGACTGAAATCGGCTCCTTTACAAAAAGGCCGCAAAACGTCATCGCGATGCACTTTTTCAACCCTGTACATAAAATGCCGCTCATCGAAATCATCCGTGGACTTGAAACAAGTGATGAAACAGCGGAAGCGATTAAGGAAGCGGCGAGAAAAATGAAGAAGGAAACGGTTGTGATTAACGAATTTCCCGGATTCGTAACGAGCAGAATCAGTGCCCTCGTCGGGAACGAAGCATTTTACATGCTTCAGGAAGGCGTCGGTTCAGCAAAAGAAATCGATAAAGCCATCCGCCTCGGGCTGAACTACCCGATGGGGCCGTTTGAGCTTGGAGACCTCGTTGGGCTGGATACAAGGCTCAATAACCTAAACTACCTCCATGAAACGCTGGGGGAAAAATACAGGCCGGCTCCTCTTCTTGTCCAATACGTAAAAGCGGGAAGGCTCGGGCGCAAATCAGGGAAAGGCGTTTATGATTATCCAGAAAAGTAAAGGAGGGGCTTACAGTGCATGAAGCGGTCATAGTGGATGCCGTCCGGACACCGATCGGCCGGTACAAGGGGGCATTAAAAACCGTCCGGCCGGATGATTTGGGTGCAATTGTAATTAAAGGGCTGCTCGATCGGAACAAAGGCATTGAAGGCATCGAAGAAGTCGTTTTCGGATGCGCAAATCAGGCGGGAGAGGATAACCGGAATGTTGCCCGCATGTCCGCGCTTCTTGCCGGTCTTCCTGTTGAAACGGCCGGAACAACCATCAACCGTCTGTGCGGATCGGGACTTGATGCCGTCAACTATGCCGCTCGCGCCATTATGGCCGGGGAAGGCGATATCTTCATTGCCGGCGGAACCGAAAGCATGACTCGGGCGCCCTATGTCATGGGAAAACCCGAAGCCGATTATCCGCGCGGGAATATGGAACTGCTCGATACGACCATCGGCTGGCGTTTTATTAACAGAGCGCTGGAGGAGAAATACGGAACAGATTCTATGCCTGAAACGGCCGAAAACGTAGCTCGGCAGTTCGGCATTACAAGAGAAGAACAGGACCAGTTCGCCTATGAAAGTCAAATGAAAGCGGCAAAAGCGATGGAAAGCGGACGGTTCCATCAGGAAATCGTTCCGGTTGTGTTCCGCGATCGGAAAGGGAAGGAACATACGGTGAATCAGGATGAACATCCCCGTCCTGAAACCGTTCTTGAAAAACTCGCATCCCTGAAGCCGCTTTTTCCCGAAGGAACCGTAACAGCGGGAAATGCATCCGGAGTAAACGACGGGGCGGCTGCGCTGCTGATGATGAGCCTGGAAAAAGCGAAAGAGCTTGGTTTGAAGCCGCTCGCGAAATATAAAGTGTCCGCAGTTGCCGGACTCGAACCGTCCATCATGGGAATGGGGCCGGTGCATGCTGTGAAAAAGGCGCTTTCCCGGTCAGGGCTGACCATCGCCGATATCGGACTCACTGAACTGAACGAAGCCTTCGCGTCCCAAGCGCTCGCGTGCATAAACGAGCTTGGACTAGACCGGCGGAAGGTGAATGTGAATGGCGGCGCCATTGCGTTCGGCCATCCCCTCGGAGCAAGCGGAGCCCGTATATTAACAACTCTTTTACACGAAATGAAAAGGCAGCAAGTTCCGTTCGGACTCGCCGCCATGTGTGTCGGCGTAGGTCAGGGAATAGCGACCATTATTGAAAACATCGAATAGGAGGATTCCAGTGAAGAACCTGATTTTAGAAAAGAAAGACGGGCTGGCTTATGTCACCCTGAATCGTCCCGAATCACTAAACTGCTTTAACTATGAGATGCTGTCAGAGCTTGGTGAACTGGCTGAAAGACTCCGCTATGACCGGGAAATCAGGGTCATCATGTTTACCGGGGCCGGCGATAAATCCTTCAGCTCCGGCGCTGACCTAAAGGAAAGACGCACTCTTGGCGAGGAGGATGTTCGCCGCAATGTATCCAAAATCAGAACCGTTTTTCATGAAATCTCCAAGCTTCCCCAGGTGACCATTGCGGCCGTTAACGGCTATGCATTTGGCGGAGGCTTCGAGCTGATGCTCGCCTGCGATTTCCGTCTTGCAGCCGATCATGCCAAAATGGGCCTGACGGAAACAAGCTGGGCGATCATTCCCGGAGCAGGCGGAACCCAGCGCCTGCCGCGTTTGATTGGCGAAGCCCGGGCAAAGGAACTGATTCTGACCGCACGAAAAATAAATGCTGAACAGGCTTATCAGTACGGTATTGTAACAAAGGCCGTCCCGGGACCTTTATTAATGAAGGAGTGCGAGCAACTTGCCAATGAAATCCTGAGAAACGGCCCCGTGGCGGTGGAGCAGGCAAAATACGCCATCCGCAATGGGATGGATACGGATCTCGAGAGCGGACTGACCATTGAAGCGGAAGCCTATGAGCAGACGATACCGACGTACGATAGAAGAGAAGCGCTTCTCGCCTTTTCCGAAAAACGAACCCCTCAGTTTATGGGGAAGTAGTGGAAATGTATTGACAGAGGGGAACCTTTCATTGTCAAATGGAGGATAATAGAGCGCTTAACTTTTGATAGAGAGTAGTGAACGCAATGAATAGCACGATCAACACGAGATCCATGATTTTCACCCTATACGGAGATTACATCCGCCATTATGGCAATGAAATCTGGATCGGCAGCCTGATCCGCCTTCTGAAGGAATTCGGCCACAACGAGCAATCCGTCCGCGCCGCCATATCCAGAATGAACAAACAGGGCTGGGTCACATCCAAAAAAAACGGCAACAAAAGTTATTATTATTTAACCGAACGGGGTTCCATCCGGATGGAAGAAGCGGCCAAACGAATCTTTAAGCTCAGTCCGGACCAGTGGGACGGCAAATGGCGGCTTTTCATCTATTCCATTCCCGAAGAAAAGCGGGCCATCCGTGACGAATTGCGCAAAGAACTCGTCTGGAGCGGATTCGGAACCATGGCCAACAGCTGCTGGGTATCGCCGAACGAGCTCACAAAAGAAGTCTATGCCCTCATGGATAAATATGAAATCCGTCCATACGTTCACTTTTTCGTATCCCAATACGACGGGCCTCATGAAAACAAAAAGCTCGTCGAAGAATGCTGGGACTTAAACGAAATCAACAACCGCTACGAAGCCTTCATCGCCGAATACAGCCAGAAATACATCATCGATAAAAACAAAATTCAAAAAGGCGAAATGACCGACGCCGAATGCTTCGTCGAACGCACAAAACTCGTCCACGAATACCGCAAATTCCTGTTCAGCGACCCGGGACTGCCAGAAGAACTGCTCCCCGAAAAATGGCTCGGCAGCCACGCCGCCTCCCTGTTCAGCAGCTACTACCGCGAACTCGCCGAACCGGCAAGCCGCTTCTTTGAAGAGGTATTCCAAGAAGGCAACGAGCTGACCAACAAAGACTCCGAATACGATATCTTTCAGCATCCTTTGCTGGTAGAGGAGAAGTAGGGATTCGGTGATTTTAGTAGGACGGTGAATTTTTCTCTCTCTCTCTGCTTGCACTGACCCTCAGCACAGTACCGCGCCGGGGGAACAAGCAAGGAGCGAGCGACCCCTTATCCGAGCTCACTTGAACAGCAGGGGGGACGGAGGTTTCGTGCTTTAGCGGAGCGGGGGTCAGTGCATTGCACTGACCCCCAGTACAGTACCGTGCCGGGGGAACAAGCAAGGAGCGTGCAACCCCTTATCCAAACTCACTTGAACAGCAGGGGGGACGGAGGTTTCGTGCTTTAGCGGGGCGGGGGTCAGTGCAAAAATATGCGACGGTGCACTCTGCCAGCCTTCCGGTGTATGTGGTGGCGGGTGCCGGTTCTCAGTTCCCAGTTTTCCGTCGCTTGCGCTGGCGGGTGCCAGTCCCCACATCCTTCACCGCAGCGGGGGACAGAGGGAGCCCTCTTTGAAGCCTTGCGCTGCAAGGGATAGGAGAGCAGGTGCCGGAGCTTTATTTTGCTAATAGACAGCGGGTCAGGCACGGTGCCAGTCCCCACATTCTTCACCGCAGCGGGGGACAGAGGGGACCCTCTTTAAAGCCTTGTGCCGCAAGGAATCAGAGAGCGAGTGCCGGAGCTTTAACACTCTAATAGGTCGCGGGTCAGGCACCAGGCACCAATCCCCCTCCGGCACAACACAACCAAACACCAGCCCCCGCCTTCCCTGCCTCATAAAAATGTAAGCGTTACCAAAAAACAAAGGAGAACCAGCCAATGAACAGATTATGCGAGATCCTGGATATTGACGTCCCCATCATCCAGGGCGGAATGGGGAATATTAGCAATGCGCAGCTGACGGCGGCGATTTCGGAAGCGGGAGCGCTCGGTACGATTGGGGCGGGTACCCGGACACCGGAAGAAGTGGAACGGATCATTCTGGAGACGAAGGAGCGGACGAACCGTCCCTTTGCCGTGAATATTGCGTTATCTGTTTCCGCTCATGCAAAGGGCATTGCCGAACTAATTGTAAAGCACGATGTTCATGCGGTCTCTCTTTCCGCAGGGAACCCTGCTCCCTATATCCCGTTTTTTAAAGAGCGGGGGATAAAAATCCTTGCGGTGACGGCTTCTGTGAAGCAGGCGCTAAAGGCGGAAGCAGGCGGAGCCGATGCAGTCGTTGGAGAAGGGTATGAAGCGGCAGGTCTGAATTCTCCGCTGGAAACGACGACGCTTACACTGATTCCGCAGCTCGCGGATGCAGTAAGCATTCCTATAGCGGCGGCTGGCGGAATTGCAGATGGAAGGGGACTTGCGGCGATGCTTGCGCTTGGAGCGGAAGGGGTTCAGATGGGAACCCGGTTCATTGCGACGAAGGAAGCCCCGTTTTCGTCTCTTTATAAACAGCGCCTCCTTGAGTCAGACGATGCCGGAACGATGATCATCGGGCGTTCTGTCGGCCGTGTCAGAAGAGTGCTAAGAAATCCGTATTCGGGCTTTATTGCAGACCTGGAGCGGGAAGGCATGACGCTTGAGGAGTACAATGAGCGGACGAATGAAGACTTTCACATTTCCGGGGCTGTCCACGGAAACGAGGAAACGGGTTTTTGGAACAGCGGCCAAATCGCAGGGCTGATCAGAGAGATACCTTCCGTAAAGGATTTGATCGGAGAGATGAAAGCGGACATGGAGAAAACGATTGCCGGAATGGCGAGGTACAGCCGGAGTGGCCAAAGTTTAGATTGATAATTTTAAATATTCAAAAAACAAATTGACGGACTAATTTCCTGATGATACCATTACGGTAAAATAACGAGCTTCATATTTTCGGCACATAAGAGATTTTTAAAGGGGGATCTGAATGGGGAAGAAAACAGGAGTTTGGGTAAGCATGGCGGTAGCTGCGGGTCTGATGCTGAGTGGATGCGGAAATAAAGAGGGGGCGTCCGGAGGAGAAAGCGGCAGCGGAGGCGATTCAGGAAAAACGTACAAAATCGGCGTGACTCAAATCGTTGAGCATCCATCCCTGGATGATGCCTATAAAGGCTTCAAAGAGGCACTGAAGGATAAAGGAATTAAAGCGGAATTTGACGTCAAGAACGCGCAGGGCGATGCAAGTACAAATACCACGATTGCGGCAACACTGGTGAGCCAGAAGCCAGACCTCATCTTTGCGAATTCCACCCCAAGTGCCCAGGCGGCTCTAAGTGCAACGAAGGATATTCCCATTGTGTTCAGTTCTGTCACAGATCCGGTCGGAGCGGAGCTTGTCGCTTCTCTGGAAAAGCCGGGCGGCAATGTAACGGGTACGATTGATTCCCATCCGGAAGCCATTCCCAGCACGATGAAATTCATTAAGGACGAGCTTGGCGGGAAGAAGGTCGGCATGCTTTACAATGCGGGCGAGCAAAACTCTGTTTCCCAGGTGGAAGCGGTCAAAAAGCTGATGGGGGAGATGGGACTTGAAGCGGTAACGGCGTCCGTCTCAACGACTGCAGACGTCAAGCAGGCGGCCGAAGCATTGGCAGGCAAAATAGATGCCTTTTATATTGTGACGGATAACACGGTCATCTCCGCCATTGAATCGGTCGTATCTGTTTCCAATGATAAAAAGATTCCTCTTTTGACAGCTGATTTGGACTCGCTGAAACGCGGAGCTTTTGCAGCGTACGGCTTTCAGTACCATGATATCGGCTACCAGGCTGGCGAAATGGCGGCGGACATTCTGAAAGGGAAGAAAGCGGGGGAAATCGCGGTCGAAGTTCCTAAAAACCTGAAGCTCATGATTAATAAAAAAGCCGCGGAAGCGATGGGCGTTAAAATCAAACCGGAGTGGGATAAAAACGCGGAGTATACTGAATAAAAGTTAGGGGCGATTCACCATGTTTTCTGCATTATTCGGCTCAGTGGAACTGGGCGTTATTTATGCGATTATGGCGCTTGGCGTCTATCTTTCCTTCAGGGTTCTCGATTTTCCGGATCTGACCGTAGACGGAAGCTTTGTCACAGGAGCTGCTGTTGCGGCCGCGATGATTGTTCTTGGCTTTAACCCGGTTGCAGCAACGGCTGCCTCCCTTGCTGCAGGATTCGCCGCGGGGTGCATCACAGGGGTTCTTCATACGAAGGGGAAAATTAACCCGCTCCTATCAGGGATTTTGATGATGATTGCTTTGTATTCAATCAACCTGAGGATTATGGGGACGACTTCTGAAACGTCCATCGGAGTCCCGAACATCCCTCTTTTAAACTCGGAAACGCTTTTTACATCCATCTCTGATTTTACAAAAAATATCGGCTTGGACGCTCCGCTGAACAGTCTGCTATCGGCGATCGGGCTTGGGGATAGTCTCCCATCGACCTGGGGGATTCTGCTGTTTATGATGGTGATCACGATGCTCATTAAATTCCTGACAGACTTTTTCCTTAAAACAGAAACCGGTCTGGCCATTAGGGCAACGGGTGATAATCAGCGGATGATCCGCAGCTTCTCAGCCAATACGGATTATCTGATCATCCTGGGGCTGGGACTGTCCAATGCGCTTGTTGCCCTTTCCGGTGCCCTCGTTGCCCAATATGCGAAGTTCTCGGACATTGGAATGGGGATTGGAATGATCATTATCGGACTTGCATCGGTGATTATCGGAGAGGCGATTTTTGGGACGAAAACCATTGCGAGAACAACGCTTGCCGTTATTGGAGGAGCGGTCATTTACCGGATTGTCATTACCCTTTCTCTTCAAGTGAAAGGACTGGATACGGGTGACTTGAAGCTCATTACAGCGGTCATTGTTATCTTCGCCCTTGTGCTGCCCAAGCTGCTGGAACGGCGCAGGCAAAAGCTGCGGAAGGCGCGGAGATACAAAGAACGCATGCAGGAGCTGAACGGTGTCAGCGGAAAGGGGGAGGCCATTGCTGCATCTAAAGCAGATTAATAAAATTTTCAATGAAGGGACGCCCGATGAAAAAATTGCCCTTGATTCGATTCACCTTTCTCTCGAAAAAGGGGATTTTGTAACGATTATCGGAAGCAACGGGGCTGGAAAGTCGACGATGATGAATGTCATTTCAGGCGTAATTCCGCCGGATGTCGGAATCGTAGAAATTGAGGGGAAAGATGTGACACTCCTCCCGGAATACAAGCGCTCCAATCTGATCGGCCGGGTATTTCAGGATCCGATGGCAGGAACCGCTCCTTCGATGTCGATAGAAGAAAATCTGGCGATGGCCTATTCGAGAAACAAAAAGCGGGGGTTTAAAAAAGCGGTCACAAAAGGAAGACGGGATTTTTTTAAAGAATCACTGGAATCCCTTCATCTTGGACTTGAAAACCGGATGAATGCAAAAGTAGGGATGCTTTCGGGCGGGGAGAGGCAGGCACTCTCCCTTCTGATGGCAACCTTTACAGAGCCGGCGATTCTTCTGCTGGATGAACATACAGCGGCACTCGATCCTTCAAGAGCCGAGCTGATTACGAAATTAACGAGGGAAATCGTCAGCAAATACCGGCTCACCACGATGATGGTGACCCATAATATGCAGCAGGCACTCGATCTTGGCAACCGGCTGATTATGATGGACAAAGGACAAATCATTTTATCGGTAGACGAGGAAAAGAAAAAGGATCTCACCATTGAAAAGCTAATGAGCGAGTTCCAGCGAATACGGGGCGAGCAGATGGCGAACGACCGTGCTCTGCTGAATGCCTGATAGGAAGGGGGGGACCTCTTCCTTTTTTAGCTTTAGTTCCCAATGGAACGAAGACAAGAAGATTATAGCGACACGGAAGGGAAAGGCTTATGTTGGTCATTCAGTACCTCATTTATTGGACTCAAATCAAAAAAATCAAGTAGAGGGGGATGTTGATGGATACACAGCTGAGTATTTCAATTGTTATTTTAACGGCGATCGCTGAAGCGGCTGGTGTATTTCTTTTTGTGCAATATAAACGGGGAAATATTGAGGGGAATCCTTTTTTAGCCCTATTAAAAAAGGAATGGCTTGTCCTCTTTTATGCCTTTTTCAGATGGAAAAGAGGGAGGAAGGATACTGAAAGCAGTGCCCGGTCCTTTTTCTATCATAAAGGTTCTCTTTACACAGGCTTATTCATCGCGCTTCTCCATGAGCAAGTAATTGAGGCTATTGTGTTCCATATCTATTTAAAAGAAGAAGAGCCTATTAAAGCAGATATTCTCCTGGCACTCCATGTTTATAGCATTTTGTATATGCTGGGAGATTACAACCTTGTCAGAAACTCCCCCATACAGATTGTTCATAATAAGGTCCGCATGGTAATTGGAGCAAGAAGGTCGTTATCGTTTCATCTGAAGGATGTAGAAACCATTCAGCCAGCGAAAATAAAGTATCATAAAAACGGCGGGATGGTTCATGAAAAGAATGTATTTCATGCATCGGTCCTTCCACGGGTACTGACAAAGATTTTTGGAGTAACAGATGAGCTGAAATATGAAATTGTTTTTAAAGAGCCAGTCCTTTCCAGAGGATATTTTGGCCAACAAAAACCGGTTGCGAAAGCCTGGGTTTACATGGACCAGCCGGAACCTTTTATCGAAGCTCTAAAGGCAGAGATCGAAAATTTAGAGGATAATGCTGGAGATATTCATTGCGTGAAGGTCTTGCCAACGTAACTGATGGGACTTCCTTTTTTTATCCTTGAAATATATATAACGAAATGATAAGATTGCGTTAAATAAACGTTATTAGAAATAAATGTAAGATTGTGTCGAATCCAGCAGGTAAGGGCGGGGTTTTATGAAAAAGGGGATGGAGATTGGCTGCCAGGCTTCCTGTGATGTGACCGTGACACCGGATTTATTTGCCCAATTTGAAGGGAAGGTTGTTCATCCTGTCTATTCAACTGTCTCGATGGTGCACAGTATGGAATGGGCCTCGAGGAAGATCATTCTTCCTTTTTTGGAGGAAGGCGAAGAGGGGATGGGGGCTTCCGTTCAGGTTAAGCATATAGGCCCTGCAGGTGAAGGGGCGGTCATCCGGGTAGTTGCAACACTTGTTAAAAAAGAGAAGAATCTTGTGTATACGGAAGTAGAAGCCTTTACAGAAGCAAGGCTGATCGGAAAGGGAGAAGTCATCCAAATCATCCTCCCAAAGACCGAAATTCAGTCAAAAATTGAGCAGGCGGTTAAAGGAGAGACAAAATGAAAGCGTTTACTTTATTGGGGGAACGAGGGACAGCGGGAATGGATGTGTTCACGAAAATCAGCGGCCACGAGCAGGTTGTCTTCTGCAACGATCCTCATACAGGACTTAAAGCGATCATCGCGATACATAATACAACACTTGGACCCGCGCTTGGAGGCTGCAGAATGCGTCCGTATGCAACCGTGGAGGATGCCGTGAACGATGTCCTGAGGCTCTCCAAAGGCATGACGTATAAATGCGCTGCGGCCGATGTGGATTTCGGCGGCGGGAAATCGGTGATCATCGGTAATCCGCTTACCGATAAATCTCCGGAAATGTTCAGGGCATTCGGACAGTTTGTCGAGTCGCTTAAGGGTCGCTTTTATACAGGAACCGATATGGGAACGACTCCGGAGGATTTTGTCCATGCCGCGAAAGAAACACACTGCATTGTCGGTATTCCGGAAGAATACGGAGGAAGCGGGGATTCATCGATTCCGACAGCGCTTGGAGTCATCTATGGAATTAAAGCGACCAATAAAGCGGTGTGGGGAAATGATGCGCTTCAAGGCAGAACGTATGCGGTTCAGGGGCTTGGGAAAGTCGGTTTCAAGGTGGCGGAGCGTCTGCTGGAAGAGGGGGCGGATCTGTTTGTGACGGATATCAATGATCAGGCAGTAGAGGGATTGATTCAAAAGGCCTCGGATCTTCCCGGTTCTGTCAAAGCGGTGAGGGGGGAAGATATCTATTCCTGTGAGGCGGATGTCTTTGTTCCATGCGCCCTTGGCGGAATCATCAATGATGAGACGATTGGAAAACTAAAGGTGAAGGCTGTTGCGGGTTCGGCTAATAATCAGCTGGAACAGGAATTTCACGGAGAGGATCTGTGGAGAAGAGGCATTCTCTATGCTCCCGATTACATCGTCAATGCAGGGGGACTCATTCAAGTTGCAGATGAGCTGTATGAACCGAATAAGCAGCGGGTGCTGACAAAGACCAAAGCCATTTATACGTCCCTTTTGGAAGTATACAGGCATTCGGATGACCGGAGTATTTCAACAGCGGAAGCTGCCGACCTGTTTTGTGAAGAAAGGATTGAAGCAAGGAAGCACCGCAGCAGTTTCTTTACAGCCGGCCGAAAACCGAAGTGGGATGTAAAACGATAGAGCGGGAGGGGAAGGTATGGAAACCGGATTTGAAAAAATTCAGATTGTGGATGAAAACGGAAACCTCGTAAACCATGAATTCAGATCGCTGATCTCTGAATCTCTTACTAAAGAAATGTATCAAAAAATGATTCTTGTCCGTACGTTTGACCGCAAGGCAATTTCTCTGCAGAGACAGGGGCGGCTTGGGACGTATGCTCCGTTTGAAGGACAGGAGGCCGCTCAAGTTGGGAGCGCTTCTGCGCTGAAGGAGAAGGACTGGCTGTTTCCGACCTACAGGGACCATGCCGCCTCTATTACATTCGGACATTCCCTTCCACATGTCCTTCTTTATTGGAATGGAAGAATGGAAGGCTGCACCGTTCCAAGCGGCAAGAAGATTTTCCCGCCGGCTGTTCCGATTGCGACTCAGCTCCCGCATGCAGCCGGGGCGGCACTTGCTGAAAAAAGGAGAGGCACTGGCAATGCGGCGATTGTTTATTTCGGGGACGGAGCCACGTCTGAAGGCGATTTTCACGAAGGGCTGAATTTTGCCAGCGTGTTTAAATCTCCTGTTGTTTTCTTTAACCAAAACAATCATTTTGCGATTTCGGTCCCGATTGAAAAGCAGATGAACTCAAAGACCATTGCCCAAAAGTCTGTAGCTTACGGTATTCCCGGCTATAGACTGGATGGAAATGATATTTTTGCCGTTTATTTTTACACCTTGCAGGCTCTTGAACGCGCCCGCAGCGGGGAAGGACCGACGCTTCTGGAGGCGGTCACGTGGAGATACGGCGCCCATACAACGGCAGATGATCCGAAGAAATACCGCGATCAGGAGGAGAGCCTCAGCAAAAAAAGAACCATCGATCCGCTGCTTCGGCTCGAGCGCTTTATGAAAAATGAAGGAATGTGGGAAGACACTTGGGCGGAGCAGGTTCAAAAGGAAGCAGAGGAAATCATTGAAGCCGCTGTTGCAGAGATGGAGGCGTTTCCTCCGCCGGATGTGAATCATCTGTTTGACTATGTGTTTGCTGAGCCGACCTGGACGATCCGCGATCAGAAGGAAGAATACATGAACCATATGAGAGGTGCAGGCCGATGAGTATGGAGATGAAGGTGAAAACGAACAAGCTGACGATGGTTCAGGCGGTAACCGATGCACTCAGAACGATGCTTCAAAAAAATGATGAGGTCGTTCTTCTCGGGGAAGACATCGGGAGCAACGGCGGCGTATTCCGGGCAACGGAAGGTCTTATGGAAGAGTTCGGAGAAGAACGTGTGATGGATACCCCGCTGAGCGAAGCCGGGCTGATGGGAACGGCGGTCGGCATGGCGGTGAACGGGATGATTCCGGTAGCGGAAATCCAGTTCCTCGGGTTTATTTATCCGGCTTATGAACAGATTGCAACGCACGTTACCCGGATCCGGATGAGAACGATGGGCCGGTATACCGTGCCAATGGTGATCCGTGCACCATACGGAGCGGGGATTCGAGCGCCGGAAATTCACTCGGACAGTGCGGAGGCGCTTTTTACCCATATGCCGGGAATAAAGGTGGTTTGCCCCTCTACTCCGTATGATGCGAAGGGGCTGCTCATCGCAAGCATTGAGGACCCGGACCCCGTTTTGTTCCTGGAACCGCTCCGGCTTTACCGCGCAGGAAAAGAGGATGTGCCGGAGGGGGAATATACGGTTGAGATCGGGAAGGCAGTGAAGCGGAAAGAAGGCAGCGATGTCACGCTCATCTCATGGGGAGCGATGGCTGTACAGACAGCAAAGGCTGCGGAAAAACTGGAACAAACGGGAGTCAGCTGCGAGGTCATTGATTTACGGACGCTTTATCCTCTCGATCGGGAGACGATCGCACAGTCTGTTCAAAAGACGGGCCGGGCGGTTATCGTGCAGGAGGCGCACGCAACAGGGGGCCTTGCGAATGATGTCATGGGAGTAATCAATGACACGTCCTTCCTCTATTTGAGAGCCCCGATTGCAAGAGTAAGCGGCTTTGATGTGCCGGTTCCTTTTTTCGCACTGGAGGAGCACTATCTGCCTGGCACGGACCGGATTATCAAGGCCGTTGAAAACGTCATTCATTTTTAAGGGGAGCGGGTGAAAACATGCTGGAAGTCAAACTTCATGATATTGGAGAAGGAATGACAGAGGGGGATGTTCTCCACTATTTCGTCAAACAGGGGGAACGGGTGGAACGCGATCAGCCTCTGATTGAAGTGCAAACGGATAAAATGACAGCCGAGCTTCCCTCTCCTGGAGCGGGAATTGTAAAAGAGATTCTGATTGATCCCGGTACAACTGTTACGGTCGGCACGACGCTTTTAGTCATTGACCCGGCTACCGCAGGGGATGTAAAAGCTGCGGAAGTTCCTTCGGCGCCGCGCCTCGTTTCAGCCCGGGTGCTCGCCACTCCATTTACACGGAAGCTTGCAAGGGAACACGGAATTGACATTGAACAGCTGAAGGGAACGGGCCCGGCAGGCAGGGTAACAGATGAAGATGTTCTCGGCTGGGCGGGAAGAGAAGAGGAGCCAAAAGCCAAACCGGTATCTGCCGAGCCGCTTTCTTCAGAACCGTCCATGAAACCGGCCTCCGAAAACCGGACCATACCATTTAAAGGAAGAAGAAAGCAGATCGCGAAGAAAATGGTGCAGTCACTGAAAATCATCCCTCATGTCACCCATTTTGAAGAAATCGATATGACGGAATTGATGTCCTTCCGGAAAGAACTGAAGGAAGCGGGCCGCCCGGTTTCTGCGGCTGCCTTTTTTATTAAAGCTGCGGCCATCGCCTTGAAGGACTTCCCTGTTTTCAATGCCAGGCTGGATGAAGAAAAGGAAGTCATCATCCTTGAATCGCGATACAACATCGGTCTTGCCGTGGATTCTCCGGAAGGGCTGATTGTACCCGTCCTTCACCATGCCGAATCAAAATCCATTCTTCAGATCCACCGGGAAATGAAGGAGCTGAACGAAAAGGCGAGGGAAAACCGTCTTTCAAGAAGCGAACTGACAGGCGGCACGTTCACCATCAGCAACGTCGGTCCGCTCGGAAGCATGGGGGCGACACCGGTCATCAACCATCCGGAAACGGGACTTATGGCGTTTCATGCGACGAAGGAGAAGCCGGTCGTCCGGAACGGGGAAATCGTGATCGGTTTGATGATGAACCTTTCGATGTCCTTTGACCACCGCGTCGCCGACGGGGCGACGGCGGTTGCTTTTACAAACCGGTTTAAAGAGCTGATTGAACATCCAAAATTGCTGATAGTGGAGCTGGTGTAATGGTTGTAGGAGAATTGGCACAGGAGCGGGAAGTCGTCATCATCGGAGGCGGTCCGGGAGGCTATACCGCAGCCATCCGGGCGGCGCAGCTTGGATTGGAAGTCACGCTCATAGAAAAAGGGAATCTCGGTGGTGTCTGCCTGAACCAGGGCTGCATTCCTTCTAAAGTGTTTGCGAATGTTTCGTCCAAATTCAGCGGACTCCAGAAGCTCGGGAGCATGGGGATTGGAACGTCGGGGATCGCCCTCGATCTTGCCCAAACGGCTGAATACAGCCGGCAGGTAACGGCAGGATTGAGAAAAGGAGTGGAAGCCTTATGCCGGCAGGCGAAGGTAGAAATCGTCCCGGGCAAGGCAGCCTTTTTATCGGATGACCGGATCGGCGTGGAAAACGGCGATGATTTTCAGGTATTTACCTTTAAACAGGCCATTATCGCTGCCGGCTGTTCACCCCTTCCGCATCCGGCGATTGCCCCTGATCATCAGCATGTATTGGATTCGCGCTCACTTTATGCGCTTGATCAGCTGCCGGAGCATCTCATGGTATACGGAAACGATTATATGGCGGTCGAAGCCGCCTTCAGCTACCGTCATTTAGGATGCGAGGTGACGCTAATACATGAGGATGGACTGGCCGGACTGGATGCATCCATAGAAAAAGAACTGCTCAGAGTGATGAAAAAAGCGAAAATCAAGTGGAAGCAGGGAATGGTTTTAGAGAATCTTGAAAAACAGGATGACCGTCTGCACGTCTTTTTTAAAGGAGAGGACGGATCCGCCTTTGAGCTCGAAGGCAGCCATTTATATATCCAGACCGAGTATAGAGGAAATGCAGCAGACCTTGGATTGGCACGCCTTGGTGTCAAAACGGACGGCAGCGGATTCATTGAGATCGACCGGGAATGCAGGACATCCGCCGCCGGCATCTGGGCGGCCGGTGATATTACAGGCGGGAAGCGGCTTGCCGTTCAGGCGATCAGTCAGGGGAAAGCCGCCGCCGCCTCCATCGCGGGGCTGCCGGCAGAATGGAATGAAGGATTTCCTCCGCTTGTCATCCGAAGCCAGCCGCCGGTTGCCTGTGCGGGGTTAACAGAAGCAGAAGCAAGAAACCAGGGCTACAGGGTGAAAACAGGTCAGTTCTCATTTGCCGGTAACGGCTTCGCTTCCCTAACCGGTCAAAAAGACGGCATCGCCAAGGTCATTTCCGATGCGGAAAACGAAGTCATCCTTGGCATTCATCTCATGGGGGACGGGGCTCCGGAATTAATCAGCACAGGCATCACTGCTCTTGAGATGGCGGCGAGGGAAGAAGACCTGACGTTTCCGCTTTATCCGCATCCCAGCATGAATGAAGGCCTTCTTGAAGCGATGGAGGACCTGCAGGGAATGGCCATCCACAAGCCTCCCGCAAGAATAGTGTCACACCAAAAATGAACACGAAACGGACGATGCCGGATGCTCGTCCGTTTTTCCATTGGAAAAAAGAACCGGAACGTGAGAAAATAGAAAAAGAAACACGTGTTTGCTTTTTGGTGCATCCACTAAAAGGGGGAGAATGGATTTGATCGTCATTTTGGCAGAAAAACCGGATCAGGGGAAACTGCTTGCTGCTCCTTTTCCATCCGCGAAAAGAGAGGGCTATATTGAAATCAAGCCTTGCGGACCGTTTCCGCAGGGGGCCCTCGTCACTTGGGCTATCGGTCATCTAGTCGAATTGAGAAATCCCCAGGAATACGATCCGTCCTGGAAGAAGTGGTCGCTTGAAAGCCTGCCGATCATTCCTGAACGGTTTCAATATAAAGTTTCCAGAGATAAAGCAAAGCAATTTAATGTCGTCAAATCGCTTTTGAAGGACGCATCCGAAATTATTATCGGAACGGATGCCGCGCGGGAGGGTGAAAACATCGCCCGGCTCCTCATCATGATGGCAGGTGCTTCCCATAAGCCGGTGAAGCGGCTCTGGCTCTCTTCCTATACAGAAAATGCTGTGAGAAATGGCTTTGCCAACTTGAGAGACGGGAAAGAAAGCGAGTCTCTATTTTATGAAGCCCAGGCAAGACAGATCGGCGACTGGCTTGTCGGAATCAACGCAAGCAGGCTGTACACGCTTCTGCTCCAGCAAAAGGGAGTAAAAGAAAATTTCAGTGTCGGCCGCGTCCAGACACCTGTGCTGAAGCTGATTTATGACCGGCAAAAAGAAATTGAAACCTTCAAACCGGAGCCGTTTTTTGAACTCGAAGGTAAATTTAAGGTAGAAAACGGCACATACAAAGGCAAAATCCAGAAGAAGTTTAAAACCGAAGAGGAACTGCGGAAGGAAGTCAGTCCGGATATCACACCGGAAACGAACCGCTATCAGGCGGCGGTAAAGGACAAAACGGTACAGGAGAAGCGGATGAAGCCGCCTCAGCTCCACAGCTTATCCACTCTCCAGTCCAATCTGAACAGGCGAACGAAGATGAGCCCGACTACGGTACTGAAAACCGTTCAGAAACTGTATGAAAAAGGCTATGTCTCCTATCCGCGAACGGACAGCCAGCACATAACGAATGAGGAATTCTCTTATTTGAAGGTGAATCTGGAAGGCTATCAAAAAACCTTTTCCGTGAACTTTGCCCCGGCCTCGCTTTTCCCGTCCAGAAGATTCGTAGATGCAGGCAAGGTAAAGGATCACTATGCCATTGTTCCGACCGAAAAGCTCGTGACTCCCGCCAAGTTCGCATCTTTCACTCCGGCGGAAAAAACGGTGTATGAAGAAATTGCAAAAAGCGTTTTGAAAATGTTTATGGAAGACCACGTCTACGACGAGACAGTCATCACCACGTCCATTGGGAAAAATGATTTCATCACCAAAGGAAAAACGGTAAAAGTAAACGGGTGGAAAAGCTTAGAAGGCAGAGAAGACAAAAAGGAAGGAGAAGAGCCTTTGCCGGAAGTCCGAAAAGGCGAACCGGCTGAGGCGGTCCTTGAAGTGAAGAATGGGATGACCCAGCCGCCTAAGCCTTATACGCTCGGCCAGCTCATTACGTTAATGAAGACGGCCGGGAAGTACATTGAGGACAAAGAAATGAAGGATGCGTTAAACGCGGCAGAGGGACTCGGAACAGAGGCCACGAGGGCGGGAATTATCGATACGCTGATTCTGCGCGAATTCATAGAAGTAAACAAAAATAGTGTGTTTGTCACCCAAAAAGGGAGCATCCTCTGTGACGCCGTGGAAGGAACGCTCCTTTCAAAACCGGAAATGACAGCGAAGTGGGAGACTTTCCTGAAAGGGATTGGGGCAGGGCTGAAATCAAAGGATGTTTTTATTGAGAATGCAGGCAAGCTCTGCTTCTCCCTTATGGATCAGGCGAGGACGGACGTAGGCCGCCTGACACTTGAAGGAAGAGTGGAGCCTGCCCAGCATGAAGGCGCGATTTGCCGCTGTCCCGCCTGTAAGGAAGGGGATATTCTGGACCGGAGAACCTTTTATGGATGTTCCGCCTATTTGGAAGGCTGCAAGCAATCTTTTAATAAAAAAATCTTAAACAAAACGGTGAGCCCGGCTCAAATCAAACTTTTGTGCGAAAAAGGGAAAACGAGAAAAATTAAAGGATTTAAAGGGAAGAAAAATAGTTTCGATGCCTATTTGATCTTACGGGACGGAAAAATAGAATTTTCTTTTAAGTAGGCGCTGGTGCGGGCTGTATGACCGGGCAGGCTGAACTAAAAGAACAGGGACGGACGATGCGTTTGCACGTCCGTCTTTGTATTGGAAAAATGCTGCGGAACGTGCGAAAATAGGAAAGAAGACAAGTTTGTTTTTAATTGTTGAAATATTTCGAGATTTTAATAGGACTTAAGCACGGAAATGTCTGCCATTCCTGTCTTATTTTTAGACAAGTTTTGCAGGTTTTCACCGGCTCGCTTCGAATATAGTAAAAATAACGGATGTGGATGAGGAGGATACGATGGATTATTTAGAGACGATACACCCTCAGCTTGGCAGAGTAGTAGAAAATATCGAAAAGGTGATGGCCGGAAAACGGGAGGCGGCGATCCTCTGTTTAACGGCGTTATTGGCTAAGGGCCACGTTCTTTTGGAAGATGTTCCGGGAGTCGGAAAAACAATGATGGTCCGATCCCTTGCGAAATCCGTCGGAGCCGATTTCAAGCGGATCCAGTTTACACCGGACCTTTTGCCTTCAGATGTCACGGGCATCTCCATATACAACCCTCAGAAAATGGAGTTTGAATACCGGCCGGGGCCGATTATGGGAAACATTGTTCTTGCGGACGAAATCAACCGGACGTCCCCGAAAACCCAGTCTTCTCTTTTGGAAGGGATGGAGGAAGGAAACGTAACGATTGATGGGGTGACAATGCCTCTGGACAAGCCTTTCTTTGTGCTCGCTACCCAGAATCCGATTGAATACGAGGGAACATACCCGCTTCCGGAAGCCCAGCTGGACCGCTTCTTATTTAAAATAAAAATGGGATACCCGACTCCTCAGGAAGAGCTGCTCGTTCTGAACCGGCTTGACGGGGATGTGCCGATTACCCGGATTGAATCGGTTATTACAAAGGAAGAGCTTGTCAGCCTTCAGGATGAGATGGAAAAAGTATATATGGATGAAACCGTCAAGCGCTACATTATCGACATTGTCACGAAAACGAGAAACCACCCCTCCATATACCTCGGTGCAAGTCCGCGGGGATCGGTCGCATTGATGAAAGCGTCTAAAGCCTACGCCTTTTTATCAGGCCGTGATTATGTCATCCCGGATGACATTCAATATTTAGCGCCGTATGCTTTGCCGCACCGGATGATTCTCAAATCAGAGGCACGATACGACGGACAGTCAGCTGCTGACCTTGTGCAGGAAATCATCAGCCGCACTCCGGTGCCGGTCAAAAGGTCCATGACACCCTGATGGAAATTTTAAGAAGCTTGAAGTTGATCTGGAAACTGATTCTGCTGCTTCTTTTAACTTCTATGGCCTTTTGCTATGCCATGTTTCAGGGAGGGTTTGTAAGCTGGTTTCTCTTCTATGCCTTTCTTCCGTTTGCCGTCTATTCCATTCTGCTGGCGGTTTATCCAATCCAAACTTTTCAGGCATCCAGATGGATCAGCCAGGATCAGTTTTCAGCCGGAGACGTTTTAAAAGGGGAAGTGACACTGGAAAGGACGTTTCCATTCCCTCTTATTTATGTAATCGCAGAGGAATGTCTGCCTGCAGGACTAAAACAGACAGCCGCGGATCAGCCTGCTAGAAAGTGGTTCTTCCTTGGATTCCGCCGGAAGGCCGTGTTCTCCTATACCGTTCAGTCGATGAGGCGCGGGGAACATCATTTTTCCCATATCCGCATTAAAACAGGGGATTTCCTCGGGTTGTTTGAAAAAGAGACAAGAATCAGAACGGAAAAAACGATTTTAGTGTATCCCTCTGTTTTTCCGGTGACCTACAAACACTCCAAGCCCAAATATGAACAGGGAGCAAGCTCCTCTTCCCAGCGCTATATAAAAGACACATCGATGGCTTCGGGAATCAGGGAATACCAGCCCGGAGACCGGATGTCCTGGATTGACTGGAAGGCAACCGCAAAAAGGGATTCCTTCATGACGAAAGAGTTCGAACAGAACCGCACCCATGATGCCATTCTGATAATGGATCTGCAGGAATCAGATTCCTTTGAACCAATGATTACCTTCGGAGCCTCTATGGCAAAAGCCATCATTAAAACAGGGGCCCCGCTCGGATTTGTGCTGCTTGGTTCAGATTTGGACGCAATGCCTGTCCAGCCGGGGGAAAAACAGCTGCAAGCGATTTTCCGGAAGCTTGCAAAAACAGTGCCTGAACCAAGCGGAAGCTCCTTTTCCATCTGGGAGGAGCGGATGGCAAGCCAGGGAGGCTACCGTTCGGCCAATCTTTTTATCGTTTCGGTTTTGACGCTTGAACTCGTACGGAAGCTTGAATACCGGGCAAGCTACGGAGATTTAAAGCTTTATCTGGTCCGTAAAAAAAATGAGAAGCTTACCCATGAAGAAGAGGTTTTGCTGGATCGCCTGAACAAACGGGGAATCGCTGCCGAAGCGGTGTTTGAAGAAAGCTTCGGCCGTTCCTTGAAAGAGGTGAAGAGTCTGTGAAAGTTTTGACTTTGCCAAGAGGGGACTTCTTTTCGAAAGCCGCCGCCTTGCTGTATTATCTGTTTGCCTTCTTTTTGCTTTGGGAATGGCTCGTTCCTTTGGATATTTATACAGATACCGGATCGACACGTATTTTTGTTTTATTTATTGCCCTGAATTTTGTTCTGACGTATTTAAGGGTATCGTGGCTGATTTCCCTGCCGCTTCAATTTATTTATCTCATGATCGCGCTGGAGCAGCTGTTTTATAAGGGCCAGCCGCTGATGGAAGGATTCAGGAATTTCGCCGGGGAATTCGTTTACAATGTCGGACTGATTCCGGCCTCCTCCTGGATGGAGATGACCTCGCCATTCCGGACGTTCCTGTTTTTTGTTCTTCTCTGGCTGCTTGTTTACCTTCTCCATTACTGGATCATCGTCCAGAAACGCATCTTGTTTTTCTTCGTGATGACGCTGATCTATGTTACGATTCTTGACACGTTTACAGAATACGATGCTTCCTTTGCTGTGATCCGGATTGTCATCGCCGGGTTTTTCCTTCTCGGCATGCTTAACTTTGACCGCCTGAAAGGAACAGAGCAGCTGAAGGTGAAAAAATACACCCGCCTTAAATGGACAATGATGCTCTGTATCTTTGTTGCAGCCTCTATCCTGGCAGGAGTGGCTGCACCGAAAGCCGCTCCTCAATGGGAGGATCCCGTTCCGTTTCTGACTGCATATGGCTCGCTTGATGAAGCACTCAATGGTTCCGGCATGAAGAAAATCGGCTACGGCACAAATGATGAGAGTCTTGGAGGAGCCTTCATGCAGGATGATACGCCTGTATTAACGGCATCCGCGGAAAGACGCCATTACTGGAGAGTGGAGACGAAGGATGTGTATTCCGGAAAGGGATGGACAGCTTCTCAAAACGAAACCCAGCTTACTCTAGCCGAGAAGGATGGGATCCGAATCAGATGGTCTGAAGAGGGAACGAAAACGGAAAAGCTGAAGGCGGAAATAAAAATAGCGAATGAATACCGCTACAATCATGTAATTTATCCTCTCGGCCTGACGGAATATGTATCGGATGAAGCGAAAGGGCTGCTCGTGAACTTGAACACGGAGCAGATTACCCCATCCGGATTATCTTCAGGGGAAAAAATCAAGAGCTATGAAGTCCGTTATGACTATCCGAGCTATGACATTCCCTTTCTTCAGGGGATAAAAGGAACGGAAAATGTACCGGACGACATGATGGCCCGCTACACGCAGCTCCCTGATATGCCGCAGCGGGTTCTGGATTTATCCAAACAGCTGACTTCAATGGACGACAATCTATATGATAAAGCGAAAGCAATCGAGCGCCATTTAAATGGCCCGGATTTTACGTACAATACTCAGGAGGTAGGGATCCCGGCAAAAGACCAGGATTATGTGGATCAGTTTCTATTTGAAACAAAGCAGGGCTACTGTGATAACTTTTCCACCTCGATGACCGTTCTATTGCGGGCATCCGGAATTCCTGCAAGATGGGTAAAGGGCTATACCGAAGGGAATTACAAAGGGGCGGATACAGAAGGCTCCGGCCGCATCTATGAAGTGACCAATAATAATGCCCACTCATGGGTGGAGGTGTACTTTCCGGGAGCGGGATGGGTTCCGTTTGAGCCGACAAAATCGTTCACCAATCCATATAATTTTACGAGAGAGAGCGAAACGAATGCACAGCAGACCCCTGTTCCTCTGCCGAAGCCGGAAGAACCAAAGCCTGAAAAACCTGAAACTGCACCGGTTCAGGAGAAGTCCGGTCCATCTAAACAAACGTTTGATTGGAGCCAGATCAGCATAGGCAGCACAGGTTTTTACATCCTTATTGGCGCAGCTGTGCTGATGGCGGGATTTCTGTACGTGACAAGAAAAAAATGGATCACCCTGATTATGCTCCTGAAGTATAAAAATCGAAGAGATGATGAAGTCTTTTTTGCCGCCTATCCCGCCCTTCTGAAACAGCTGGAACGGTTCGGCTTCAAGAGGAAGGAAGGAGAAACGCTGAGAGAATTTGCGAAATCCGTGGATAACTCGCTGCAGTCTCATGATATGCTTCATATAACGAGCAGCTATGAGAAAGCCCTTTACAAGAGAGATGATGCCTTGGCGGAATGGGATAAAGTGGCGGAATTGTGGAAAAATTTAATTAAAAGGACATCATCTTGACCGGATGGGTTATGGTTGTTAGAATGGGGAAAATTAAACGAATAGTTTCCTTCATATATCCTCGATAATATGGTTCGAGAGTCTCTACCGGATTACCTTAAATGATCTGACTATGAAGGCAGGATACAGTCTGTGAAAAGCTGGGATTCTGCCTTCTTATATTTTTTTATATGAGGGCTGTCCCGGCTTTTTTATTTTTTCAATAAGGTGTTGATTTTTAACACCTGCTGACTGAAATGGAAGGCGTGACAACCCGGAAGGCAAAACGGCGGGGAGGTTCAAGCGGCCCGCCTGAATGCCTGCGTGCAAGCAGCAGCCGGATTTAACAAAGTTTACTAAATAAATAGCCAAAGAAGAGGTGCCGTTATGACAATTTCAATTCAAGACCAGGAAATGATTCTAGTACTGGATTTCGGAAGCCAGTATAACCAGCTGATCACACGCAGAATTCGTGAATTCGGTGTATACAGCGAGCTTCATCCCCATACGCTGACAGCAGATATGATTAAGAAAATCAATCCGAAAGGAATCATCCTTTCCGGCGGGCCGAACAGCGTGTATGGCGAGAATGCGTTCCGCTGTGACGAACGGATTTTTGACCTTGGCATTCCGGTCCTTGGAATTTGCTATGGTATGCAGCTTATGACGCATTACCTTGGCGGACGCGTTGAAGCAGCGGGCCATAGAGAATACGGTAAAGCCCGCATCAAAGTTCAGGATACCCCTGCTTTGTTCACGCAGCTTCCGGAGGAGCAAACCGTTTGGATGAGCCACGGAGACCTGGTTGCGGAAATTCCGCCTGAATTCAAAGTGGATGCCATCTCACCATCTTGTCCTTTTGCTGCGATGAGCAATGAAGAGCGCCGTCTGTATGGAGTGCAGTTCCACCCTGAAGTCCGCCACTCCGAGTTCGGAAACGACCTGCTGAAAAACTTCGTTCATGAAATCTGCCAGTGCCATGACGAGTGGACAATGGAGAACTTCATTGAAATTGAAATGCAAAAAATCCGCGAAACGGTTGGAGATAAAAAAGTGCTTTGTGCGCTGAGCGGCGGAGTGGATTCTTCCGTTGTAGCTGTCCTCATTCATAAAGCCATCGGTGATCAGCTCACATGTATCTTCGTAGATCACGGCCTTCTCCGCAAAGATGAAGCGGAAGGCGTTATGAAAACGTTCAGCGAAGGCTTTAATATGAACGTTATCAAGGTTGATGCGAAGGAACGGTTTATGGACAAGCTGAAAGGCGTCTCTGATCCCGAGAAAAAACGCAAAATCATCGGCAACGAGTTTATTTATGTATTTGACGATGAAGCAACGAAGCTTGAAGGCATTGAATTCCTTGCACAGGGTACGCTGTATACGGATATTATCGAGAGCGGGACGGCAACGGCTCAAACCATCAAATCCCATCATAACGTCGGCGGACTTCCAGAGGACATGCAGTTCAAGCTGATTGAGCCTTTGAACACGCTGTTTAAAGACGAAGTCCGCGCCCTTGGAAGCGAGATGGGGATCCCGGATGAAATCGTCTGGCGCCAGCCGTTCCCGGGTCCTGGTCTTGGAATCCGTGTGCTTGGTGAAATTACGGAAGAAAAACTGGAGATTGTCCGCGAATCCGATGCCATCCTTCGTGAAGAAGTGGCAAAAGCAGATCTTGAGCGTGAGATTTGGCAGTACTTTACCGTTCTTCCTGATATCCGCAGCGTAGGGGTTATGGGAGATGCGAGAACGTATGACTACACAATCGGAATCCGTGCCGTTACGTCGATTGATGGAATGACCTCTGACTGGGCGAGAATTCCCTGGGATGTGCTTGAGGTGATTTCAACACGAATCGTGAATGAAGTCAGCCATGTGAACCGCGTAGTGTACGATATCACGAGCAAGCCGCCTGCAACAATTGAATGGGAATAAAAGGGACACGAACGAAAACGAACATTTTTAATTAAATGTTCGTTTTTTCTATTGATTTTGTCGAATTATGCTGATAAAATGTTCATATAAGTGAATAGGTAATACGTCGTATAATATTGGGGATATGGCCCGAGAGTTTCTACCAAGCTACCTTAAATGGCTTGACTACGGCGATAGGACGGATGCGTTTTTTGCGCATTCATTGTATCGTAAACGGTCAAGCGCTCTCTGTATTTTTACAGGGGCGCTTTTTGTTTGAAATCATCCAATCTTATAAACTCCCAGTATGTGCGGCGGATTCCTTACTAATAGGAGGAACCACAAAATGAAAAAGTATTTTCAGTTCGAGGAGCTCGGAACGAATTACCGGAAAGAGATCATCGGCGGACTAACCACCTTCCTTTCCATGGCGTACATCCTGTTCGTGAACCCGAATACCCTCTCACTCAGCACGGTACCGGATCTTCCGGCAAGCATGAGAATGGATCCGGGAGCAGTCTTTACCGCAACGGCCCTTGCTGCCGCAGTTGGCACCCTGCTTATGGGATTGCTTGCCCGGTATCCTGTAGCCCTTGCGCCAGGTATGGGTTTGAACGCATTCTTTGCTTTCTCGGTTGTTCTCACAATGGGCATTCCATGGCAGACTGCATTATCCGGTGTGCTCGTGTCCGGACTCTTCTTTACGGTCCTAACCCTTTCAGGTCTTCGTGAAAAAATCATTAATGCGATACCGGCTGAACTGAAATTTGCGGTCGGAGCGGGAATTGGCCTTTTCATTACCTTTGTTGGGTTCCAAAGTGCAGGAATCATTGTCAATAACGATGCGGTCCTTGTCGGACTTGGCGATTTCCGTGATGGAAAAACCCTTCTTGCTGTTTTTGGAGTCATCATTACCGTGATTCTTCTTGTGAAAAAAGTAAACGGCGGGATCTTCTTCGGAATGCTGATTACAGCCGTAGTGGGAATGGTTACAGGTCTCATTGATCTTCCGACAAAGGTCGTTGGTGCCGCTCCAAGTCTTGCGCCGACTTTCGGTGCAGCCATCACCCATTTTGACCAAATCTTTACGCTGCAAATGCTTGTCGTGATTCTGACCTTCCTATTCGTTGATTTCTTTGATACAGCGGGTACCCTTGTTGCTGTATCCCACCAGGCTGGACTGACAAAAGATAATAAGCTGCCGCGTGCAGGAAAAGCGCTTTTTGCTGATGCAGGAGCAACGGTTGTCGGAGCGATTCTCGGGACATCCACGACGACTTCATACATTGAATCATCCGCTGGAGTAGCAGCGGGAGCAAGAACCGGATTCGCATCCGTTGTCACAGCTGTGTTATTCCTGCTGGCGTTATTCTTCTCGCCGCTTCTCTCTGTTATCACGCCATCTGTTACCGCTCCGGCATTAATCATCGTCGGAGTCCTGATGGTCTCCTCCCTCGGAGAAATCGACTGGAAGCGATTTGAAATCGCCGTTCCATCGTTCCTGACCATCATTGCCATGCCGCTTAGCTACAGCATCGCAACCGGAATCGCGATGGGCTTCATCTTCTACCCGATCACAATGATCATGAGCGGAAGAAGAAAAGAAATCCATCCGGTCATGTACGGACTGTTTGTGATCTTTGTACTGTACTTTGTGTTTCTCGCGCATCATTGATAGGAGAAAAAAACCGGGGCTATGGGAGCTCCGGTTTTTTCGTTTATCTTTTTTCCAGGTATTCTTTTTTGAGCGGTACTTTGACCTCGAATTCCTCAAGTGTTACAGGAGGGGGGCTGACAACAAGCTGCAAGTCCTTGCTGTAGGATGTTTTGAACTTTGCAATATGTGTCCTTCCGCTGTCGGCGGAATTCAGAGCTTGATCATCCAGCCATTTGGTTTCGTGTTTATCTTCTTTCACCATATTGAAAAAATATTTCCTCATTTGCGGGTCGTTGCCCTTAACCTCATAATGAATCCATACTTCATTCTTCTTTGGTTCAACCTTTGTAACTGTAATGCCGCCTTCTTTATTTTGCGGCATGTAGAGCGGAAGGTTTTCGGTAATGTCTTTCTTCACACTCTTATTCGGTTCAGGATAATAGTACTTTTTAGTCCGGATCATGATGTATTCCGGAATTCGCTGCTTCGGTTTAAAGATGGATATGGTCTTTTCGTTTATCTTGCCGTCTTTTCGTTCATGATCTGTGTGTTCGAAGTTCTTCATTTCGTAAGGTTTGCCTTTATCGTCAAACAGCCGGTAGCTCGTGTGGGCTCCATCAATATATTTTCCTCTCCAGTTGGACATGAGGGTGGAAAGCTGAATGCCAGTCGGAGCGAATACCACCTCTTTGACAGTGAATTCTGATTCTTTCTTCGCTTTTATATTCGGAGTGTAGCGGTATTCGGTTCCTTTTTTCTCCACCGGAAATGAGAATGCCCATTTTCCCATTAACTCTTTTGGAAATCCTTTATCATTTTTGTTGGATACGAATACAGATTTTGATTTAACCTCAAGGTTGATTTTTTCCGGCATTTTCTGCTTGAATTCAATGGTTGCAAAATTAAGGTTCTTCGGGGCCTCCTTTGGCATGCCCATACCCATCATGTCTTCTCCAAGTAGATGCTTATGGCGCATGTCTTCCCCGTTTGCGGTAAAGGTAAAGTTCGTTTGGATGCGGTCATATTTCTTACCTGTAAAGTCCACTGTATAGTACATGGACATTCGGGGGCCGTCATAAAGCACTTCTTTAATCGTGATTTTAATGCCTTTGTCCTCTGCTGACTGATTGATAATTTGCGGCTTGACCTTTTGAACTGCGTTCTTTAGTTCCGGACTTCCATATTGAGAAGAAAGAGAGCCGAGAGCGGGAAAGGCTGAAATCACTTCATCTTTAATCGGTGTTTGCACGGTTACCAGAAGGGCAATTAATCCGACGGCTACCGGGGTCAGGATGTAGGACATGGCTTTTTTAAAGCGAGGCTGGCGTTCTTTTAACGGCTCCTGCTTTCTGATTTTTTCAAATACCATATTTCGGTCCTGCGTGCTGAACTTCAGCTGCTGCCGCTCTTGATCACTAAGGTAGTCTTTTTTGTTAAATGATTCATTCATATCCAAGGGCCTCCTTTTGAAGAAGAGGCGTCAATTTGTCTTTAGCTCTGCGAAGTCTCGTCCGGACTGACGCCTCCGGTATTTTAAGCACTTCTGCTATTTCTTTTGTGGTGAGATCCTGATAGTACATCATAACCATGACTTCTCTGTATTTAACGGGCAGTTTTTCGAGAGAATGCCGAATGGCTGAGGCTTGTTCTTTCCGCTCAAATTGACTGGCAGGATTGGCTTCTGTATCTGCATGTTCCTTCGTTTTACCAGTCAGCACCATTCTTTTGTAGGCTGAGCTTTTCAGGTAATCCTTGCATTTATTAATCGTAATCCGGTACAGCCATGTTTTTATGTTTGAGTTTCCCTCAAACTGATCGAGATGGGTATAAGCTGAAACGAACGTATTCTGCACCAAGTCCTTTGCTGTTTCTATGTTTTTTACATAGGAGTAGGCAAGATAGGACAGTTCATCCGCATAGTGATCCATCAAGTCATGAAGGATTTCTTCTTTATCTAAGGGATAGGTTTCGTTTAATTTGCCGGCGTTCATTGGTTGCCCCCTTTCAAAACTTAGACGACGGCTTTTGAGAATACCGTTCATATTTTCAAGAGAATTTATGGAAAAAGAAAAAAGCTGCCGTAATGATCCAGGCAGCTGTCCATCTTAACCATTCTTTTTTAACTGTAGAATTCCTGCAAGGCTATAGGCGAATTGCTCCATGTTTTTTGGTCCGTCTGCCAAAGCCTGTTCAAGAGAGATCGCTCCCGGTGAGATAGAAAAGAGAGAGGTAAACCCTTTTTCCAGGAGGATATCTGAACGATTTCCAAGCGTACCGGCAACCCCGATAACGGGGATGTTTTGTTTCAGAGCCCGCTTTGCCGCGCCCATCGGGGTTTTTCCATACATGGTCTGCCCGTCTATTTTCCCCTCACCGGTAATCACTAAATCGGCTCCTGCAATCAGTCGGTCAAAATGAATCGCATCGAGAACGAGCTCGATTCCTCTTTCAAGCTTTGCATCAAGGAATGCCATCAGTCCTGCGCCAAGTCCTCCGGCCGCCCCGGAACCCGGGCAATTTTTTACTTCGATTCCGACATCCCTGCTTATAATAGAAGAAAGGTGGAGGAGGTTCTGATCAAGTTCCTTCACCATTTCAGGAGTGGCGCCTTTTTGCGGACCGAACACAGCAGAAGCCCCTTTTTCTCCGGTTAAAGGGTTGTCTACATCGCAAGCGGCTATAATTTCAATATCCTTTAGTTCAGGAAGCACCCCGCTTATTTCAATAGATGAAAGATCTCTTAACCCCCCGCCGCCAGGCTGGATCGAATCTCCTTCGCTATTGAGCAGACGGATACCTAACGCTTGCGCCATCCCGGCTCCGCCATCATTTGTAGCGCTGCCCCCAATCCCGAGGATGATTTTCTTTACCCCTTTGGATGCCGCGTCTTTAATCAATTCCCCTGTCCCCTTTGTGGTGGTATGCAGGGGGTTTCTAGAAGCGGGAGGAACGAGATGAAGACCGGATGCTTCCGCCATTTCAATGACCGCCGTTTTGCCTTCGTCGATCAATCCGTATACGGCTTTGACCGGAGTTGAAAGCGGACCGGTCACCGTTTTTTCAATCAGTACTCCGTTTGAAGAATGCACGATGGCCTTCACCATGCCCTCTCCGCCATCGGCGATTGGGATCTCTATAACGTTTGCATCAGGCCATTTCTTTTTAAATCCTTTTGAAAAAGCTCCCGCTGCTTCGGATGCGGTCATGCTTTCTTTAAAAGAGTCTGGAGCGATGACGATATTCATTCCTGCTCATCCTTTCTATAGAAACTTAAACACTCCAAAAATGAGAGTGGAGATAATCGCGAGCGCAAGTCCAATGAGTGTTTCGTATGGAATCAGCTTCAGGCGTTCCTTCGTGCTCATAAAAACGCTTCCTCCGGTTGCATGAAAAAAGCTTCCGTGAGGGAGATGGTCCAGAACCGTGGCGCCTGCATGAATCATCGCAGCACCCGCAAGTCCTGCCACGCCGAGATCCATAATAGCCGGACCGAAGACAGTGCTTGCAACGGTTGTTCCTGCAGTCGTTGAAGCTGTTGCCATGGACATAAGAATTCCCGAAGCCGGCGCCAGAATAAATGCCGGCAAACCAAGCGCTGTTAGTCCGTCGACCAAAGCGTCTTTTAAAGCAGAGTTGGCAATGATTCCTGCTAGTGTACCGGTACCGATCAGCATCACAGCGACCCCGGACATTTTTCCGAGACCATATGAAGCGAACTCGGTTATCTTTTTTGAATTGCGGGTGAAAATGGCCGTTACGATTCCTCCGATCGGCAATGCCAGAATCGGATCAACTTCGATGCCGGCGAGAGGTCTCAGTGATAACAGAATAATAGCGGCAGCCGGACCGCTAATGGCAGCAGCGAATGATGGCAGGTGTTCTTCGTTTTTCACCTCGATGTCCGAGTCCTTCACGGCTTCTCCTTTCTGGACGAGCCTCTTGGCAAGCAAATAGGTAACGGCGGCGCCAAAAATGGCAGGAATGATTCCGGCCGCCATCACAGATGTCAGCGGCACATGAAATGCATCCGCTGCAGCAATCGCATTTGGATTCGGAGACATCAGGTTCCCGGCTTTTCCTCCGCCGATCATAGCAAGAAGGATAGCTGTCTTGCTGATACCGGTACGCTTCGCCACAGCGAGTGCGATGGGAGCCACCGTAATAACGGCGACATCGATAAACACGCCAACAGCTGTTAAAATCAGAGTGGCGAGAAGGAGTGCGAGCAATGCGCGTTTCTCTCCAATTTTGGCAACAATCGTTTCTGCCATTACAGTGGCGGAACCCGATTCAATCAGGACCCCCGCCAAAACGCCTGCGGCCAATATTCTTAAAACAGCCGGGGTAATATCCTTTGCCCCTGTAATCATCAGCTGAATCGTATCGGAAAGACTGACCCCTCCTATAAGTCCGCCGATTAAAGCCCCTGCAATCATCCCGTAAGCAGGCGGCACTTTCTTTAATATGAGAAAAATAGCGACGGCAAGCGAAGCGAGCGCCCCTAGTAAAGATACTTCAACATTCATTTGTCTCATCCCCCTTTGACTAAATTGTAAGCGTTTTCTATAGAGGAGTCATCGTGCGGAAGGACAAAAAACAGCATTGAAAAACGCCTCTTAATGTGCAAGTGCACACTGGGAGGCGTTTATGATCTTTCTGCCATAACGGCTATTGTGAGCGCGGTAATCCCTTTAATGGTCTTGGGATTGTATCCTGTAATCTCCTCTATTTTCTGCAGCCGGTACCTGAGCGTGTTTCTATGGATGAAAAGAGTTTCGGAGATTCTGCTGATTTCTCCATCCATTTCAATAAAGGAGAAAAGCGTTTCTAATAAAACCTCACTTTGATCTGAG
The DNA here is from genome assembly GCF_003816055.1 of Bacillus sp. FJAT-42376. Lineage (NCBI taxonomy): Bacteria > Bacillati > Bacillota > Bacilli > Caryophanales > Bacillaceae > Bacillus > Bacillus sp. FJAT-42376. The sequence continues at coordinate 691,484 of NZ_CP033906.1, forward strand.
CTTTGCAGACAGGACAGAATTCGCTTATATTCATGAACGAGTGCCTGATTGCCTAAAGTCGATTCAAGAACAGGCAGGGCAAGCTCGCGATAGTCATACAAGTCTTGCTGGGGGTGTAGGCGTTCTCCGCAGTGTAAAGATTTTTCAGCTAACCGGAAGGAGTCCTGCAGCACTCCATCCGCATAATCTCCAAATCCTGCAGACAGGACATTCTGATCGTGATTGCAGCGGGCTAAAAAAGCAGACGTCCTTTCAAACAGCTGATTTCTGCTGTTCTCTGAAAAAGGTACGTTCACATCGATAAGGGCAACCAATTCTGTTTCGCTGAGAGGGATGACCAGACCGTTTCCTTTAAGCCATTGCTCAATGCGGCTTTTAGCAGCCGGCAGATCAAGCACAAGGGGGCTGCGTAAATGAAAGAAGACAGAAAACCTCGGCAAGGATAAATCAATCCCGAGTCTTGACCCGCGGTTCATCCATTTTTCTTTTTGTTCATCTGATGCATTCAGAAACTGAATAATGGTTTCATCCCTCATCCGGCTGTTTATATGAAGCTGGGCAGTCAGTTGATTCTGTTCTACTATCAGTTCAGCCGTCATTTTAACAATTTCGCCAAAGGATCCAACCTCGGATGGGGCGCCCGTGATTCCGATTACGCCGATTATCTCCTTTCTATAGAAGATAGGAAGGTTGACGCCCGGCTTTGCTCCCTTGTACAAAGAGACATTCTCATCACTGATGTCGATGCGCCCGTTCTTTTCCAGCGCGAACAGCGCCCCTTCATGCATCTTGTGAAGACGGGCTTTTTCACCAGTTGCAATAATGGTTCCTGCCTCATCCATAATATTTATATTGTAGGGGATGATTTTCATGGTTCGAGTGATAATCTCTTCAGCAATCTTTCGGGTAAGCATTCCCATGCAGGTCACTCCAAGTGGTTTTCTATTATCATAACAATCTATTTCTAAAGGAGGATAAACTTTTTTGAAAATAAGATTGACTCATTGAAAATATCATGGTAAAGTTTATTTCTTGCCTCATCAAAGGAGAAACACATCAGCGAATAAAACTTTTAAAAAAAGTTGTTGACGAATATCTGGAGATATGGTAAAGTAATAAAGTTGCTTCCGAACGAAGCGAACGAAACAAAATGATCTTTGAAAACTAAACAAATCGAAGTGCCAACGTTAATTCTAGAGCAACAAACAAGAGCTAGTCAAACTACTTTTTGGAGAGTTTGATCCTGGCTCAGGACGAACGCTGGCGGCGTGCCTAATACATGCAAGTCGAGCGGATCTCTTCGGAGATCAGCGGCGGACGGGTGAGTAACACGTGGGCAACCTGCCTGTAAGACTGGGATAACTCCGGGAAACCGGAGCTAATACCGGATAACCTTTCGAACCGCATGGTTCGGAATTGAAAGACGGTTATGCTGTCACTTACAGATGGGCCCGCGGTGCATTAGCTAGTTGGTGAGGTAATGGCTCACCAAGGCGACGATGCGTAGCCGACCTGAGAGGGTGATCGGCCACACTGGGACTGAGACACGGCCCAGACTCCTACGGGAGGCAGCAGTAGGGAATCTTCCGCAATGGACGAAAGTCTGACGGAGCAACGCCGCGTGAGTGATGAAGGTTTTCGGATCGTAAAGCTCTGTTGTTAGGGAAGAACAAGTGCGGGAGTCACTGCCCGCGCCTTGACGGTACCTAACCAGAAAGCCACGGCTAACTACGTGCCAGCAGCCGCGGTAATACGTAGGTGGCAAGCGTTGTCCGGAATTATTGGGCGTAAAGCGCGCGCAGGCGGTCTTTTAAGTCTGATGTGAAAGCCCCCGGCTCAACCGGGGAGGGTCATTGGAAACTGGAGGACTTGAGTGCAGAAGAGGAGAGTGGAATTCCACGTGTAGCGGTGAAATGCGTAGAGATGTGGAGGAACACCAGTGGCGAAGGCGACTCTCTGGTCTGTAACTGACGCTGAGGCGCGAAAGCGTGGGGAGCGAACAGGATTAGATACCCTGGTAGTCCACGCCGTAAACGATGAGTGCTAAGTGTTAGAGGGTTTCCGCCCTTTAGTGCTGCAGCTAACGCATTAAGCACTCCGCCTGGGGAGTACGGTCGCAAGACTGAAACTCAAAGGAATTGACGGGGGCCCGCACAAGCGGTGGAGCATGTGGTTTAATTCGAAGCAACGCGAAGAACCTTACCAGGTCTTGACATCCTCTGCCACTTCTAGAGATAGAAGGTTCCCCTTCGGGGGACAGAGTGACAGGTGGTGCATGGTTGTCGTCAGCTCGTGTCGTGAGATGTTGGGTTAAGTCCCGCAACGAGCGCAACCCTTGATCTTAGTTGCCAGCATTCAGTTGGGCACTCTAAGGTGACTGCCGGTGACAAACCGGAGGAAGGTGGGGATGACGTCAAATCATCATGCCCCTTATGACCTGGGCTACACACGTGCTACAATGGATGGTACAAAGGGCAGCGAAACCGCGAGGTTCAGCGAATCCCATAAAACCATTCTCAGTTCGGATTGCAGGCTGCAACTCGCCTGCATGAAGCCGGAATCGCTAGTAATCGCGGATCAGCATGCCGCGGTGAATACGTTCCCGGGCCTTGTACACACCGCCCGTCACACCACGAGAGTTTGCAACACCCGAAGTCGGTGGGGTAACCCGTAAGGGAGCCAGCCGCCTAAGGTGGGGCAGATGATTGGGGTGAAGTCGTAACAAGGTAGCCGTATCGGAAGGTGCGGCTGGATCACCTCCTTTCTAAGGAAGAATTATCAGCACCCATGCGGTGCAGCGATTAACGGACGCACTTCGAATTTGTTTAGTTTTGAGAGATCATTCTCTCTTAACTTGTTCTTTGAAAACTAGATAACGATATGAATGTCAAACATTCACACGAGTAAGAAAGAACCTTACGATTTTCTTCTGCGTCTATCGCAGAATGAAATGAAAAGTCTGAAGACATCTGTTTTCAGCTTCTAACGAAGATAACTCCGTTATCAGGTTAAGTTAGAAAGGGCGCACGGTGGATGCCTTGGCACTAGGAGCCGATGAAGGACGGTACGAACACCGATATGCTTCGGGGAGCTGTAAGTAAGCGTTGATCCGGAGATTTCCGAATGGGGAAACCCGCTGCTCGTAATGGAGCAGCATCCTGACTTGAATACATAGAGTCTGGAAGGCATACCCGGGGAACTGAAACATCTAAGTACCCGGAGGAAGAGAAAGCAAATGCGATTCCCTGAGTAGCGGCGAGCGAAACGGGATCAGCCCAAACCAGAAGGCTTGCCTTCTGGGGTTGTAGGACACTCAACACGGAGTTACAAAGGAACGGGGTAGGCGAAGCGGTCTGGAAAGGCCCGCCAGAGAAGGTAACAGCCCTGTAATCGAAACTTCGTTCCCTCCTGAGTGGATCCTGAGTACGGCGGGACACGAGAAATCCCGTCGGAATCCGGGAGGACCATCTCCCAAGGCTAAATACTCCCTAGTGACCGATAGTGAACCAGTACCGTGAGGGAAAGGTGAAAAGCACCCCGGAAGGGGAGTGAAACAGATCCTGAAACCGTGTGCCTACAAGTAGTCAGAGCCCGTTAACGGGTGATGGCGTGCCTTTTGTAGAATGAACCGGCGAGTTACGATTACGTGCAAGGTTAAGTTGAAGAGACGGAGCCGCAGCGAAAGCGAGTCTGAATAGGGCGAATGAGTACGTGGTCGTAGACCCGAAACCAGGTGATCTACCCATGTCCAGGGTGAAGTTCAGGTAACACTGAATGGAGGCCCGAACCCACGCACGTTGAAAAGTGCGGGGATGAGGTGTGGGTAGCGGAGAAATTCCAATCGAACCTGGAGATAGCTGGTTCTCTCCGAAATAGCTTTAGGGCTAGCCTCATAGCAAGAGTCTTGGAGGTAGAGCACTGATTGGACTAGGGGCCCTCATCGGGTTACCGAATTCAGTCAAACTCCGAATGCCAAAGACTTATCTATGGGAGTCAGACTGCGAGTGATAAGATCCGTAGTCAAAAGGGAAACAGCCCAGACCACCAGCTAAGGTCCCCAAGTATCCGTTAAGTGGAAAAGGATGTGGGGTTGCTTAGACAACCAGGATGTTGGCTTAGAAGCAGCCACCATTTAAAGAGTGCGTAATAGCTCACTGGTCGAGTGACCCTGCGCCGAAAATGTACCGGGGCTAAACGGATCACCGAAGCTGTGGACTGTTCTTTCAGAACAGTGGTAGGAGAGCGTTCTAAGGGCTGTGAAGCCAGACCGGAAGGACTGGTGGAGCGCTTAGAAGTGAGAATGCCGGTATGAGTAGCGAAAGAGGGGTGAGAATCCCCTCCACCGAATGCCTAAGGTTTCCTGAGGAAGGCTCGTCCGCTCAGGGTTAGTCGGGACCTAAGCCGAGGCCGAAAGGCGTAGGCGATGGACAACAGGTTGAGATTCCTGTACCACCTCTTTTCCGTTTGAGCAATGGAGGGACGCAGGAGGATAGGGTAAGCGCGCTGTTGGATATGCGCGTCCAAGCAGGTAGGCTCAAGGGATAGGCAAATCCGTCCCTTGGTTAAGGCTGAGCTGTGATGGCGAGGGAAATTAAGTACCGAAGTTCCTGATTCCACACTGCCTAGAAAAGCTTCTAGCGAGGAAAATGGTGCCCGTACCGCAAACCGACACAGGTAGGCGAGGAGAGAATCCTAAGGTGATCGAGAGAACTCTCGTTAAGGAACTCGGCAAAATGACCCCGTAACTTCGGGAGAAGGGGTGCTCTTTAGGGTGAATAGCCTTGAAGAGCCGCAGTGAATAGGCCCAGGCGACTGTTTAGCAAAAACACAGGTCTCTGCGAAGCCGCAAGGCGAAGTATAGGGGCTGACGCCTGCCCGGTGCTGGAAGGTTAAGAGGAGAGGTTAGCGCAAGCGAAGCTTTGAATTGAAGCCCCAGTAAACGGCGGCCGTAACTATAACGGTCCTAAGGTAGCGAAATTCCTTGTCGGGTAAGTTCCGACCCGCACGAAAGGCGTAACGATCTGGGCACTGTCTCAACGAGAGACTCGGTGAAATTATAGTACCTGTGAAGATGCAGGTTACCCGCGACAGGACGGAAAGACCCCGTGGAGCTTTACTGCAGCCTGATATTGAATTTTGGCACAGCTTGTACAGGATAGGTAGGAGCCTTGGAAACCGGAGCGCCAGCTTCGGTGGAGGCATCGGTGGGATACTACCCTGGCTGTGTTGAACTTCTAACCCGCGGCCCTGATCGGGCCGGGAGACAGTGTCAGGCGGGCAGTTTGACTGGGGCGGTCGCCTCCTAAAATGTAACGGAGGCGCCCAAAGGTTCCCTCAGAATGGTTGGAAATCATTCGCAGAGTGTAAAGGCACAAGGGAGCTTGACTGCGAGACCTACAAGTCGAGCAGGGACGAAAGTCGGGCTTAGTGATCCGGTGGTTCCGCATGGAAGGGCCATCGCTCAACGGATAAAAGCTACCCCGGGGATAACAGGCTTATCTCCCCCAAGAGTCCACATCGACGGGGAGGTTTGGCACCTCGATGTCGGCTCATCGCATCCTGGGGCTGTAGTCGGTCCCAAGGGTTGGGCTGTTCGCCCATTAAAGCGGTACGCGAGCTGGGTTCAGAACGTCGTGAGACAGTTCGGTCCCTATCCGTCGCGGGCGCAGGAAATTTGAGAGGAGCTGTCCTTAGTACGAGAGGACCGGGATGGACGCACCGCTGGTGTACCAGTTGTCTTGCCAAAGGCATCGCTGGGTAGCTATGTGCGGACGGGATAAGTGCTGAAAGCATCTAAGCATGAAGCCCCCCTCAAGATGAGATTTCCCATCATTTGAGTAAGACCCCTGAAAGATGATCAGGTTGATAGGTTCGAGGTGGAAGCGTGGCGACACGTGCAGCTGACGAATACTAATCGGTCGAGGACTTAACCTTTATTCAAGTAAGGCTTCCATTACTCGTGAAGCACATCGTTATCTAGTTTTGAAAGAGCAATCTTTCAACCTTATATCTGGTAATTATGGCAAAGAGGTCACACCCGTTCCCATACCGAACACGGAAGTTAAGCTCTTTAGCGCCGATGGTAGTTGGGGGTTTCCCCCTGTGAGAGTAGGACATTGCCAGGTACAAGAAAAAAAGGCTTGCCCCCTGGGGCAGGCCTTTTTTTGTGTTTGGTGTGAAAATGCACTGGGATCATCAGCAAAAAAACTGGCAGCTCAAGATACGCAGGGGGTGTTGGGTTAGGGGTATCCGTAAAAATATGTACTTTAGAATATAGAAGCAGTTAATTGGCTGAAATTCAAATTTGCGATAATACATAGGCTGGGATGATTTAAGAAGGTCCGGACAGCCGGAGATTTGATATTCTTGTGTACTGGTCGTGAGACCAAAGGGCACTTTCTTATCCGGCTATTATATAGTAAGGCAGATTTAACGATTAACAACATGAATAGTATTCACTACTCATTCCTTCGATATTTAGCTTTCCAAATGAGAACGTTCATAGGACTATATTTTTTATCCGGAATGTGAATTCGCTTGATTTCTTTTCTTTCTGTTGCGGAATGGATGAGGGGTAGATTGAGTGAGTTAACTGAGTGAGTTAACTGAGTTACAAGGGCTAGGTTGTTATTCAGGATTATTCTGCATGGGTGAATGTGCAGTTTCATTCTGGATATAAACTTTTCCAAAAAAGTATTGACCGGAAATGATACAGGTGGTATATTGTTAAAGTCGCTTCTGAGGAAACGGCCGAAACAAAATGATCTTTGAAAACTAAACAAATCGAAGTGCCAACGTTAATTCTAGAGCAACAAACAAGAGCTAGCCAAACTACTTTTTGGAGAGTTTGATCCTGGCTCAGGACGAACGCTGGCGGCGTGCCTAATACATGCAAGTCGAGCGGATCTCTTCGGAGATCAGCGGCGGACGGGTGAGTAACACGTGGGCAACCTGCCTGTAAGACTGGGATAACTCCGGGAAACCGGAGCTAATACCGGATAACCTTTCGAACCGCATGGTTCGGAATTGAAAGACGGTTATGCTGTCACTTACAGATGGGCCCGCGGCGCATTAGCTAGTTGGTGAGGTAATGGCTCACCAAGGCGACGATGCGTAGCCGACCTGAGAGGGTGATCGGCCACACTGGGACTGAGACACGGCCCAGACTCCTACGGGAGGCAGCAGTAGGGAATCTTCCGCAATGGACGAAAGTCTGACGGAGCAACGCCGCGTGAGTGATGAAGGTTTTCGGATCGTAAAGCTCTGTTGTTAGGGAAGAACAAGTGCGGGAGTCACTGCCCGCGCCTTGACGGTACCTAACCAGAAAGCCACGGCTAACTACGTGCCAGCAGCCGCGGTAATACGTAGGTGGCAAGCGTTGTCCGGAATTATTGGGCGTAAAGCGCGCGCAGGCGGTCTTTTAAGTCTGATGTGAAAGCCCCCGGCTCAACCGGGGAGGGTCATTGGAAACTGGAGGACTTGAGTGCAGAAGAGGAGAGTGGAATTCCACGTGTAGCGGTGAAATGCGTAGAGATGTGGAGGAACACCAGTGGCGAAGGCGACTCTCTGGTCTGTAACTGACGCTGAGGCGCGAAAGCGTGGGGAGCGAACAGGATTAGATACCCTGGTAGTCCACGCCGTAAACGATGAGTGCTAAGTGTTAGAGGGTTTCCGCCCTTTAGTGCTGCAGCTAACGCATTAAGCACTCCGCCTGGGGAGTACGGTCGCAAGACTGAAACTCAAAGGAATTGACGGGGGCCCGCACAAGCGGTGGAGCATGTGGTTTAATTCGAAGCAACGCGAAGAACCTTACCAGGTCTTGACATCCTCTGCCACTTCTAGAGATAGAAGGTTCCCCTTCGGGGGACAGAGTGACAGGTGGTGCATGGTTGTCGTCAGCTCGTGTCGTGAGATGTTGGGTTAAGTCCCGCAACGAGCGCAACCCTTGATCTTAGTTGCCAGCATTCAGTTGGGCACTCTAAGGTGACTGCCGGTGACAAACCGGAGGAAGGTGGGGATGACGTCAAATCATCATGCCCCTTATGACCTGGGCTACACACGTGCTACAATGGATGGTACAAAGGGCAGCGAAACCGCGAGGTTCAGCGAATCCCATAAAACCATTCTCAGTTCGGATTGCAGGCTGCAACTCGCCTGCATGAAGCCGGAATCGCTAGTAATCGCGGATCAGCATGCCGCGGTGAATACGTTCCCGGGCCTTGTACACACCGCCCGTCACACCACGAGAGTTTGCAACACCCGAAGTCGGTGGGGTAACCCGTAAGGGAGCCAGCCGCCTAAGGTGGGGCAGATGATTGGGGTGAAGTCGTAACAAGGTAGCCGTATCGGAAGGTGCGGCTGGATCACCTCCTTTCTAAGGAAGAATTATCAGCACCCATGCGGTGCAGCGATTAACGGACGCACTTCGAATTTGTTTAGTTTTGAGAGATCATTCTCTCTTAACTTGTTCTTTGAAAACTAGATAACGATATGAATGTCAAACATTCACACGAGTAAGAAAGAACCTTACGATTTTCTTCTGCGTCTATCGCAGAATGAAATGAAAAGTCTGAAGACATCTGTTTTCAGCTTCTAACGAAGATAACTCCGTTATCAGGTTAAGTTAGAAAGGGCGCACGGTGGATGCCTTGGCACTAGGAGCCGATGAAGGACGGTACGAACACCGATATGCTTCGGGGAGCTGTAAGTAAGCGTTGATCCGGAGATTTCCGAATGGGGAAACCCGCTGCTCGTAATGGAGCAGCATCCTGACTTGAATACATAGAGTCTGGAAGGCATACCCGGGGAACTGAAACATCTAAGTACCCGGAGGAAGAGAAAGCAAATGCGATTCCCTGAGTAGCGGCGAGCGAAACGGGATCAGCCCAAACCAGAAGGCTTGCCTTCTGGGGTTGTAGGACACTCAACACGGAGTTACAAAGGAACGGGGTAGGCGAAGCGGTCTGGAAAGGCCCGCCAGAGAAGGTAACAGCCCTGTAATCGAAACTTCGTTCCCTCCTGAGTGGATCCTGAGTACGGCGGGACACGAGAAATCCCGTCGGAATCCGGGAGGACCATCTCCCAAGGCTAAATACTCCCTAGTGACCGATAGTGAACCAGTACCGTGAGGGAAAGGTGAAAAGCACCCCGGAAGGGGAGTGAAACAGATCCTGAAACCGTGTGCCTACAAGTAGTCAGAGCCCGTTAACGGGTGATGGCGTGCCTTTTGTAGAATGAACCGGCGAGTTACGATTACGTGCAAGGTTAAGTTGAAGAGACGGAGCCGCAGCGAAAGCGAGTCTGAATAGGGCGAATGAGTACGTGGTCGTAGACCCGAAACCAGGTGATCTACCCATGTCCAGGGTGAAGTTCAGGTAACACTGAATGGAGGCCCGAACCCACGCACGTTGAAAAGTGCGGGGATGAGGTGTGGGTAGCGGAGAAATTCCAATCGAACCTGGAGATAGCTGGTTCTCTCCGAAATAGCTTTAGGGCTAGCCTCATAGCAAGAGTCTTGGAGGTAGAGCACTGATTGGACTAGGGGCCCTCATCGGGTTACCGAATTCAGTCAAACTCCGAATGCCAAAGACTTATCTATGGGAGTCAGACTGCGAGTGATAAGATCCGTAGTCAAAAGGGAAACAGCCCAGACCACCAGCTAAGGTCCCCAAGTATCCGTTAAGTGGAAAAGGATGTGGGGTTGCTTAGACAACCAGGATGTTGGCTTAGAAGCAGCCACCATTTAAAGAGTGCGTAATAGCTCACTGGTCGAGTGACCCTGCGCCGAAAATGTACCGGGGCTAAACGGATCACCGAAGCTGTGGACTGTTCTTTCAGAACAGTGGTAGGAGAGCGTTCTAAGGGCTGTGAAGCCAGACCGGAAGGACTGGTGGAGCGCTTAGAAGTGAGAATGCCGGTATGAGTAGCGAAAGAGGGGTGAGAATCCCCTCCACCGAATGCCTAAGGTTTCCTGAGGAAGGCTCGTCCGCTCAGGGTTAGTCGGGACCTAAGCCGAGGCCGAAAGGCGTAGGCGATGGACAACAGGTTGAGATTCCTGTACCACCTCTTTTCCGTTTGAGCAATGGAGGGACGCAGGAGGATAGGGTAAGCGCGCTGTTGGATATGCGCGTCCAAGCAGGTAGGCTCAAGGGATAGGCAAATCCGTCCCTTGGTTAAGGCTGAGCTGTGATGGCGAGGGAAATGAAGTACCGAAGTTCCTGATTCCACACTGCCTAGAAAAGCTTCTAGCGAGGAAAATGGTGCCCGTACCGCAAACCGACACAGGTAGGCGAGGAGAGAATCCTAAGGTGATCGAGAGAACTCTCGTTAAGGAACTCGGCAAAATGACCCCGTAACTTCGGGAGAAGGGGTGCTCTTTAGGGTGAATAGCCTTGAAGAGCCGCAGTGAATAGGCCCAGGCGACTGTTTAGCAAAAACACAGGTCTCTGCGAAGCCGCAAGGCGAAGTATAGGGGCTGACGCCTGCCCGGTGCTGGAAGGTTAAGAGGAGAGGTTAGCGCAAGCGAAGCTTTGAATTGAAGCCCCAGTAAACGGCGGCCGTAACTATAACGGTCCTAAGGTAGCGAAATTCCTTGTCGGGTAAGTTCCGACCCGCACGAAAGGCGTAACGATCTGGGCACTGTCTCAACGAGAGACTCGGTGAAATTATAGTACCTGTGAAGATGCAGGTTACCCGCGACAGGACGGAAAGACCCCGTGGAGCTTTACTGCAGCCTGATATTGAATTTTGGCACAGCTTGTACAGGATAGGTAGGAGCCTTGGAAACCGGAGCGCCAGCTTCGGTGGAGGCATCGGTGGGATACTACCCTGGCTGTGTTGAACTTCTAACCCGCGGCCCTGATCGGGCCGGGAGACAGTGTCAGGCGGGCAGTTTGACTGGGGCGGTCGCCTCCTAAAATGTAACGGAGGCGCCCAAAGGTTCCCTCAGAATGGTTGGAAATCATTCGCAGAGTGTAAAGGCACAAGGGAGCTTGACTGCGAGACCTACAAGTCGAGCAGGGACGAAAGTCGGGCTTAGTGATCCGGTGGTTCCGCATGGAAGGGCCATCGCTCAACGGATAAAAGCTACCCCGGGGATAACAGGCTTATCTCCCCCAAGAGTCCACATCGACGGGGAGGTTTGGCACCTCGATGTCGGCTCATCGCATCCTGGGGCTGTAGTCGGTCCCAAGGGTTGGGCTGTTCGCCCATTAAAGCGGTACGCGAGCTGGGTTCAGAACGTCGTGAGACAGTTCGGTCCCTATCCGTCGCGGGCGCAGGAAATTTGAGAGGAGCTGTCCTTAGTACGAGAGGACCGGGATGGACGCACCGCTGGTGTACCAGTTGTCTTGCCAAAGGCATCGCTGGGTAGCTATGTGCGGACGGGATAAGTGCTGAAAGCATCTAAGCATGAAGCCCCCCTCAAGATGAGATTTCCCATCATTTGAGTAAGACCCCTGAAAGATGATCAGGTTGATAGGTTCGAGGTGGAAGCGTGGCGACACGTGCAGCTGACGAATACTAATCGGTCGAGGACTTAACCTTTATTCAAGTAAGGCTTCCATTACTCGTGAAGCACATCGTTATCTAGTTTTGAAAGAGCAATCTTTCAACTTTATATCTGGTAATTATGGCAAAGAGGTCACACCCGTTCCCATACCGAACACGGAAGTTAAGCTCTTTAGCGCCGATGGTAGTTGGGGGTTTCCCCCTGTGAGAGTAGGACATTGCCAGGTACAAGAAAAAAAGGCTTGCCCCCTGGGGCAGGCCTTTTTTGTGTTTGAAAAACGAGGGGATGCGCTTATCGGCCGGGAATTCTGGAAACGAAGGGGGGGTGAGGTTATAATGGATCGTTCCCGTTCCAGGAGGAACGTTGTTGTTAGCAAATAACCATGGTTCTGCAAAAAGGTTTAGAGGAGAAGACGGATCCTTCAGACTGTGTGAGGTCATTTTAAGGGAAGAAGCGATATAATGGCGCTGTCTGCAGCTGGATAGGAGTGGTTCTGGAAGGAACTATGGGACAGTCCCCTCTGTCGAATTCTCTTGAAAAGTCGATATAATCCTATATTCGTCGATATATCAAAAAAATCGCCGATATACTTAAATTTTCGACGATATCCTTTCGGTAATCGTCGATTTATGGTTGCTTGGCTTCCTAAAATAAAGCTAAAACCTATATTCAGATGGATTTTTTCTTTTAACTCAGCAAAATGGCCCGGGGCGCCACGTTATTCAGCTGATATTGGCAGAGTTTTGTTTTTAATTGCTCTTTTCCATTTGTTTGTCGGTTCAGGAGGACATATATTTTGGCAGACTGTAATTTTTCAAAACTTATTTTATGGTGGGAGGAGCAGGTGGGACCTCTAGTTTGCTGCGTTTCTGGGCGGATTAATAATAGTTGGAGGCAGTACTGGCGAGTTAAAAGTATAAAGATACAGGGGCTTTAAATAAGTATGCATTCATTTCGCTGAGTTTCCGCTGCCGCAAAACCTGGATTGAATCGGGGACAAAGCATCAAAGTAAGACTGAGGAATGCAGAATATAAGAGGTTCATAGCCCTGCAGTTCAATAAAAAATATTCTAATATAAATCTGTTTTAAAAAAGTAGTTGACCAGGTTTATTTCAGGTGGTATATTATTAAAGTCGCTTCTGAGCGAAGCTGATAACGCCGGCAACGGCAAGAAAAAAGTGTTGACTCAAGCTTCCTTAAATGATATATTAATAAAGTCGCTTCTGAGGAAACGAACGAAACAAAATGATCTTTGAAAACTAAACAAATCGAAGTGCCAACGTTAATTCTAGAGCAACAAACAAGAGCTAGTCAAACTACTTTTTGGAGAGTTTGATCCTGGCTCAGGACGAACGCTGGCGGCGTGCCTAATACATGCAAGTCGAGCGGATCTCTTCGGAGATCAGCGGCGGACGGGTGAGTAACACGTGGGCAACCTGCCTGTAAGACTGGGATAACTCCGGGAAACCGGAGCTAATACCGGATAACCTTTCGAACCGCATGGTTCGGAATTGAAAGACGGTTATGCTGTCACTTACAGATGGGCCCGCGGCGCATTAGCTAGTTGGTGAGGTAATGGCTCACCAAGGCGACGATGCGTAGCCGACCTGAGAGGGTGATCGGCCACACTGGGACTGAGACACGGCCCAGACTCCTACGGGAGGCAGCAGTAGGGAATCTTCCGCAATGGACGAAAGTCTGACGGAGCAACGCCGCGTGAGTGATGAAGGTTTTCGGATCGTAAAGCTCTGTTGTTAGGGAAGAACAAGTGCGGGAGTCACTGCTCGCGCCTTGACGGTACCTAACCAGAAAGCCACGGCTAACTACGTGCCAGCAGCCGCGGTAATACGTAGGTGGCAAGCGTTGTCCGGAATTATTGGGCGTAAAGCGCGCGCAGGCGGTCTTTTAAGTCTGATGTGAAAGCCCCCGGCTCAACCGGGGAGGGTCATTGGAAACTGGAGGACTTGAGTGCAGAAGAGGAGAGTGGAATTCCACGTGTAGCGGTGAAATGCGTAGAGATGTGGAGGAACACCAGTGGCGAAGGCGACTCTCTGGTCTGTAACTGACGCTGAGGCGCGAAAGCGTGGGGAGCGAACAGGATTAGATACCCTGGTAGTCCACGCCGTAAACGATGAGTGCTAAGTGTTAGAGGGTTTCCGCCCTTTAGTGCTGCAGCTAACGCATTAAGCACTCCGCCTGGGGAGTACGGTCGCAAGACTGAAACTCAAAGGAATTGACGGGGGCCCGCACAAGCGGTGGAGCATGTGGTTTAATTCGAAGCAACGCGAAGAACCTTACCAGGTCTTGACATCCTCTGCCACTTCTAGAGATAGAAGGTTCCCCTTCGGGGGACAGAGTGACAGGTGGTGCATGGTTGTCGTCAGCTCGTGTCGTGAGATGTTGGGTTAAGTCCCGCAACGAGCGCAACCCTTGATCTTAGTTGCCAGCATTCAGTTGGGCACTCTAAGGTGACTGCCGGTGACAAACCGGAGGAAGGTGGGGATGACGTCAAATCATCATGCCCCTTATGACCTGGGCTACACACGTGCTACAATGGATGGTACAAAGGGCAGCGAAACCGCGAGGTTCAGCGAATCCCATAAAACCATTCTCAGTTCGGATTGCAGGCTGCAACTCGCCTGCATGAAGCCGGAATCGCTAGTAATCGCGGATCAGCATGCCGCGGTGAATACGTTCCCGGGCCTTGTACACACCGCCCGTCACACCACGAGAGTTTGCAACACCCGAAGTCGGTGGGGTAACCCGTAAGGGAGCCAGCCGCCTAAGGTGGGGCAGATGATTGGGGTGAAGTCGTAACAAGGTAGCCGTATCGGAAGGTGCGGCTGGATCACCTCCTTTCTAAGGAAGAATTATCAGCACCCATGCGGTGCAGCGATTAACGGACGCACTTCGAATTTGTTTAGTTTTGAGAGATCATTCTCTCTTAACTTGTTCTTTGAAAACTAGATAACGATATGAATGTCAAACATTCACACGAGTAAGAAAGAACCTTACGATTTTCTTCTGCGTCTATCGCAGAATGAAATGAAAAGTCTGAAGACATCTGTTTTCAGCTTCTAACGAAGATAACTCCGTTATCAGGTTAAGTTAGAAAGGGCGCACGGTGGATGCCTTGGCACTAGGAGCCGATGAAGGACGGTACGAACACCGATATGCTTCGGGGAGCTGTAAGTAAGCGTTGATCCGGAGATTTCCGAATGGGGAAACCCGCTGCTCGTAATGGAGCAGCATCCTGACTTGAATACATAGAGTCTGGAAGGCATACCCGGGGAACTGAAACATCTAAGTACCCGGAGGAAGAGAAAGCAAATGCGATTCCCTGAGTAGCGGCGAGCGAAACGGGATCAGCCCAAACCAGAAGGCTTGCCTTCTGGGGTTGTAGGACACTCAACACGGAGTTACAAAGGAACGGGGTAGGCGAAGCGGTCTGGAAAGGCCCGCCAGAGAAGGTAACAGCCCTGTAATCGAAACTTCGTTCCCTCCTGAGTGGATCCTGAGTACGGCGGGACACGAGAAATCCCGTCGGAATCCGGGAGGACCATCTCCCAAGGCTAAATACTCCCTAGTGACCGATAGTGAACCAGTACCGTGAGGGAAAGGTGAAAAGCACCCCGGAAGGGGAGTGAAACAGATCCTGAAACCGTGTGCCTACAAGTAGTCAGAGCCCGTTAACGGGTGATGGCGTGCCTTTTGTAGAATGAACCGGCGAGTTACGATTACGTGCAAGGTTAAGTTGAAGAGACGGAGCCGCAGCGAAAGCGAGTCTGAATAGGGCGAATGAGTACGTGGTCGTAGACCCGAAACCAGGTGATCTACCCATGTCCAGGGTGAAGTTCAGGTAACACTGAATGGAGGCCCGAACCCACGCACGTTGAAAAGTGCGGGGATGAGGTGTGGGTAGCGGAGAAATTCCAATCGAACCTGGAGATAGCTGGTTCTCTCCGAAATAGCTTTAGGGCTAGCCTCATAGCAAGAGTCTTGGAGGTAGAGCACTGATTGGACTAGGGGCCCTCATCGGGTTACCGAATTCAGTCAAACTCCGAATGCCAAAGACTTATCTATGGGAGTCAGACTGCGAGTGATAAGATCCGTAGTCAAAAGGGAAACAGCCCAGACCACCAGCTAAGGTCCCCAAGTATCCGTTAAGTGGAAAAGGATGTGGGGTTGCTTAGACAACCAGGATGTTGGCTTAGAAGCAGCCACCATTTAAAGAGTGCGTAATAGCTCACTGGTCGAGTGACCCTGCGCCGAAAATGTACCGGGGCTAAACGGATCACCGAAGCTGTGGACTGTTCTTTCAGAACAGTGGTAGGAGAGCGTTCTAAGGGCTGTGAAGCCAGACCGGAAGGACTGGTGGAGCGCTTAGAAGTGAGAATGCCGGTATGAGTAGCGAAAGAGGGGTGAGAATCCCCTCCACCGAATGCCTAAGGTTTCCTGAGGAAGGCTCGTCCGCTCAGGGTTAGTCGGGACCTAAGCCGAGGCCGAAAGGCGTAGGCGATGGACAACAGGTTGAGATTCCTGTACCACCTCTTTTCCGTTTGAGCAATGGAGGGACGCAGGAGGATAGGGTAAGCGCGCTGTTGGATATGCGCGTCCAAGCAGGTAGGCTCAAGGGATAGGCAAATCCGTCCCTTGGTTAAGGCTGAGCTGTGATGGCGAGGGAAATGAAGTACCGAAGTTCCTGATTCCACACTGCCTAGAAAAGCTTCTAGCGAGGAAAATGGTGCCCGTACCGCAAACCGACACAGGTAGGCGAGGAGAGAATCCTAAGGTGATCGAGAGAACTCTCGTTAAGGAACTCGGCAAAATGACCCCGTAACTTCGGGAGAAGGGGTGCTCTTTAGGGTGAATAGCCTTGAAGAGCCGCAGTGAATAGGCCCAGGCGACTGTTTAGCAAAAACACAGGTCTCTGCGAAGCCGCAAGGCGAAGTATAGGGGCTGACGCCTGCCCGGTGCTGGAAGGTTAAGAGGAGAGGTTAGCGCAAGCGAAGCTTTGAATTGAAGCCCCAGTAAACGGCGGCCGTAACTATAACGGTCCTAAGGTAGCGAAATTCCTTGTCGGGTAAGTTCCGACCCGCACGAAAGGCGTAACGATCTGGGCACTGTCTCAACGAGAGACTCGGTGAAATTATAGTACCTGTGAAGATGCAGGTTACCCGCGACAGGACGGAAAGACCCCGTGGAGCTTTACTGCAGCCTGATATTGAATTTTGGCACAGCTTGTACAGGATAGGTAGGAGCCTTGGAAACCGGAGCGCCAGCTTCGGTGGAGGCATCGGTGGGATACTACCCTGGCTGTGTTGAACTTCTAACCCGCGGCCCTGATCGGGCCGGGAGACAGTGTCAGGCGGGCAGTTTGACTGGGGCGGTCGCCTCCTAAAATGTAACGGAGGCGCCCAAAGGTTCCCTCAGAATGGTTGGAAATCATTCGCAGAGTGTAAAGGCACAAGGGAGCTTGACTGCGAGACCTACAAGTCGAGCAGGGACGAAAGTCGGGCTTAGTGATCCGGTGGTTCCGCATGGAAGGGCCATCGCTCAACGGATAAAAGCTACCCCGGGGATAACAGGCTTATCTCCCCCAAGAGTCCACATCGACGGGGAGGTTTGGCACCTCGATGTCGGCTCATCGCATCCTGGGGCTGTAGTCGGTCCCAAGGGTTGGGCTGTTCGCCCATTAAAGCGGTACGCGAGCTGGGTTCAGAACGTCGTGAGACAGTTCGGTCCCTATCCGTCGCGGGCGCAGGAAATTTGAGAGGAGCTGTCCTTAGTACGAGAGGACCGGGATGGACGCACCGCTGGTGTACCAGTTGTCTTGCCAAAGGCATCGCTGGGTAGCTATGTGCGGACGGGATAAGTGCTGAAAGCATCTAAGCATGAAGCCCCCCTCAAGATGAGATTTCCCATCATTTGAGTAAGACCCCTGAAAGATGATCAGGTTGATAGGTTCGAGGTGGAAGCGTGGCGACACGTGCAGCTGACGAATACTAATCGGTCGAGGACTTAACCTTTATTCAAGTAAGGCTTCCATTACTCGTGAAGCACATCGTTATCTAGTTTTGAAAGAGCAATCTTTCAACCTTATATCTGGTAATTATGGCAAAGAGGTCACACCCGTTCCCATACCGAACACGGAAGTTAAGCTCTTTAGCGCCGATGGTAGTTGGGGGTTTCCCCCTGTGAGAGTAGGACATTGCCAGGTACAAGAAAAAAAGGCTTGCCCCCTGGGGCGGGCCTTTTTTGTGTTTTGGATGGCATGCAAACGCTAAGGGTAAATGATCCTGCTGCTGATCATGTCGATTTTTAGGGTTTCGATAATAAATGGGGCATTTTCGAGAATATATGAAGATTTTCGATAATAAATCGGCCTGTTTCGATAATATATCCCCTGCGAAGGGAGATGCTGTTTTCTCAAGTGGCTGCTGGATGCATCTAATCCAGTCGAAAAGTCGATATCCCAGCCATTTTTGCCGGAAAATCAAAATAATAGCCGATATATTGCTAGCAGCCTATAATGTCGTATATCTTACGGACGACTTTAATTCAATTATCGTCCCAAGCTCCATTCCCTATTCCACGTGGTCTGTCCATTTTAGAGGTTTCAAATAGAATTGGACGAGTTTTAATCGATAATCCAGAAAGCCGATCATCTGGGACGGCAAAACCCAAACCCGATTTGTCCCCTTCAACATTCCCTATTATAATGAAACAAACAGAGGTGAAGATAAAATGCACACAGAAATTAGCTTACAGGATGAAGAATTGATTAAAGCTGCAAAAGAAATCATTATCCGTCACTATGAATACGGGAAGCACCATGTCGGAGCGGCTTTAAGAACAGCTGAAGGAGACATTATAACAGCTGTTCACATCGAAGCTTATATAGGCAGGGTAACCGTATGTGCTGAAGCCATTGCCATTGGCAAAGCGATATCGGAGGGGCACCGCACGTTCGATTCCATAGTAGCGGTAAGGCATCCGGGACCGGATGAAGCGGACCGCGAAATCAGGGTGGTCGCTCCGTGCGGAATGTGCAGAGAGCTGATTGGAGATTATGGAGAGAATATGAAGGTGATTTTGGATACGGAGGACGGTCTATCTAAACGGAGCATTCAGGACCTTCTTCCGCTGAAATACACCAGGCCTACTGAAACCTGATATAAATAATAAAAGAGGGATCTATTCATGAAAGATAAGCCTAATAAAAAGAAATTTGAGCTTGGAGAAAACGAAAGCATTGCTGATGTTCTGGATCGCATGAAAGAGGAGGGTTACAGCCCTGTCCGGCGAATAGAAGAGCCGATTTTCCAGGAAGTGAAAGAGAATGGAAAAACAGAGATTATTCCGGTGGGGAGATCCATTGTATTTGAAGGGAAACTGCTCTAAAACCGAACATTCATTATTCTGGATTGAATAACGTTCGATATTTTAAGTTGACATGTGACAAAATCTCTTGTTATGATAGACATGAAAATAACAACGAAACCTTCATATAAAATTGGGGATATGGCCCAAAAGTTTCTACCCGGACACCGTAAATGACCGGACTATGAGGGAAAGTGGATTAGCCAGCTTAGTAGATATACATACTATGCCCGGTTCGTATTGCTTTCTCTTAAGCATACGGCCGGGCTTTTTTATTTCACCTAAACGATGAGAGCGGGGGATTGCTGTGATTGAAGAAGTTGGAGTCATCATGGGAAGCCAGTCAGATTGGGAAACGATGAGACATACGTGTGAGGTGCTGGATGAGCTGGAGATTTTTTACGAAAAGAAAGTGGTTTCGGCTCATCGGACACCGGAGCTGATGTTTGATTACGCAGAGACAGCCCGTGAACGCGGAATCAAAGTCATCATAGCAGGAGCAGGAGGTGCCGCTCATTTGCCGGGGATGGCTGCCGCCAAAACCACGCTGCCGGTGATTGGCGTACCTGTTCAGTCGAAGGCTCTGAACGGACTGGATTCTCTTCTTTCAATTGTGCAAATGCCAGGAGGCGTTCCTGTAGCAACGGTTGCAATCGGAAAAGCTGGAGCCGTGAATGCCGCCCTTCTTGCTGCACAGATTCTTTCCATTACGGACACCCGGATTCAAACCCTGTTGGTAAAGAGGAGAGAGGCGACCCGGCAGGCCGTTCTCGAAAGCAGTGATGCCCTTGTTTAAGCGAATCGTACCCGGACAGACGATTGGAATCATCGGCGGAGGCCAGCTTGGCCGGATGATGGCACTGGATGCAAAAAATATGGGGTACCGGATTGCTGTACTTGATCCGACGCCTGATTGTCCGTGCGGGCAGGTTGCCGATATGGAGATTACAGCAGCTTATAACGATTTAGATGCGATTAAACAGCTTGCCGCTGTAAGTGACGTCATCACGTATGAATTCGAAAATATTGATTATGATGCTCTCGTGTGGCTTGAGAACAACGCCTATCTGCCGCAGGGAAGCCGGCTGCTCTCGCTGACGCAGGATAGGCAAACAGAAAAAGAAGCCATTCAGGAAACCGGCTGCCAAGTGGCGCCATACATCATTCTTGAGAACGGAAATGGGCTTGAGGATGCCCTTGAGGACATCGGTTTCCCTGCCGTATTAAAGACATGCAGAGGCGGCTACGATGGAAAAGGGCAGGCGGTAATCAAGAGTCCGGATGATATAGAAGAGGCGGAAAGGCTTTTGAATCTGGGGAAATGCATTCTTGAAAAATGGGTTCCCTTTGAGAAAGAGCTTTCCATCATTGTGACGAGGAATCCAAGCGGCGATGTTAAGGTCTTTCCGGCAGCTGAGAATGTTCACCGTGAAAATATCCTTCATCTAAGCATAGTTCCAGCGAGAGTAACAGCCGGCATCGAAAAAAGAGCTAAGGATGCGGCGCTGAAGCTGGCAGAACGCTTTGAGTTGGTTGGAACCCTTGCGGTTGAAATGTTTTTGACTGAAGATGGGGAAATTTTCATTAACGAGCTGGCTCCGAGACCGCACAATTCAGGCCATTACACCATGGATTTATGCGAGACATCCCAGTTCGAGCAGCATGTCCGGTCTGTTTGTGATTTACCGCTCGGAAGGACGGATTTAGTAAAAAAAGGACTCATGGTGAACGTGTTAGGCGAACATCTGGAGGCCGTTTTAAATAATCTTTCGTTTTTAGATGAAGCTGCGTTATACTTGTACGGTAAAAAAGAAAACAAGCCCAAGAGAAAAATGGGGCATGTTACCTTTAAAACGGACTTCATTGAAAAAACGATGGAGCAGATAGAAAATCAATGGGGTCAATAGAAGAACGGAGGATTTACAATGATTGAACGTTATACAAGACCGGAAATGGGAGCCATCTGGACAGAGGAAAACCGTTTCCAGGCATGGCTTGAAGTGGAGATTCTTGCATGCGAAGCATGGGCTGAGCTTGGGGTCATTCCTAAGGAGGATACGGTGCGCCTTCGTGAAAATGCTTCTTTTGATATCAATCGCGTTAAAGAAATAGAAGAGGAAACGAGACATGATGTCGTGGCCTTTACAAGAGCCGTTTCTGAAACGCTTGGCGAAGAGCGCAAGTGGGTGCATTACGGTCTTACTTCTACAGATGTCGTGGATACAGCGCTGTCTTACCTGCTGAAGCAGGCAAATAATATTTTGAGAGCTGACCTTGAACGCTTTGTTGAGATTCTTAAAAATAAAGCGATTGAACACAAGTATACGGTCATGATGGGCCGCACTCATGGTGTCCATGCAGAACCGACAACCTTTGGCCTGAAGCTTGGCCTGTGGTACGAAGAGATGAAACGGAATCTGGAGCGTTTCAACCGCTCTGCGGAAGGCATTGAATTCGGGAAAATGTCCGGTGCAGTCGGAACATATGCCAATATTGATCCGTTTGTTGAAACATATGTGTGCGAAAAGCTGGGTCTGAAGCCGGCTCCTATTTCCACTCAAACCCTGCAGCGCGACCGCCACGCTGACTACATGAGCACCCTTGCCCTGATCGCAACGTCGATTGAAAAGTTCGCCGTGGAAGTACGCGGACTTCAGAAGAGTGAAACGCGCGAGGTAGAGGAATTTTTCGCAAAAGGACAAAAGGGCTCCTCAGCAATGCCGCATAAACGCAATCCGATTGGTTCGGAAAATATGACAGGTCTAGCCCGTGTCATCCGCGGCTACATGATGACCGCTTATGAAAATGTACCGCTGTGGCATGAGCGTGATATTTCCCATTCCTCTGCGGAACGGATCATTTTGCCGGATGCTACGATTGCACTGAACTATATGCTGAACCGTTTCGGAAACATAATCAAGAACCTGACTGTGTTCCCTGAAAACATGAAGCGCAACATGGACCGTACCCTTGGGCTGATTTACTCCCAGCGTGTCCTGCTAGCTCTTATTGACTCCGGCATGGCTCGTGAAGCAGCGTACGATCTTGTTCAGCCGAAAGCCATGGAGGCTTGGGAAACGCAAGTCCACTTCCGTACGTTAGTAGAAGCGGATCCGGCTGTTACTGAACGGTTAACACCGGCTGTAATTGATGACTGCTTCGATTACAACTACCATTTGAAAAATGTAGATGCCATTTTTAACAGGCTCGGTCTATAGAAACTGAAGGGGCAAAGCAAAACTTTGCCTCTTTCCAATCTTAAGATTCCCAATATTCCGACTACAGGAGGGCGAAATCGATGGAATTGCTTTATGAGGGAAAAGCGAAGCGCATTTACAGAACAGAGCATGAGGGCGAATTTCTTGTCTCCTATAAGGACTCCGCTACGGCATTTAACGGAGAGAAAAAAACAGAGATAACCGGAAAGGGCCGTTTAAACAACGAGATTTCCGTTCTGATTTTTGAAAAGCTGAAAGAAGCGGGCGTTGCCAACCACCTGATCCGCAAAGTTTCTGAAACCGAGCAGCTGGTCGAGGAAGTCACCATTATTCCGCTTGAAGTCGTTGTGCGGAACACGGTCGCCGGAAGTATGGCGAAGCGTCTCGGCATCGAGGAAGGAACACCGATCCCTGAACCGATTGTTGAGTTTTATTACAAAGATGATGCGCTCGGAGATCCGCTTATCACAGAGAGCCATATCAAACTATTGAATGCGGCCACACCGGAACAAACAGAGGAACTGAAAACAAAAGCCCTCAAAGTAAATGAAGTCCTCATTCCGTATTTTGCTGAGAGAAATGTAAGACTGATAGATTTCAAACTTGAATTCGGCCTCCGTAAAGACGGAACGGTTTTGCTGGCGGACGAAATTTCCCCGGATACATGCCGCCTGTGGGACAAAGAGACAAACGAAAAGTTTGATAAAGATGTTTTCCGCCGCGATCTCGGCAGTTTGACGGAAGCGTATGAAGAAATCTTAAAACGATTGGGAGGACCCGCACATGTATAAAGTGAAGGTGTATGTCAGTTTAAGAGAAAGCATTTTGGATCCGCAGGGGAACGCTGTAAAAAATGCGCTGCACAGCATGTCCTACAGCGAGGTTCAGGATGTCCGCATCGGGAAATACATGGAGCTGATGATTGAGAAGACAGACCGTCCGCTTGAGGAAACAGTAAAGGAAATGTGTGAAAAGCTTTTAGCGAATACGGTCATCGAAGACTACCGCTTTGAAGCAGAGGAGGTTGTCG
This sequence comes from Bacillus sp. FJAT-42376, assembly GCF_003816055.1. NCBI lineage: Bacteria > Bacillati > Bacillota > Bacilli > Caryophanales > Bacillaceae > Bacillus > Bacillus sp. FJAT-42376. Next base: position 714,625 of record NZ_CP033906.1, read on the forward strand.
TTCAGTGAAATTCGCGGTGATTGTGTTTCCTGGCTCCAACTGTGACGTGGATATGTATCATGCGATTAAGGATGAGCTTGGTGAAGAAGCAGAATATGTTTGGCACGACGCAAACGATTTGAGCGGCTTCGACGGCATTCTTTTGCCTGGAGGCTTCTCTTACGGGGATTACCTGCGCTCCGGCTCCATTGCCCATTTTTCAAATGTCATGGCGGAAGTAAAAAAAGCGGCTGAACAGGGGAAGCCGGTGCTTGGCGTCTGCAACGGATTTCAAATTCTCCTTGAAGCAGGGCTGCTTCCGGGTGCGATGAAACGGAACGAAGGGCTGAAATTCAAGTGCGAATCTGCTTCTTTGAAGGTAGTCAATGCCAATACTCCGTTCACATCCGCTTATGAAGAAAATCAGGTCATCTCTGTACCGATTGCCCACGGAGAAGGGAATTACTTCTGTGACGAAACGACGCTGAAAAGACTGAAAGAGAACGGTCAAATCATTTTTACGTACAGCGAAAATCCGAACGGAAGTCTGGAGGATATCGCAGGGATTGTCAATGAACGAGGCAATGTCCTCGGCATGATGCCTCACCCCGAGCGAGCTGTGGACGCTATGCTAGGAAGCGCGGACGGCATTAAGCTGTTTCAATCGATCGTAAAAAACTGGAGGGAAGCACATGTCACTACTTCTTGAGCCAAATCCTGAACAAATCAAAGCAGAAAAAGTGTATCAGCAGATGGGAATCAGCGACGAAGAATTTGCGATGGTTGAATCCATTCTCGGACGCCTGCCCAACTATACGGAAACGGGAATTTTCTCCGTTATGTGGTCTGAGCACTGCAGCTATAAAAACTCCAAACCGGTTCTGAAAAAGTTCCCTGTCACAGGGGAGCACGTTCTGCAGGGACCGGGCGAGGGAGCGGGGATCGTGGATATCGGCGATAACCAGGCGGTTGTTTTTAAAATTGAGAGCCATAATCACCCCTCTGCTGTTGAGCCTTACCAGGGCGCTGCAACGGGTGTCGGCGGCATCATCCGTGATGTGTTCTCGATGGGTGCGCGCCCGATCGCTCTATTAAATTCGCTGAGATTCGGTGAACTGAAAACACCGCGCGTAAAGTATTTGTTTGAAGAAGTAGTAGCAGGGATTGCCGGCTACGGAAACTGCATCGGTATTCCGACCGTTGGCGGCGAAATCCAGTTTGATGCCTCCTATGAAGGAAATCCGCTTGTGAACGCTATGTGTGTCGGACTCATCGACCATAAGGATATAAAGAAAGGCCAGGCAAAGGGTGTCGGCAATACGGTCATGTACGTCGGTGCCAAAACAGGCCGTGACGGCATTCACGGAGCGACATTCGCTTCAGAGGAACTGAACGAGAAATCGGATGAAAAGCGACCGGCCGTTCAGGTAGGGGATCCGTTCATGGAAAAGCTTCTATTGGAAGCCTGTCTTGAAGTGATCCAAAATGATGCGCTTGTCGGCATTCAGGATATGGGGGCGGCGGGCCTTACGAGTTCGTCTGCTGAAATGGCGAGCAAAGCAGGCTCTGGAATCGAAATGAACCTCGATTTGATTCCGCAGCGCGAGTACGGAATGACGCCGTATGAAATGATGCTGTCCGAGTCCCAGGAGCGGATGCTGCTTGTGATTGAGAAAGGCCGCGAGCATGAGATTGAAGCGATCTTCGCGAAGTATGACCTTGAAGCCGTTTCAGTCGGGACGGTAACGAATGATAAAATGCTCCGCCTTGTTCATAGAGGGGAGGTTGTCGTTGAGATTCCGGTCGATGCGCTGGCAGAGGAAGCGCCGGTTTATCACAAACCTTCTTCAGAGCCGGCTTATTTCCGGGAGTTTCAGCAAATGGAGGAAACCGTTCCAGAGGTTGAAAACCTTGAGGATACACTGATCAGCCTTCTCAAGCAGCCGACGATTGCGAGCAAGGAATGGGTCTACAATCAGTATGACTATATGGTCCGCACGAATACAGTGGTCGCACCGGGATCCGATGCTGCGGTGCTGCGCATCCGCGGAACGAAGAAGGCGCTTGCGATGACAACGGACTGCAACTCGCGCTACCTGTACCTTGACCCGGAAACGGGCGGGAAAATTGCCGTGGCAGAAGCAGCCCGCAACATTGTTTGCTCGGGAGGAACACCGCTTGCCATCACGGATTGTCTGAACTTCGGGAATCCGGAAAAGCCGGAGATTTTCTGGCAGCTTGAAAAGGCGGCGGACGGGATGAGCGAGGCATGTACCGTTCTCGGTGCTCCGGTTATCGGGGGCAATGTTTCTCTTTATAACGAAACGAACGGAACGGCAATCTACCCTACACCCGTCATCGGAATGGTCGGTCTGATTGAGGATACGGATTACATTACCACTCAGGACTTCAAAGATGCGGGCGATTTTATTTATGTGCTTGGCGAAACGAAGGCTGAATTCGGAGGAAGCGAGCTGCAGAAGCTTGTGTACGGCGGCATTTCCGGAAAAGCCCCGGCCCTTGATTTAGCGGTTGAAAAGGAACGGATGGGCCTTTTATCAAAAGCCATCCGCGAAGGTCTTGTTCAGTCGGCGCATGATGCAGCAGAAGGCGGTCTTGCGGTGGCGCTGGCTGAATCGGCCTTTTCAGGAAAAGGACTCGGAGCAGATGTGGAGTTTAACGGTGATGCGGTAACGGCACTGTTCAGTGAAACTCAATCCCGTTATGTCATTACAGTAAATCCTGAAAAGAAAGAGCGTTTTGAGGAGTTAACGAAGGCTGCAAGAATCGGCCGGGTCACGGACAGCGGAAAACTAACCATTCGCGGAAGCCAAGGGGAACAGTGGGTGGATTTAAGCATCGAGAAGCTTGAAGACGCCTGGAGAGGAGCCATCCCATGCTTGCTGAAATTAAAGGATTAAACGAGGAATGCGGCGTTTTTGGAATCTGGGGTCATCCTGATTCCGCTCAGATTACGTATTACGGCTTGCACAGTTTGCAGCACCGCGGCCAGGAGGGAGCGGGCATTGTAACGACAGACGGAAAGACGATGGACTGCGAGAAAGGTCTTGGCCTGATTACGGATGTGTTCAACAAAGGCCAGCTTGGCGATATGAGCGGGAAGGCGGCGATTGGCCATGTACGCTATGCAACTGCGGGTGGCGGAGGCTTTGAGAACGTGCAGCCGCTTATGTTCCGTTCGCAAAACGGCGGTCTGGCGCTTGCACATAACGGGAATCTGGTGAACGCGAATCACTTAAAGCACCAACTTGAAAGCCAGGGGAGCATTTTTCAGACAACGTCCGATACGGAAGTGCTGGCTCATTTAATTAAACGAAGCGGCCATTTTTCTTTGAAGGATAAGGTGAAAAACGCGTTATCCATGATTAAAGGCGCTTACGCGTTTGTGATTTTAACCGAAACGGAAATGATGGTGGCGCTTGATCCGAACAGCCTCCGTCCGCTGTCGATCGGCCTGCTTGGGGATGCATATGTGGTCGCATCGGAAACGTGTGCCTTTGATATTGTCGGAGCGGATTACCTTCGAGAGGTCCAGCCGGGTGAACTGCTTATCATCAACGATGACGGGCTGAAGTCCGAACGGTTCTCCATGAACAGCAACCGAACCATCTGCAGCATGGAATACATTTATTTTTCCAGGCCGGACAGCAACATTGACGGAATCAATGTGCATACCGCACGCAAAAACCTCGGCAAGCGTTTGGCCCAGGAAGCGGCAGTGGAAGCGGACGTTGTGACAGGGGTCCCTGATTCCTCTATTTCAGCCGCCATTGGCTATGCGGAAGCATCCGGCATTCCGTACGAGCTTGGATTAATTAAAAATCGTTATGTCGGCCGGACATTTATTCAGCCGTCCCAGTCTTTAAGAGAGCAAGGGGTAAAAATGAAGCTTTCTGCCGTCCGCGGGGTTGTAGAGGGCAAGCGGGTCGTGATGGTCGATGATTCGATCGTACGCGGAACGACAAGCAGACGGATTGTGCAGATGCTGAAGGAAGCGGGAGCAACCGAAGTTCACGTCCGCATCAGCTCTCCGCCGATTGCCCATCCGTGCTTTTACGGAATTGACACATCGACTCATGAGGAACTGATTGCGTCTTCTCATAGCGCAGAAGAGATTCGTGAATTGATTGGTGCCGACTCCATTGCGTTCATCAGTCCGGAGGGCTTGCTTGATGGAATCGGGCGCCCGTATGAAGGCGAAACAAGAGGACAGTGCATGGCGTGCTTCACCGGCCGCTATCCGACGGAAATTTATGCCGACACGCTGCTGCCTCATGAAAAAGAAGCAAATACAGGTGCACGATAAGGAGGAACGGACATGTCAAAAGCCTATCAGGATGCAGGAGTGAACATCGAAGCCGGCTATGAAGCGGTTTCGAGAATGAAAAAACACGTGGAGCGTACGAAACGCGAGGGTGCCATCGGTCTGCTCGGCGGCTTTGGCGGTGTCTTCGACCTGTCGGCCCTGAATTACCGGAAGCCTGTTCTCGTATCAGGTACAGACGGCGTCGGAACGAAGCTTAAGCTCGCTTTTATGGCGGACCGCCATGATACAATTGGAATTGACGCAGTGGCGATGTGCGTGAACGATATATTGGCGCAGGGTGCGGAACCGCTTTTCTTCCTGGATTATTTAGCCCTTGGGAAAGCAGATCCTGAAAAAATTGAGCAGATTGTCAAAGGGATTGCCGACGGCTGCGAGGAAGCAGGCTGCGCGCTGATCGGCGGCGAGACGGCTGAGATGCCGGGTCTGTACGATGAGGACGAATACGATGTCGCCGGCTTCAGCGTCGGCGGAGCGGAAAAGGATGGGCTCGTGACCGGTGAAGACATTAAACCGGGTCATGTGCTGATCGGACTCACCTCAAGCGGTCTTCACAGCAACGGCTTCTCCCTCGTCCGGAAAATTCTCCTTGAAGAAGGCGGACTCCAGCTGAATCAGACAGTTGAGCCATTGCAAAAGCCGCTCGGCGAGGAGCTATTAACACCAACAAGAATTTATGTGAAACCTGTTTTAAACGTATTAAAGAATGTAAAAGTCGATGGAATGGCGCATATTACCGGCGGCGGTTTTATTGAAAACATTCCAAGAATGCTGCCGGAAGGAATGGGTGCAGAGATTGATTACGGTTCATGGCCGATCCATAAGATTTTTGACCTACTTGAGGAAAAAGGCAGCCTGAACCGGGAAGAAATGTTCAACATTTTCAATATGGGCATTGGTTTTGTTCTTGCCCTCAGTCCGGAGCGAATTCATGAAGCGATTGGAATTCTGGAAGAGCATGGCGAAAAAGCCTTTATTATCGGACGGGTCAAAGAAGGGTCTGGAGTCACTTTCGGCGGTGCCGCCCTATGATCGATAAACCGAAAATAGCCGTTTTTGCTTCAGGCAGCGGCAGTAATTTTCAGTCCATTGCCGACCATGTAAAACGCGGATGGCTCGATGCAGAAATTGTCCTTCTCGTCTGCGATAAGCCCGGTGCCCCTGTGACGGAGAAAGCAAGATTGGCAGAGGTCCCGGTTCTGGAGCTGTCGCTAAAATCATTTGAAAGCAAGGCAGCCTATGAAGCTGAAATTCTTTCAAAACTAAATGATCAAGGAGCCGAGTGGCTTATTCTGGCAGGATACATGCGTCTCATCGGACCTGTTCTGCTCGATGCTTTTCCAACAAAAATAATCAATCTCCATCCATCGCTGCTTCCGAAATTTCCGGGGAAGGACGCAATTGAACGCGCCTTTGAATCAGGAGATACGGAAACCGGCATCACCATTCATTATGTGGATGAGGGGATGGACACCGGTCCGATTATCGACCAGCTGACCGTGGCAATCCCGGAGTCCCTTGAACAGCTGAAAAGCAGCATCCATAAGGCAGAGCATGCTTTTTTTCCTGCCGTCCTGCAGCATGTACTGAAAATCAAGACAGAGGTGAAGCAATCATGACGATTAAACGAGCACTGATCAGCGTATCCAATAAAGAGAATCTTGTTCCGTTCGCGAAGCGCCTTGGCGAACTTGGAATTGAAGTGATTTCAACCGGCGGAACGAAAAAAATGCTTCAGGAAGCAGGCGTCAACGCAATTGGAATCTCTGACGTAACCGGCTTCCCTGAAATCATGGATGGCCGCGTCAAAACGCTTCATCCGGCCATTCACGGTGGACTTCTTGCTGTAAGAGACAACGAGAGTCATATGAACCAGCTGCACGAGAACGGCATTCAGCCGATCGACTTGGTTGTCGTAAATCTATATCCGTTCAAAGAAACGATTTCCAAGCCGGATTTCACTTTTGAGGAAGCCGTTGAAAACATCGATATTGGCGGCCCCGGCATGCTTCGCGCATCAGCAAAAAATCATGGAGACGTCACAGTCATTGTGGATCCGGCTGATTATGATTCCGTACTGGAACAGATTGAAAAAGACGGAGACACAAATCTGGATTTCAGACGCAGGCTTGCTGCGAAAGTATTCAGACACACCGCTGCCTATGATGCGCTGATTGCAGAATACATGACATCAGTGACCGGAGAAGAAAACCCGGAAACGATGACCGTTACATATGAAAAGAAACAGGATTTGCGCTATGGAGAAAACCCTCATCAGCAGGCGGTTTTCTATCAGACGCCCCTGAAACGGAAGGCATCCATTGCGGAAGCGAAGCAGCTTCACGGCAAAGAGCTTTCCTATAACAATATTAAAGATGCCGACGCTGCTCTTCAGATTGTCCGTGAATTCGATGCCCCTGCAGCGGTCGCTGTTAAGCATATGAATCCATGCGGAGTCGGAACAGCCAATACAATTGAACAAGCCTATCAGCGTGCGTTTGAAGCAGATCCTACTTCTATTTTCGGAGGAATCATCGCGTTGAACAGAGAAGTGAATGCGGCAGCCGCTGAAAAACTGCATGAGATTTTCCTTGAGATTATTATTGCGCCTTCCTTTTCGGAGGAGGCATTGGAAATTTTGACGTCGAAAAAGAACCTCCGCCTCCTGACGATTGAAGAGGAGGAAAAAGGAGCAGCAGCCAAGCAGCTTGTGTCCGTTGCAGGCGGTATGCTGATACAGGATGAGGATTCCCTCACCTTTGATGATGCGGTCATTTCCATTCCGACTAAGCGTGAGCCGACGGAGCAGGAGTGGAAAGATTTGAAGCTTGCCTGGAAGGTAGTCAAGCATGTGAAATCCAATGCGATCGTTTTGGCGAAGGACGAAATGACCATTGGAATCGGGGCAGGACAGATGAACCGAGTAGGCTCTGCTAAAATTGCAATCGAACAAGCAGGAGCAAAAGCAGAAGGAAGCGCAATGGGATCCGACGCCTTCTTCCCGATGGGTGATACAGTCGAAGCCGCAGCAAAAGCCGGCGTGACCGCGATCATTCAGCCAGGGGGATCCATTAAAGACGAAGAATCCATCCGTGCTGCAGATGAGCATGGCATCACCATGGTATTCACAGGCATTCGCCATTTCAAGCATTAAGAAGGGAGAGCGATCCTTTTGAACGTACTCGTAATCGGACGGGGAGGCCGCGAGCATACCATCGCATGGAAGCTCGCTCAATCCGGCAGGACAGAAAAAGTATTTGCAGCACCGGGAAATGACGGAATGACCGATTGTGCAGTAAGAGTTCCGTTGGACGAGCTTGATTTTGACGGTCTTATTGCGTTTGCAAAAGCGAATGGAGTTGGCCTGACGGTAGTGGGGCCGGAGGTTCCTTTGCTCGAGGGAATAGTCGAAGCTTTTGAAAAAGAGGGTCTGAAGATTTTCGGACCGGCGAGCGATGCCGCGATGGTGGAAGGCAGCAAGCAGTTTGCGAAAGAGCTGATGGAGAAGTACCGCATTCCGACAGCGGGATACGCCGCTTTCACCTCCTATGAAGAAGCAAGGGCGTACGTGGAGAAAAACGGGGTCCCCATTGTCATCAAAGCGGACGGACTGGCAGCCGGAAAAGGGGTAACAGTTGCTCTGACCATGGAGGACGCGCTTCAGTGCCTGAACGATTTCCTTCTCGATGAAAAGTTCGGAGAAGCGAGTAAATCTGTTGTCATTGAAGAGTTTCTCGAGGGAGAGGAATTTTCCCTCATGGCCTTCGTAAATGGAGAGAAAGTATATCCGATGGTCATTGCCCAGGATCATAAACGGGCGTTTGACGGTGACCTCGGACCGAACACGGGAGGAATGGGTGCCTACTCTCCTGTTCCGCAAATACCGGAAGAGGCTGTAGGGGAAGCCATTCGATCCGTGCTGGAGCCGGCTGCGAAGGGTCTTGTTCAGGAAGGCAGCCCGTTTACCGGGATTCTGTACGCCGGCCTTATGCTGACGGCAGACGGCCCGAAGGTGATCGAATTCAACGCGCGCTTCGGCGATCCCGAAACACAGGCCGTTCTTCCGAGAATGAAGAGTGACCTGGTGGACGTGATCGGAGCAGTGATGGAAGGCCGGGACTTTGAAATAGAGTGGAGTGAGGAAGCCGCTGTTGCCGTAGTGCTTGCTTCAGAAGGATATCCGGAAGCGTACGAAAAAGGAACGGTGCTGAACGGATTGGAGGATGCCGCTGGAGAAGCGGCTGTGTTCCATGCCGGCACCAAGCTTTCCGGAGACCGCTTTGTTTCAGACGGCGGGCGGATTCTTGCTGTTTCTGCAAACGGGAGGAGCATAAAGGAAGCACAGGAAAAAGCATATAAAGCGATTCGATATATGGACGGGAACGGCGTTTTTTACCGGACGGATATTGGACATAAAGCTTTTACAGCAAAAACCCCCTACTAAAAAGGGGGTTTTTCGTATTCGCTAATGGATATCTACGAAAAAAATGATAGATCTGCGAAAATATCAATATATCGGCGATTTTTAAAATTTTTCGACGAAAACAGAGAGATATCGATTTTTCGGGGGGATTCGACAATGCGCTGCCCATCCAAAACAAGCCATACTAAAAAGAATCCTCATCAAATAAAATAAGAGAAAGGAGGAATGAGCCATGGACGAAAAATATCCGATTGGACCGTTTCAGCATGAGGGAGTGATAACAAACGAACAGGTGGAGAAATGGATCGCCCAAATAGAAGAACTGCCCGGGCTGCTGCGCCAGGCGGTTGGCCATCTCACGGATCAGCAGCTGGATACACCGTACCGTCCCGGAGGATGGACCGTACGCCAGGTCGTTCACCATTTGGCGGACAGCCATATGAATGCGTTTATCCGGTTCAAGCTTGCCATGACAGAAGAGCGGCCCCTTATCAAACCGTATAACGAAGGAGCGTGGGCCAGGCTTTCAGATTCCCGCTTGCCTGTGGAGCCTTCACTTCAGCTGATCGAAGCCCTGCATATCCGCCTAGTGAACGTACTGCGCAGCCTGACCCATTCTGACCGTAAACGTGTTTTCGTTCATCCGGACTCCGGCGAGGTTTCACTGGGAAGAAACATTGGTCTGTATGCCTGGCACGGAAGGCACCATCTTGCCCATATTAAGAGCGCCATATAAAACAAGCCTCCGCACATGCGGAGGCTTGTCCTCATTTTTATAGGATGCTGCCGAGCAGTCCGCCAAGCAGACCATCGTCATCGTCATCGTCATTCAAAATCTCCTAATCACCAAGCTTACGGAGGCGGGATAAAAAAAGATCAGAATGTTTCAAGGGTTGGGAGGAAGGGGCGATCTGTAAACGCTGTTATTTCGCTGTCATCATGATTCGATTTAGACGGGGTTTTGAAATGACTGTGTAATGGAAGCATAAAAGCAGGGGGAGGTAATCTGTCTGTTTTAGTGAAAGGTTTTAGTGCAAGCTTTAACAATTGCCATTCAAAAGGACGTGTGAGCAGGTTATCATTTCTGACGAGGGTAAAAGCCGCTCTTAGTCTTTCAGCTTTTACCTTCGAAAGCGATTCGTTATGTGGCGGCCCCTTCAAATTCGGTAATGGTCGCGGTAAATTTAATTTGTGTCTCTTGGATGATTGCTTGAAGGGTGTTTGTCAGACTGCTGACTTTATGCGCTTCTTTTGTGATGTGCTCTACGTTGGAGTTTACTTTATCAATAGCTTCGTCAACGCTAGTTGATAATCTGCGGATTTCGTCTGCGACCACTTTAAAGCCTTTCCCTTGCTCACCGACACGTGCTGCTTCTATGGCTGCATTTAAAGCAACCATATTCGTCTGCGATGAAATATGGCTGATGGCCTTAGAGGTCTGGCTGATCAAATCGGTCTGTTTTTGCAGAGCCAGCACTGCCTGGCTGCTTTCCTTTGTATTGGCAACGACCAGTTCTGCCAATTCTTCAGGCATGCTCTTAAGCTCCGAAATAATGTTGAGCGTTCTGTTTTCCTGTTCCGTGATATTGGTGGCGATTTTTAAAACGGCTGTTACTTCTCCGGTTTCATCTGCCACGGGAATATAGGTAGCTTCAAACCAAAGCAGACTCCCGTTTTTGCTCACGCGCTCAATTTTCTCCTGAAACTTTTTCCCTTTTTTCAAATTAGACCACAGTGCCTTGTATTCCTCACTTTTTTGAAATGCGTCGGTACAAAAACTCTGGTGCTTCATTCCGCTCATCTCTTCCGGCCGGTAGCCCATCGCCGAAGCAAAGTTGCGGTTTACCCATATGACTTCTTTGTTCAAATTGAATTCAATCATAGCCAGATGTGTTTCAAGAGCTGTTATAACCGCATCTGTGTGTAAAACCTGAGTCATTATCATTCAATTGTCCTCCAAATATCTCTTTATACATTAGGTATATCGGACTATTCAGTGAATTCTTTAGTAAAATAAAGAACGTCCTGCAAACAGGACGTCCGACTATCTTACACGCCTTTTCCGCCTGACAAAAACAAACGCCAGTGCCACAATTCCTCCAATTAGAGAGGCATAAACGAAAAGCATATCTTTCATGTATTCGAGAAAATCCATCCAATCACCTCATTTTAAAGGGTCTGTCCCTGCTTTGCTAACGGAACTTAACTGCCGCTTAAGGGTTTGCAGCTAAAAACAGTACAGGACTGGCTAAGGCTCAGTCCCGTACTTTCAAAAAGGGACTGAACCTTAAGAAGGATTATAGGTGTCCCCGCTGTGTTCATCATCCTGATTCATTTCTTTCGCCTGATCATACAGAAGTGTCAGCGGACAAAAACGCAAAATGCCTTCCCCGACTTTCATGGCTCCAAGCATGATAAGGAGAATAAGCGATTCTCTCCAAGGTTTTTTAGCATACTTAGCGGAAGCGACTGCTAGTACCGTCAGTCCGACTGTAATGCGGACCAAAGCATTTACAATGCCGATATTTGGCTTTAACATTTGGAAACCTCCCTTAATTGTGAAAAATTTTCAAATTTATTTGATTCTTTCATGCATTAACGTATTAATTGTGATAACATGAAAAGGAAAATTAAGGGCCTGCGCCTCCAAACTAGTGAAAGCGTTTGCCTAATGATTCCAGAAGGAGGATTCAACGATGCCCGAACACCGATCCGCATGGAAAAATCACCAGATCCGTGAACAAATCCAAGTACTAGACCATGAACAAGCACCGACGGTCCTCTTGAAGAATGCGTTTATTTTGAACTCCTACATTAAACAATGGATCCGCGGGAACGTATGGATTTACGGCGACCGGATTGTATATATAGGCGAAGAACTGCCGAAAAATACCACTCAAACTGAAATCATGGACTGTGAAGGGCTTTATCTTGTACCGGGGTACATTGAGCCGCATGCGCATCCTTTTCAGTTATATAATCCCCAGACGCTAGCGAGGTATGCGGCGCAGCATGGGACAACGACTATGATTAGCGATAACTTAAATTTGCTGTTTCAAAACGATAAAAAGAAAGCGCTTACTTTGCTGAGGAAATGCAAGGAGGAACCCTTTCATCATTTCTGGTGGGCAAGGTTTGATCTTCAATCGGAAGTAAAGGGTGAGGATCTGATCCTTTCGCCTGACTGTGTTTCGTCCTGGCTGGATCATGACTGTGTCCTTCAGGGAGGGGAACTGACGGGCTGGCCGAGCCTGCTTGCCGGCGATGATTTAATGCTGGACCGGATTCAGGAAGCCAAAAAGAAACGAAAACGGGTAGAAGGGCATTTTCCGGGTGCATCGGAACGGACCCTTACGAAAATGAAGCTTTTCGGAATTGATGGCGATCACGAAGCCATGACCGGAAAAGAAGTGTATACACGTCTTTTGGCGGGCTATACCGTTGCTCTTAGACATTCATCGATCCGGCCGGATTTGCCAAAGCTTTTAAAAGAAATAAAGGAAATTCCAATTTCTTCTTATGAACACTTGTTTTTTACAACAGATGGAGCAACCCCTGCTTTTTATCAGGAGGGAGTGACGAATCCTCTAATTGAGATGGCACTGAGTGAGGGGTTTGATCCGATTGAGGTCTATCATATGGCGAGCTTCAATATTGCCCGCTACTACGGAATTGATCATATGCTGGGCTCGGTTACGGCTGGCCGGTTTGCAACATTAAACTTCCTGACAGATCCGTGCAAGCCCAATCCGGTTCATGTGATGGCTAAAGGAAAATGGCTGAAAAGGGAGGGGGTTAATGTCCAAAAGGATGTGCATGAGCTTCCCTGGAAGGAATGCGGATTTTCTCCGCTTCAGATGAACTGGGGGCTGACGATGGATGATCTCCAGTTTTCCATGCCGCTCGGACTCCAGATGGTGAATGGAGTTATTTTAAAGCCTTACTCCATCAGCCGGGATTTGGCGACGGATGAATTGTCAGCCGATCATGATGAATCGTTTCTCGCTCTGATTGACCGGAATGGAAATTGGAGGATCAATACCGTTTTGAAGGGTTTTGGAGGGGTGAAAGGCATGGCAAGTTCCTTCTCTGCAACAGGGGACCTTCTCTTGATCGGCAAAAGCAAAGCGGACATGGTGGCCGCATGGAAGCAAATGGTTGAAATTGGCGGGGGGATTGTGATTTGCGAAGACGGCCGCATTGTTTTTGAGCTTCCGCTCGAATTGAGCGGTACAGCTTCAAAAGCGGAACTGCCTGAATTAATGGAAAAATACAGGGAGTTTCACGGGTGCTTAAAAGAGAGAGGGTATGCGTTTGAAGATCCGGTCTATACACTGTTTTTCCTCTCTTCAACCCATCTGCCGTTTGTCAGGATTACCCCGCGGGGGATTTTTGATGTGAAGAAAAAAACGATACTCTTTCCATCGATAATGCGTTAAAATAGGAAAGGATAACGAATATTTATTCGTGTTCAGTGATTTTTACTCCAATCCCTTTTGACTTACTATTAGACCCGGCTAAATAGATGAACCTAAAATAAAGGAGAATGTCTGCATGCAAATTGATAAACTGCGCGGCAAAGAGCTTGATCAGTTATTTGAATCCGTGCTCTCCCTGAAAGACTTGGACGAGTGCTATCGATTTTTTGATGATTTGTGCACGGTGAATGAAATTCAATCACTGGCACAGCGTCTGGAAGTGGCAAGAATGCTCCGCGAAGGGTTTACGTATCATAAAATTGAAACGGAAACAGGAGCAAGCACCGCAACCATCTCACGCGTCAAGCGCTGCCTGAACTACGGAAATGATGCCTATACAATGGCACTTGAACGGATCCACAAACAGCCAAACGAATCATAAGAAGACGCCCGCTGCGGTGTCTTTTTTTTGCGCGCTTTTTCCAAAAATGAATGCCGCCCAGAAGGTGTTCTGCACCTCCGAATTTGATATAATAATGAAATGGTTAAAAGGGAGGCGTACATGATGTACGATGTGAAAGAATGGCGCCACGCGTTTAAGCTGGACCCGGACAAGCCGATAACGGATGAAGATCTTGAGAAGGTCTGCGAATCCGGGACAGATGCGGTAATTATTGGCGGAAGCGATCATATAGACGAAGAAGATATTTTAAATCTGATGGCCCGTGTCAGACGGTACCTCGTTCCTTGCGTACTCGAGGTTTCCACTCTTGAAGCCATCGTGCCGGGATTTGATTTGTATTTTATCCCGACTGTGCTGAACAGCCGGGATCCGAAGTGGATTGTAGAGCTCCATAAAAATGCAGTCAAAGAGTACGGGGAACTGATGGATTGGGATGAAATGCTCGTCGAGGGTTATTGCATTTTAAATGAAGACTGCAAGGCAGCGAAGCTAACAGACGCGGATACGGAGATTGATCTTGAAGATGTGAAGGCCTATGCCCGTATGTCTGAAAATATGTTCCACTTGCCGGTCTTTTATATGGAATACAGCGGCACTTATGGAAATCCGCAGTGGGTTCAGGAAGTCAGTGCAGTCCTCAATAAGACGAAATTGTTCTACGGGGGCGGAATCGCATCTCCGGAACAGGCAGCAGAGATGGGAAGCTTTGCAGATACGGTAATAGTGGGAAACATTATTTACGACGATTTGAAGGCAGCACTGAAAACGGTCAGCGCCGTGAAAAGCTGATTGCAAAAACAAGGGCACCGATTTAAAATAAAGGTAAGAACAAACGTTTGGTTAGGCGGTGGACAAATTGGATTTTATAGCGCAGCAGCTATTAAATGGATTGAATGAAGAACAGGGGAATGCCGTAAAGGCGACGGACGGTCCCCTTTTAATCATGGCAGGAGCGGGAAGCGGAAAAACGAGGGTGCTTACTCACCGGATTGCCTATCTTATGGCAGAGAAGCGGGTTGCTCCGTGGAACATTCTTGCCCTGACCTTTACGAACAAAGCGGCTCGGGAAATGAAAGAGCGGATCGGGCGCCTGCTCGGACCGGGGGCAGACGATATCTGGATCTCCACGTTCCACTCCATGTGTGTCCGTATTTTAAGAAGAGACATCGACCGCATCGGAGTCAGCCGGAATTTCTCCATTCTGGATTCAGCAGACCAGCTGTCGGTCGTTAAATCCATCCTGAAGGAACGGAACCTTGATCCGAAAAAATACGATCCAAGGGCGATTCTCGGTTCGATCAGCAGTGCGAAAAATGAACTGATTGATGCAGAGGAGTATGCTAAATCCTCAACAGGAGGAATGTTCGAGCAGATCGTAAGTGATATTTACACAGATTATCAAAAAAAGCTTCTGAAAAACCAGTCGCTTGATTTTGACGACCTCATTATGACAACCATCCGGCTGTTTGAACGAGTGCCGGAAGTGCTTGAGTTTTATCAGCGGAAGTTCCAGTACATTCATGTGGATGAGTATCAGGATACGAACCGGGCCCAGTACCTGCTTGTCAAAATGATGGCGTCCAGGTTCCGGAATCTGTGCGTAGTAGGGGACTCGGATCAGTCCATCTATGCATGGCGCGGAGCGGATATCTCCAACATTCTTTCCTTCGAAAAAGACTATCCGAATGCAGAAGTGATTATGCTTGAACAAAACTACCGCTCCACACAGAGAATTTTGAATGCAGCGAATCAGGTTATTCAAAACAACTCGAACCGCAAGCCGAAAAACTTGTGGACGGAAAACGATGAGGGGACGAAAATCACGTATTACCGCGCGGACTCTGAATCGGCCGAGGGGCAGTTTGTGGCAGGCAAAATTAAAGAGCTTTACGATCAGGGCAAAAGAAAATTCTCCGACTGTGCGATTCTATACCGGACGAATGCCCAGTCACGGGTGATGGAGGAAATCCTGATTAAGTCAAACATCCAGTACCAGATTGTCGGAGGCATTAAGTTCTACGACAGAAAAGAGATTAAGGACTTGCTTGCCTATCTCCGCATGATTGCCAATCCCGATGATGACATCAGTTTTGCCCGGATTGTAAATGTGCCGAAGCGGGGAATCGGGGCCACCTCGATCGACCGGGTGGCCGGCTATGCGGCGAATAACGACCTGTCCATGTATCAGGCCATTCACGAAGTTGATTTTATCGGTCTGCCAGCAAAAGCGACGAATGCCCTGATCGAATTCCGGGACTTGATCCGCAACCTTACTGGAATGCAGGATTACTTATCTGTTACGGAATTAACAGAAGAAATTTTAGAGAGATCCGGCTACAGAGAAATGCTGAAGACGGAAAAAAGCATTGAGGCGCAGAGCCGTCTTGAAAATATTGACGAGTTTTTATCTGTTACGCAAAACTTTGAGAAAAACAACGAAGACAAAAGCCTCGTCTCATTCCTGACCGACCTCGCCCTGATCGCCGATATCGATTCTTTAAGCGAGGAAGAGCAGGAACAGCAGGATGCGGTCGTACTGATGACTCTTCACTCAGCAAAAGGACTGGAATTCCCGGTCGTTTTCCTGATGGGGATGGAGGAGGGCGTGTTCCCTCACAGCCGTTCTCTTATGGAAGAAGGCGAGATGGAAGAAGAGCGCCGGCTTGCTTATGTAGGGATTACGAGAGCGGAGGAAGAACTGTATTTAACAAACGCTCAAATGAGGACCCTTTTCGGACGGACGAACATGAATCCGGAATCCCGTTTTATTGCGGAAATACCTGAAGAATTATTGGAAAACCTAAATGAGAAAAGAAAAGCCATGACGACTCCGTTCGGAAACACGAAGCGTGACCGGAAAGTTATGGCGCAGGTGAAACGTCCGGTGAAAGCATCCACCGGAGGAGAAGGCTTTGACTGGGGCGTCGGCGACAAAGCCGAGCACAAAAAATGGGGCACTGGAACAGTTGTCAGCGTAAAAGGCGAAGGGGACAGCAAGGAGCTGGATATCGCCTTCCCGAGTCCTGTTGGCATTAAGCGTCTGCTCGCTGCATTTGCTCCGATCAAAAAAGGATAAGATAGCCATAGGAAAGGGTTGGGATTATGACCGATTTTCAATCATCCCAGACAAGAGTTCAAGAGCTGCACGAACTGTTAAACCAATACAATTATGAATACCACGTTCTCGATAAGCCGAGCGTTCCGGATTCCGAGTACGATCAGCGGCTTCATGAGCTGATTGCCATCGAAGAGCAGTTCCCTGAGCTGAAGACACCGGATTCTCCATCGCAGCGTGTAGGCGGGGCAATTTTGGAAGGCTTCAGCAAGGTTGAGCATAAAACACCGATGCTGAGCCTTGGCAATGCCTTCAACGATCAGGATTTGCGGGATTTTGACCGCCGTGTCCGCCAGAATGCCGGAGACGATGTGCAGTACGTCGCAGAATTGAAGATTGATGGCCTTGCTGTTTCCCTCCGCTATGAAAATGGCGTGTTTGTCCAGGGAGCGACAAGGGGAGACGGTTCGATTGGAGAGGATATCACCGATAACCTGAAAACGATCCGCTCCATTCCGCTCCGGCTGAAAAAAGCGCTATCCATTGAGGTTCGCGGAGAAGCATTCATGCCTAAAAGATCGTTTGAAAAGCTGAATGAGAAAAAAATCGAGCTGGAGGAAGAACCATTTGCCAACCCGCGCAACGCGGCAGCAGGTTCTCTAAGACAGCTTGATCCGAAAATTGCCGCGAAACGAAATCTCGATATTTTCGTCTATGGTATAGGAGACCTTGGTGAAACTGGCGTCGAAAAACAGAGTGAAGGTCTCGATCTTCTGGACGAGCTTGGCTTTAAGACAAACCTTGAGAGAAAAAAATGCGAAAACATAGAAGAAGTCATTGAGATGCTGCACACGATTCAGGAGCAGCGCAATTCCCTTCCCTATGAAATTGACGGTGTCGTGATCAAGGTCGATGCATTAAGCCAGCAGCAGCAGCTCGGATTTACCGCGAAGAGTCCCCGGTGGGCCATTGCCTACAAATTCCCGGCTGAAGAAGTCATGACGAAGCTTCTTGATATTGAACTGAACGTCGGCCGTACCGGTGTCATCACCCCAACGGCCATCCTTGAACCGGTCCGTGTGGCGGGAACGACTGTCCAGCGTGCGTCCCTGCATAATGAAGACCTGATTCGCGAAAAGGATATCCGTTTAGGAGATTATGTGATCGTAAAAAAAGCCGGCGATATCATCCCGGAGGTCGTCAATGTTCTGGCCGAACACCGCACCGGAGATGAAAAGGAATTTTCCATGCCTGAGGCCTGTCCGGAATGCGAAAGCGAGCTTGTACGGATTGAAGGCGAAGTGGCTTTGCGCTGCATCAATCCAATGTGTCCGGCTCAACTGCGTGAAGGATTGATTCATTTCGTATCCAGAAATGCAATGAATATTGACGGTCTTGGCGAGCGCGTCATTGCCCAGCTTTTCAAAGAAGGACTGATTACAGACGTAGCGGATTTGTATGAACTCACAAGAGAGCAGCTTCTGTCCCTCGAACGAATGGGAGAGAAATCAACGGAAAATCTGCTGAATGCCATTTTGAAATCGAAAGAGAACTCCCTTGAAAAGCTTTTGTTCGGCCTTGGAATCCGCCATGTCGGATCAAAAGCGGCAAAAACGCTTGCCCAGACATTTGAAACGATGGACCGCCTCATGACAGCAAGCCGTGAAGACCTGCTGTCCATCAATGAAATCGGGGATAAAATGGCCGACGCGGTCGTGACGTATTTTGAAAAACCGGAAGTAGCCCAGCTGATCGATGAGCTGAAAAGCCATGAAGTGAATATGGACTATAAAGGACCGAAGCTTGTATCGCCTGAGGAAATCGACTCCGTTTTTGCCGGCAAAACCATTGTGCTGACCGGAAAGCTCGAGCAGCTGAGCCGCAATGAGGCAAAAGCAGAAATCGAAGCGCTTGGCGGGAAAGTAACGGGCAGTGTCAGCAAAACGACCGATCTTGTGATTGCAGGGGAAGCAGCGGGAAGCAAGCTGTCTAAAGCACAGGAGCTTGGAATTGAAGTATGGGATGAACAAAGAATGATTGAGGAATTAAAGAAATAGAGCAGAGCAGGGAGTGGGCATCTTTTGAAAAAATGGGCAGTCATACTGGCGGCGTGCAGCATGCTTTTAAGTGCATGCACGCCAAGCTTTGGTGACGACAATGAAGTAGTTCAGGAAACAGACAATGAGAAACAGAAAGCCATCATTCCGAAAAGCAGCATCTCCGACTCGGAATACAGTGTGGTTCTCCCCTTTAAAGCGGGGGCCGCAAGAGGACTGACAGCAGAAAACCTGAACACCCGACTCGATTTGGATAAATTTGAAACAGGTCTGATGGACATTGCGCAGGAACCTTTTCCTTCTGACAAAGATTTTTATTATCAGGAGGGCCAGTACCTGACGGAAGAACAAGTCAGCGGTTGGCTACGCTACAAATATGAAGGCGAAGCGTTAAAAACCAAGCAGGACGAAGCGAAAAAACAAAAAAAAGAATTTAAAAACACAGGGCTCAACCCCGCCATCTCGGATCTTGAACGAACTGATACGAAAAAATACCTGGCAAGCGTTCTTGAGCAGGACTATTTAAAACGGGTCGACAAGAATACGGTGAAGCTAGGCGGAGTTGTTATTGGCGTGGCGCTGAATTCTGTTCACTACTACAAACAGGACGACATTGCCAAGGAACAGAAACTGGATAATGCCACAATCCGCAAAGAAGGCGAAAAAATCGCAGCGGAAATCGTCAAGCAAACCCGGCAAAACAAAGAGCTCAACGATGTGCCGATTACCATCGCCCTATACCAGCAGGAGCCGAAATCTTCGATCGTCCCAGGACGTTTCATCGCTCAAAGCCAGGCCCGTCCCGGCAGCAGCAATCTGGATGGCTGGAAAGATATCAATGAAAGCTATCAATTTTTCCCGTCTCCAGAATCAAAAGAACAAAAACCGGAAGACGCCGACACCTTTGAACGGTTAAAGGAAGACATCGGAGACTACTTCCCGAATTACACGGGTGTCATCGGCAAGGCCTATTACAAAGATGACGAAATGAAATCTTTGAAAATCGAAATTCCGATGCAATTCTACGGAAAAGCCGAAGTCATCGCCCTGACCCAATTCGTCAACGACAAAATCAATCAGTACTTCCCGCAGGACTACATCGACCTTGAGGTCAACATCACCTCAACAAGCGGCCAGGAAGCACTAATCGTCCGAAAATCTGGAAGTGAAAAAGCGACGACACATATCTTTAAATAATGAGTGGAGACTGCCGATTTTGTTTGGCAGTCTTTTTTTGTGTGAGTGTTAGAGGCATAAGTTTTGAAGCTGTACTGGTATGGGCAGTCCTGGTGCAGGGGCCCTTACTTTGCTAAAGGATGAAAGCTCTGGCACCACTCCTTAAAACAGCTGGTTTATAAAGGATTGGAGATCAAAGCCTCCGTCCCCTGCAGTTTTTAAGAAGAGCGGGTGAGCTGCTCCTGATGCAACGTCCGAAGGCATTGATGAAGTTAGGTATTATTGAAAATCAAAATTTATTATCGATTTCGGGCCTTATATTATCGGAAAATAGAATATATTATCGAAATTAGCCTTTATATCGGCTGAGCCCCCTAATTTTGGACACGCTCTTCCGAATTCTAATGTTTTCTCCGTTTTTCAAAGAGCGATCTTTCTGGGTTTTACTTCACCCTTTTTATGTTTCTGAAAATAGACAGCTGGAGGCCAGTCCTCAAGGCTTCCATGCAGTCTTTTGTTATTGTAAAACTGAATGTATTCCTTCACGACTTCATTGGCCTCTTCGAATGTCTGGAATTCGTGCCGCTGGTAACACTCTCGTTCGAGGACGCTATGAAAGGACTCGATATAAGCATTCAAATTAGGTGACTTTGGAGGAATTCGTTCATGCTCCAGCCTCTCTTTGTTTTCCAGGCAGAACTCTTGAAATTGGATCCCGATAAACTGGGGTCCATTATCGGTTCTAAGCACCAGCTTCTCTTCGCCGGAATTTTCTATTTTACGGGCTCTCAGAGCCGTCTTAAGCATTTTTGTGATATCTTTCCCGCCACATGTTCTCCCTAAATAAAAGCCGACAATCTTCCGATCGTACACGTCTATCGCGCTTGCCAGGTAGAAAAAACGCTCTATGCCTGGGATGTATCCATATTTGATGTCAATCTGCCACATTTGATTTGGACCTGTGACGATTCGATTCCTGGCAATCTTTCTGGGGTACTTATTGTTTCGAATTTTTAAAGGGAACAGGATCCCCATTTCCTTGCACAGACGGTACACCTTCTTTTTACTGATGGTCAGATGGTGCTTCCGTTTTAGGCAGCTTGTCAGTTTCCGATACCCATAGACCGCCTCCATACCACCGATCAGCTTGACCAGGTACGCTTTGATTTGCTCGTCAGATACACGTTTTCCTTTTGAGTCTAAGGAAAAACCGGGGATAGGCCTTCCGCCAGCTACCCTTTTCGCCGGAATGGGATTGGCCTGTTGATAATAGTAAGTGGACTTAGATATTCCCACAATGTTGATTACCCGAGTGACCGCAAACCCGGCTTCTACCCATTCTTTTGCGAATTCGACTTTATCGGTTAGCGTTTCGATTTTTTTTTTATCATTTCTCGAAGCATTTCAACTTCCAGCTCTTTTTCCCCTAACAGTTTCATGGCTTGATCATATTTTTTCTGGATCTCATCCGTACCAGAGTTTTCAGAAAGGGGAGAGACACCCTCCATTTTCATCTCTAATTCGACTTCATCCCGATACTGGCGCACCCACCCAGACAGAGTAGAAGGAGCTACTGATAATTTCCTGGCTAGGAAAGCCGTATTGCCGGACTCTAATGCCATTCTGACATATTTCTTCTTTACGTCCTCAATCGGACCATTCTTTCTCTTCATCTTGGCCTCATCTCCTCTGCCCTCATTATATTTAGAATGAGTGGAGGTGTCCAAACTAGTTAGGGGGCCTGAGAGATATTATCGAAAATCAAAATTTATTATCGATTCCTCTTATTTCGACAAAATTTGTTTGGAACGACTAATCCTTAGCGTAAGCTCCTCAGTAGAAGTGGTTAGAACTTAGTTTCGGTGTCCAGCTCCGGGCGCTAGCTGTTCGGCCGCTTCACTGGCCCTGTCAAAGTAAAAGAGCGACTTTGTCAGTTCCAGCTCCACCGTCTCTCACAGCTGAGCAAGCGCCCTCCGCTTTTCTTCGGTGTCCAGCTCCGGGCGCTAGCGCTTCGGCCGCTTCGCTTCTTCTGTCGAGGCAAAGAGCGCCTCTCTGTCAGAAGCTCCACCGTCTCTCAGCGCTGATCAAGCGCCCTTCGCTTTTCTTAGTAAAATAAAATTTGTAACAATCGTTTCTATGTTTGAATGGTTGTGAATAATCAGTTAGAATAGATTTTGTAACCGTTTTATTTCAAAAGGAGGCGTATTTTAAATGGTAGTACCTTACAAGCATGAGCCGTTTACGGATTTTTCGGTAGATTCGAATAAAAGTGATTTTGAGAAAGGATTAGCGACAGTAGAATCCTATCTTGGTAGAGACTACGATTTGATTGTTGGCGGAGAAAGAATTTCCACTGAAGATAAAATCGTTTCTGTTAACCCTGCTAATAAAGAAGAGGTAGTCGGACGCGTTTCGAAGGCGAGCCGTGAGATCGCTGAGAAGGCGATGAAGATTGCCGATGAGACTTTTAATACATGGCGCAAGACGAAGCCTGAGGTTCGTGCAGATATTCTATTCCGCGCTGCTGCCATTGTACGCCGCCGCAAGCATGAGTTTTCTGCACTTCTTTTAAAGGAAGCGGGTAAACCATGGAATGAAGCGGATGCAGATACGGCGGAAGCTATTGATTTTATGGAATATTATGCGCGTCAAATGCTGAAGCTGAAAGACGGACAGCCGGTTGAGAGCCGTCCTGGTGAGTACAACCGCTACAGTTACATACCGCTTGGAGTAGGTGTTGTTATATCTCCGTGGAACTTCGCATTTGCGATTATGGCTGGAACGACGGTTGCTGCGCTTGTTGCAGGAAATACAGTTTTATTAAAACCAGCTTCCACGACACCGGTTGTGGCAGCTAAATTCATAGAAGTTTTAGAAGAAGCAGGCCTTCCAAAAGGCGTTGTCAACTATATTCCTGGAAGCGGAGCAGAGGTAGGCGACTATTTGGTCGATCACCCGCGCACTCGTTTCATTTCTTTCACAGGTTCCCGTGATGTCGGTCTGCGCATTTATGAGCGTGCATCCAAATTGAGCGAAGGCCAAATCTGGCTGAAGCGTGTAATCGCTGAAATGGGCGGTAAGGATACGATTGTTGTAGATAAAGAGGCAGATCTTGAGCTGGCTGCCCAATCCATCGTGAAATCAGCGTTTGGTTTCTCAGGACAAAAGTGCTCCGCTTGCTCCCGTGCGGTTATCGTAGAAGATGTGTACGATCAAGTGGTGGATCGTGTAGTTGAACTGACAAAAGAACTGACAGTCGGCGATACGACAGACGGATCCATCTTCATGGGGCCGGTTATCGATCAGGCTGCGTTTGATAAAATTATGGAATATGTGGAAATTGGACGCAATGAAGGACGCCTTCTTGCGGGCGGCGAAGGGGACAGCTCAAAAGGCTACTTCATCCAGCCGACTGTTGTGGCGGACGTTGATCCGAATGCCCGTGTGATGCAGGAAGAAATCTTCGGACCATTCGTTGCAATTGCGAAAGCGAAAGATTTCAATGAAGCCATTGAGATTGCCAATAACACAGAGTACGGTTTGACAGGTGCTGTTATCACGAACAACCGCGATCATATCGAGCAGGCGAGAGAAGATTTCCACGTAGGAAACCTTTACTTCAACCGCGGCTGCACAGGTGCGATTGTAGGGTATCAGCCGTTTGGAGGATTCAACATGTCCGGAACCGACTCTAAAGCGGGCGGTCCAGATTATCTTGTTCTTCATATGCAAGCGAAAACCACTTCTGAAACGCTCTAATCGAATATAGAAAAAGCCTGCTGACTTAGTTCAGCAGGCTTTTCTTATTTAAACAAACGTTTATTTGGTTTCTCTGGCCAATACCGTTTCCATCTCTTTAAAGTGATTCACTACTTCTTCAGATGGCGGTGCCGTCATCTTGCTGACCACAATAACCGCAATGAGACTCAGGAAGAATCCTGGAATCATTTCATATAAGAAATCGGTCAGGCCAGGTACTGTAAGCCAGATCAGAACGGTAACGGCTCCAGTAATCATACCGGCGAGTGCGCCCCATTTCGTCATGCGTTTCCAGTAGAGGCTCAGCAGGATCGCGGGTCCGAAAGCAGAACCGAATCCGGCCCATGCATTTCCGACAAGATCAAGAATTGTCCCGCTTGGCTTAAGGGAAAGCAGGATTGAAATGACCGCTACAACAAGTACAGCCAGTCTTCCGACCATAACGAGTTCCTTATCGGAAGCGTTGCGTTTAAAGAACGTTTTATAGAAATCCTCTGTCAGCGCGCTGGATGTAACAAGGAGCTGAGAGGAAATGGTACTCATAATCGCTGCTAGAATGGCTGATAGCAGGAATCCGGTAATCAGCGGATGGAATAATACATCTGAAAATTTGATGAAGATGGTTTCCGGATTGCCTAAGTCGATTTGATTGGCTTTTACATAAGCGATTCCGACAAGTCCGGTCATTAAGGCACCAACGATTGAAACAATCATCCAGCTCATTCCGATGCGGCGGGCCGGCTTTAATTCTTTAATGGAATTGATGGCCATAAAGCGGACGATAATATGCGGCTGTCCGAAATAGCCGAGTCCCCATGCAAGGAAACCAATTATTCCAAGTACAGTCGTTCCGCGGAATACATCAAACAGCTTTGGATCAATCGCTTTAACCTGATCAACCGTTGTACCAAGGCCGCCTAAATCAATCAGGGCAACAACAGGCACTAAGATAAGAGCCAGGAACATGATAATTCCCTGTACAAAGTCTGTCAGACTGACTGCAAGGAATCCGCCGAATAGCGTATAGGCAATGACAACACCGGCCGTAATCAGAAGACCGGTCATATAGCTTAATCCAAAGGAAGACTCAAACAGCGTTCCTCCGGAGACCATACCTGCAGAACAGTAAAGCGTAAAGAATATCACGATGACAATTCCAGAAAATAGTCGAAGCATTTTGGATTTGTCGTGAAAACGATTTTCGAAGAAATCCGGGATTGTAATCGAGTTATTCGCAACAATCGTATAAGTTCTAAGGCGCGGAGCAAGAATCAAATAGTTCGCATAGGCTCCGAGTGTTAAACCAATGGCAATCCACATAGCAGCAAGACCCGTAGAATACATTTCTCCCGGCAGTCCCATGAGCATCCATCCGCTCATGTCGGAAGCACCTGCGGAAAGGGCGGTTACAGCAGGACCGAGTCCGCGTCCTCCCAGCATATACCCTTCAACATCACCAGTAGATTGCTTGAAAGCATAAAACCCGATACCGAGCATCATGATGAAGTAGAGAGCTAATGATATATAAACTCCAATTTCCACAATATCTCTCCTATTCTCATTTTATTTTGCTACTAAACAAACCGCTCAATACCCTTCACACGGGATGAACCATCCCTCCGCACGCTGGACTAGCCGTGCGTTTCCGCTATAAGGACAGCGGCCATCCATTTTTTTGTCGTCATTTCATTGGAGCAAGGAAAGTGATCCTGCCCACCCCTCAAAGCGTTCAGCCCTCTTCGCCGGCATTCCGGCTTACCCCCTCCTGAAAATTAGCGCAGATTTGTCATCTGGAGAACCAGACGCTGAGTCAAAACAAAGATGTATGACAAATCAGGGTTACTTTTTACAGGAAGGACAGATCGAAAAAAGGGAAATCGCTGAAGCTTTATCGGTGTGTGAAATGGCGGCGAGCACCGTTCGCAGCTTACGGTTTCTTAACCTAACAAATTTATCCCCGGTCTTCAAGCAGTCTAAACGTGTCGAAAATTGGAAATGGAAGGCATGAGGTGTTCATGCTAAGGATATGGAAGCGGTTACTAGTAAAAATAAAAGTAAAACTATTCAGAAAATAAAAACAGGTGATTCTACCAAAAATTAAGACTGGGGATTTGTTTTGCACTGACCCTCAACAAGGTAACGCAGCGGGGGGCAGAGGAAGAATCGTAAGAAGTGTTGGAGCGCAAAGGCCGGCGAGGGATGGGGACGGAGGTTTAGTACGGTAGCGAAGCGGGGGTCAGTGCAGTGCACTGACCCCCAACAAGGTAACGCAGCGGGGGGCAGAGGAAGAATCGTAAGAAGTGTTGGAGCGCAAGGGCCGGCGAGGAGTGGGGACGGAGGTTTAGTACGGTAGCGAAGCGGGGGTCAGTGCAAACTTTTTATTATCGGTCCACCCAAACATCAGCGGCGGCGCCTGACCCCACTTCCTTCACCGCAGCGGGGGACGTAGGAAGAAACGTATGAAGCCTTATGTATCAACGGGTTACAAAGACGGTGCCGGAGCTTTAGTTCGGCAGCGGACAGCGGGACTGGCACCGTGCCTGACCCCACATTCTTTACAGCAAAAGGGGACAGAGACCGAAGCCGCCCAAACCTTACGTACCAATGGTTCACAAAATCGGTGCCGGAGCTTTCATCCTTTAGCGAACTGCGGGTCAGGCGCCGCCGAGTCGATCTGTCTCTACTGAGCTTTTCCGCCGCCAAGTCGATCTGTCTCTGCTGAGCTTTTCCGCCGGCGAGTCGATCTGTCTCTGGTGAGCTTTTCCGCCGGCGAGCCGATCTGTCTCTACTGAGCTTTTCCGCCGGCGAGCTGATCTGTCTCAGTCTTTGCTTTTCCGCCCCCGAGCATCCTCCTGCCTTCCATCAACCGGCCGTACAGCTTTTGCTCATCCGCCAATCCTTGCCTGCCACTGCAATGCCTTGCTTTATAGCACTAAATTTTGTTATCATCAGAGTATTGTTTGTGCACGATTTTATTGGAGGTGAACAGTTGATGTCACGCATTTCGACTGATCAGGTTAAGCACGTTGCGCACCTTGCCCGTCTTGCGATTACTGAAGAGGAAGCTCAGATGTTTTCCAAGCAGCTTGATGCCATTATTTCATTTGCAGAGCAGCTGAATGAGCTCGATACGGATAACGTTGAGCCGACGACTCACGTATTGGATATGAAAAACGTAATGAGAGAGGACAAGCCGGCTAAAGGTCTTCCGGTTGAGGACGTTGTGAAAAACGCTCCGGACCAGAAAGACGGATACATCCGCGTTCCGACCATTCTTGAATAAGGGAGGGAAACCTAGGTGTCATTATTTGACCATAAGATTTCCGAGTTAAAGCAGCGTTTACATAAAAAAGACATTACCGTTACGGATCTCGTTGACGAGTCCTACAAACGGATTAGCGAAGTAGAAGATAAAGTTCAGGCGTTCATGACGCTTGATGAAGAGCGCGCGCGTTCTTATGCGAAGCAACTGGACGAGGCAGTCGGTACACGCGATGAGTTCGGTCTCCTTTTTGGAATGCCGATCGGCGTAAAGGACAACATCGTCACGAAGGACCTTCGTACAACGTGCTCCAGTAAAATCCTTGAGAATTTCATGCCGATTTACGATGCAACGGTTGTGCAAAAGCTTCAGCAGGCAGAATCCGTTACAATCGGAAAATTGAACATGGATGAGTTCGCGATGGGTTCTTCTACAGAGAACTCCGGGTTCAAGCCGACAAGAAATCCGTGGAATCTTGAAACCGTACCAGGCGGATCAAGCGGCGGTTCGGCTGCATCTGTTGCAGCAGGCGAGGTTCCGTTCTCCCTTGGATCTGATACAGGCGGTTCGATCCGTCAGCCGGCAGCATACTGCGGCGTAGTCGGATTAAAGCCTACGTATGGCCGTGTCTCCCGTTACGGACTTGTGGCATTTGCGTCTTCTCTGGACCAGATCGGCCCGATTACCCGTACCGTTGAAGACAATGCGTATCTTCTTCAGGCAATTGCGGGCGGAGACCAAATGGATACAACCTCTGCAAATGTGGATGTTCCAGACTATGTTTCTTCCTTAACAGGCGATATTAAAGGCCTGAAAATCGCGGTTCCAAAAGAATACCTTGGTGAAGGTGTCAGTGAAGAAGCGAAAAACTCTGTCCTTGAAGCGCTAAAAGTTCTTGAGGCTCAAGGCGCAACATGGGAAGAAGTATCGCTTCCGCATTCCAAATATGCGCTTGCGACTTACTACCTGCTGGCATCATCTGAGGCTTCATCCAACCTTTCCCGCTTTGACGGAATCCGCTACGGATACCGTACAGACAATGCGGAAAACCTGATCGATCTTTACAAGCAGACCCGTGCGGAAGGCTTCGGAAATGAAGTAAAGCGCCGGATCATGCTTGGAACGTTCGCACTGAGCTCCGGCTACTATGATGCGTACTATAAAAAGGCGCAAAAAGTCCGTACGCTCATTAAAAAAGATTTCGAAGATGTTTTTGAAAAGTACGATGTCATTGTTGGGCCGACCACTCCGACTCCTGCTTTCAAAATCGGCGAAAAAACAAACGATCCGCTTACGATGTATGCGAATGATATTTTAACAATTCCGGTTAACCTTGCAGGTGTACCTGGAATTTCCGTCCCTTGCGGATTCTCAAACGGTCTTCCGCTCGGACTTCAAATCATCGGCAAGCACTTTGACGAAAGCACGATTTACCGTGTTGCCCATGTATTTGAGCAGGCGACAGACCATCATAAAGCAAAACCTGAACTGTAAGGGGTGAGAAACGAATGAACTTTGAAACGGTGATTGGACTTGAAGTCCACGTTGAGCTTAAAACGAATTCAAAAATCTTTTCCGCTTCTCCGAACCATTTCGGAGCGGATCCGAATACAAACACGTCCGTGATCGACCTCGGTTACCCGGGCGTCCTTCCGGTGCTGAATAAAGAAGCGGTGAACTTCGCGATGAAGGCTGCGATGGCGCTGAACTGTGAAATCGCAACGGATACGAAGTTTGACCGCAAAAACTATTTTTATCCGGATAACCCGAAAGCTTATCAAATCTCTCAATTTGACAAGCCAATCGGCGAAAACGGCTGGATTGAAATTGAAGTGGGCGGCAAAAAGAAGAAAATCGGGATTACGCGTCTTCACCTTGAAGAGGACGCGGGCAAGCTGAACCATACGGGCGACGGCTTCTCCCTTGTTGACTTCAACCGTCAGGGTACACCGCTTGTCGAGATCGTTTCCGAGCCGGATATCCGTACACCGGAAGAAGCGTATGCGTATCTTGAAAAATTAAAATCCATTATCCAATACACAGGTGTTTCTGACTGTAAAATGGAAGAGGGTTCTCTTCGCTGCGATGCGAACATTTCCCTTCGTCCAGTCGGCCAGGAGCAGTTCGGTACGAAAGCCGAGCTGAAAAACCTAAACTCCTTCAACTTCGTCCGCAAAGGATTGGAGCACGAGGAAAAACGCCAGGCAGAGGTTCTATTGTCCGGCGGGATCATCGAGCAGGAAACACGCCGCTTTGATGAATCCACAGGCAAAACAATCCTCATGCGTGTAAAAGAAGGATCTGACGACTACCGTTACTTCCCGGAACCGGATCTTGTGTCTCTTTACATCGATGAAGAGTGGAAAGAGCGCATCCGTGCGGAAATTCCTGAGCTTCCGGATGAGCGCAAAGCGCGCTATGTATCGGAGCTTGGTCTTCCTGCATACGATGCCATGGTTCTGACTCTTACAAAAGAAATGTCCGATTTCTTTGAAGCTACTGTCAAAACCGGTGCGGATGCAAAACAGGCATCCAACTGGCTGATGGGAGAAGTATCAGCTTACCTGAACTCAGAGAACAAGGAGCTTGAAGACACAGCTCTTACTCCTGAAGGACTGGCAGGCATGATCAAGCTGATCGAAGCAGGAACCATCTCTTCTAAAATCGCGAAAAAAGTCTTTAAAGAGCTGATCGAAAACGGCGGCGACGCAGAGAAGATCGTGAAGGACAAAGGACTTGTCCAAATCTCGGACGAAGGCGCCCTTCGCACATTCGTAAACGATGCGCTTGACGCTAATCCGCAGTCGATCGAAGACTTCAAAAACGGGAAGGACCGCGCAATCGGATTCCTTGTCGGCCAAATCATGAAAGCATCCAAAGGCCAGGCGAACCCGCCAATGGTCAACAAGCTTCTCATGGAAGAAATCAATAAACGATAAGAAACAAGCTTCCGGGGCGTTTGCTCTGGAAGCTTTTTTATGTCGAATCTTGCAGAATCGATCATATATCTGGATATTCGATAATAAATGGGTGAAATTCGATCATATATTCAGATTTTCGATAATAGATGGGACGAAATCGATAATAAACGGTCCGATCCCCCTTTCTGTTGTAAAATATATACAAGGAGGTGTGCAAATTGATCCGATTCCAGCAAAAAATGAGAACGGCCGCTGTCTGCTCGGTATGCGGGGCCTTGTTATTTGTGCTCGCGTTTATCCTAGAAGGTGGACGAGAGGCTGAAAACCCAGGTACGTTAATTGCGGTGCTTATCACTCTCTCCGTCTATGCCTTTATCATTTTTGGCATCATCGGGATCCCGGTTTCATACCTCGTAGATGTCATCACGAATCGCAAAAATCTGAAATTCCTTGTCTACTTCATGGCTGGGGCACTGATTCTTCAGCTCACCCATCTCTTTACGGACAATCAAACCTTACAATCCTCTCTTTTTCTTAGTTTGCTTGGAGGCATTACGGCTGCAGCCTTTTATTTATGCGAGAGGCTTCTTCTGCGCCATTAAAAAACGATCTGGTTGTGTTCTAACGGGTTCGGTTTTCGAGTACAAAAACTTAATTCGCACACTAATTGACAGTCCAATTTGAAACTAATTCGTACTGCTTTTTTTTGTTGAATATTAAGGTTTTCTGTGACATTGTGGGTGTTTTAGCACCCGAATTCACACCACTTTTAGCAGAGTGATTAAAATTCTCGACAGTATGCTAATTACTATGCGAATTGGTGTGTAAAAAGATTGTAAGTGGGTTTTTGGATATTTAGAGGAGCTTATTTAACAAACGTAGCAGGATTGTTGAACTTGAACCAACTGAAGACCACGCCTCTTATAGATATGAGAAAGAACCTGTTCAACATAAAATTTATGAAGTCTTAGCATATGAAGTTGCTTCTCTTTTATCTAAAGTTGAAGAGTGGTGGAATTCGGATAAAACAGCTCGTATTATTAAGAAAAAGACCAAACAACAAGGTGACATAAATTTTGATTGAACATCTATCCCGTTATTAAGCTATCGGGTACGTTTCTGCATAAAAAGTTGTGCTTTTTATTAATATAATTGTAGCTGAACATTGGAGGTGTATTGATGAAAATAAGAATAGTTACTAAAGAAGAATATAGTTTTATTGAAGACTTTGTATATGAGATATTCAAAAATACCAATTATTCGGACGGAGTAGCTGAAAAAGCTTTAGTAAGAGAAATCCGAGAAAAACCCTATTACATTCCCAGGCTTGATTTAGTTGTTGAGGAAAGAGGTGCAATTATAGGACACTTTATCCTTTCAAAACTTCCAATTAGTAATAAGTATGAAAATGAGATATTGATGTTATCACCAGTTTCAGTAGCAATTAATCATCAACGTCAGGGTGTAGGTAAGTATATGTTGGAGGAAGGAATTAAATTGGCTGCTAAAATGGGATATAAGGGAATAATTGTTGAAGGGGATTATCGTTACTATGAACGCTTTGGATTTAGAACATCAACGGAATTCGGAATATATGCATCCAAGAAAAATCTTCCACCTTCTGAGGAGAATTTGATGGCTATGGAGTTGTGTGAAAATGGCATGGAAAATATTTCAGGTGAAGTGGATTATTCAATTTATGATGCCTTGAGACATTAACAGGTAAGTACGCATGTTACTCTTTAATTATAGTATCCTTTGAACTAAAGGATGTTTTCTTTCAATAATGATCTTCCGCAATCGGGTGCTAATCTTCAACAAAGTAATACGGTAAAAAAGCTCGAGCGTAATGACTCCGAGCTTTTTTGTGTACTAATTTTACCGCTAAAAGGTCTGCTAATTCAACTGCGAATTACACTGATAATTAGAATTTTGCACTTCAAAACCAAACCCGTTATTTGTGTTCGGATCATTTTTCTTTTTATAAAGTATAGGTTAAATACCGCACCATTCATGTTGAGCTCCCATTTTATTTCCTCGTTCTCCACAGATTATAAGGGGAATTTCGAACTGACCTCTAGTCACTTTTCTTAATTTCTTTATAAATTTTCCGCAGTGCCTTTTTCGATCCCCGTTCGATATCGTGCCGCAGCTTTCTTGTCTGATAATCGGTGAAAAGCTGTTCCAAATCGTAGCCATCCGGATATAATTCGGCTGCTTTTAATTTTGGCGTAAGCTTCTTGTCGTTGATTTCGAGCATCTCCCCCTTATAGAAGACCGTTACATTACGGAATTTGTCCCGCTCTTTGTAAACAATCGCGGTGTCCTCGTAGTCAAGAAGCGTTACCTTGTCTCCCTTTTGATAATCAGCGGTTTGTGCAGGCGGTACTTTGTCAGCTTTCGGCTTTCTGACTTTGTTTGCATCCACTCTTTCCAGACGATATGCTTTGTTATCCATATAGGCTTCCGCTCTTTCAAGGACAGCGCTTCTCATGTTCATTTTCCTGGAGATCCAAAGGGCGTTGCTGTCCCCGGATTTTCCAATAATCAGCCGATAGGCAGGCTCAAGTGTTTCCTGATCAAACTGCATCGCGGCATTCATGAAGTCGGGATGCAATTCTGAGAAACGCTTGATCTCTCCGTAATGGGTAGTTGCAACCGTCATGCAGCCCATGTGATAAAATTCCTCCAAAATCGATATAGCAAGGGCGGCACCTTCGTTTGGTTCCGTTCCGCTCCCAATTTCATCGAACAGGAGGAGGGTATGATTAGTTGCTGCACTCATAATCTCCGATAGATTTTTCATATGCGAGGAGAAGGTGCTCAATGCATTTTCGATACTCTGGTTATCACCGATATCCGCAAAGATCTGATTAAATACAGAAATTTCTGTGCCTTTATCGGCCGGGATGTGAAAACCTGACATAACGGCAAGCGTGAGAAGTCCGATCGTTTTCAGAACGATGGTTTTTCCTCCGGCATTCGGCCCCGTGATTACAAGGCTGCGGTACTCGTTCCCGATCTCAAAATCAAGCGGCACAGCTTTTCCCGTCAGCAGCGGGTGACGGCACTGAACAAGTCTGATATGGCCCGTATCATTCAGCGCCGGTTCAATTCCCTGGATATGCTGGCTGTACTTTGCCTTTGCAAACACCATGTCGTACTGGCTGATCAGCTCCATGTTGATATGAATCCCGTGAAGGTTTTCGGATATGATGCCAATGAGGGTGGCAAGGATCTGATACTCCTCCACAGATTCCTCGGCTTTCAGCATTTCAAGCTCCCCGTTTAGCTTCCCCGCACCGGGTGGCTCCATGAAAACCGTCGAGCCCGTTGATGAAGCCTCTACTATGGAACCGGATACCTGATTTTTAAAAGATGCCTTGATGGGAATAGTGAACCGGTCATTTTTCCGGGTTATAAAGAAGTCTTGGATATATTTCTTGTTTTCACTGCTGTTCATAAATTTTGTCAGCAGCGCTTTTATTTTTTCTTCCTTTATCTCAATCTGTCCTCGAATTCGCCGCAGCACCCTGCTTGCTGAGGAATCCACAATTCCGTCTTTAATCGCCGTGTTGATTTCATCTTCTGCATCCATGTATTCAGACATGGATTGGGCGTAGGAGGCGAGAACAGGGGCAAAAAATTCGCGCTCAAGCATAAACCGCTTCAATTTCCGGCAGCCCCTTAGAAAATCGGAAAGACTGACTAATTCTCCGGGATTCAAAATCATGCCTTTTTGAGCATTCTGGAGGATTCCTTCAATGTTCGTTACGCCGGAGAATGGAACGTGTCCATCAGCATTTAAAATGGCCCGGGCCTCAGACGTTTCGTTTAAACGGTTTTTTACTGCTTTAAGGCTGGAAACGGGCTCCAGCTTATCCAGCAGATTTTTTCCGAGGCCGCTGACGCAATGGGATTTAATCATGTCCTTTAGCTTGCTGTACTGTAATTTATCAAATGTGTGTGTGTTCATTTTCATAGCTCCTCATTGTGATTTTTACCATCCATAATGAAGATACCTTGCTTCAGATTTCATGAACGTGCCGATTTTTAAACACAAAAAAAGCTGCAGAGATACCGCAGCTTTCCTTTTATAAGAAATAGACAAATAAAACGGCATCGATCCAGCCGGTTTGTCTGCTTTTTAAAAGGTGTAGGTATCTTCATAGGTTCGAAATGAATCCATAGCAAAATAAACGGCCTAAACCCGCATTTTTCATCAGATTCATTTCATTAAATTCGCCTAATTAGAACCTATACACACTCACAAAAGCACCCTCTTGTTTTATTTGGCTTCGTTCATTGCATCTGAAATACGATTTCATTTTATTCTATGAATTGAAAATAGTAAAGCCTTCTCAATTAACCATCCCGGCTGCCAAATCACCAAATGTCCTGACATCATCCATATAATCGAAATTCCGGTTCTGCCATGCTTGATTCAGCATTCTTACCGCAACGGCATTATACTCCGGCATGACAAGGCAAATGCAGCCCGTTATGCCGAGGAGCTGATAGGAGCCTTTTGGGACGTTGGGGCCGATTTCGTTCTTTGGAAAATCCTCTTCCTTCACCCACCAGAAGTATCCGTGCTTCGGCAATTGAGGCAATTCCGTAAATTGCACCGAAGTCATTTCATTGAAAGCATCTGGAGTTAATATTCCGGCATTTTTTCCTCTTGCAAGAAATAATTCTCCCCATTTAGCGAGATCTCTTGTGCTGCAATACAGGTTGCTGTCTACGCCGCTGTCATCCAGGTGCCGGGAAGGGTCCGATAGAAAATTTACAACTAAATTTTCCTCAGACTTTTCCCAGCCGCTCTCGGAAAATCCTGCTTTTTGAAACACCTGCTCGTTCAGTATCAGGGCCACGGTCTTTCCTGAGACGGTTTGAAGAAGGCTGATCAGCAAATTCACTCCGGCATTGTTATAAAACCAGTTTTCACCAGGAGGAAACATGCGGATCCAGTTTCCATCCTTTTCTGCGAGGCCATGTGTATGAGTAAGAACATGGCGGATGGTTATTCCTTCAATGACGGGAATTTCAGGAAAATAAGCGTAAAGATCCTCATCCAGCCCCCGGATTTTCCCCTCTGCGATCATGCAGGCAAGTGCAAAGCCGATATAGGATTTCCGTATGGATGCAATGTTGAACCTGGAGTCTTCCTGTACCTTCTGTGCACCGTATTCTCGGCTATGAGTCCCTGTATAGGATTCATAAACCGTCTTTCCGTCTTGAAGAATCAGGCAGGATAGCGCGGTTGCACCGGTTTCGTCATAAACTTTTACATTATGCTTTTCAATTGAATTCAAGTCTTCCACCCCCATTTTATTATAATAGAAATAAATTGAAAAAAATGAGAGATTCATCGATTACCATCGTTATATATAGTGTAAAAGCTTTTACAAAAAAATAAGGGGATTCATCAAATGAAGTGTAACGAGTCAAATTTTATAAAGCGCCTGCAGCGCAAAGATGAACAGGCATTGGAGTATATCGTTGATCAGTATTTGCCTCTTATAAAAGGGATTGTGGCGAAGGTTCTGACTCCGGTCAGGAACAGCGGGTTAATGGAGGAGTGCATCAATGATGTTTTTCTTTCCGTTTGGGATCACTCGAAGAAATTTCAAGGGGACCATACGGATTTCAGGAAATGGATTTGTTCAGTGGCTAAGTTTAAAGCGATTGACTACTACCGGAAAGCGAGCAAAAAACCAGAATACTCAGCTGAATATGTGGATGTGGGAACGGGCCGGTCTGCAGAAGACGAATGGATCAATTCAGAGGAAAGAACGGAAATCATTCAGTTGATGAATACTCTGGAATCGGTGGATCGGGAAATTTTCATGATGAAGTTTTTTATGGGATGTAAAACTGAGGATATTTCCAAGAAGCTTGGTTTAACCAAAACGGCAATCGATAACCGGATATACCGGGGGAAAAGGAAACTCCATGGCAAAGCGGCAAATCTGAGATTGGGAGAGAACGGTCTATGAAGGATATTTATGAGTTATTAAATGGCATGGATTTCGATGAGTCTGAATTTGAACCGATGGAAGTCAGTGAAGTTGAGAATGAAAAAGTCAAACGAGCATTGAAAAAATCCATTAAGCAAAAGAACAGGAGCAGCTGGAAGAAGGGAGCGGCAGCGGCTGCCATCTTCGCTTGCCTGTCAGCGGGAATGGTTGGAATGACGTTTCCTGCCTATGCAAGCAGTATTCCGGTTGTAGGAGACCTTTTTAAGTTTTTGGATACCGGAAAAACGGGGATGTACGATCACTATAAGGAATTCTCGACCGGACTGAATCTGACGGAAGAAAGCAGCGGGATTAAAGTAACCATTCAGGATGCGGTCTACGACGGGAAAACCGTCTCGATGACTTATGTCATTGAGAGTGATAAAAAGCTTGCTGAAAATCTTCTGATTGGTGGTTCTCCTGAAATAAAGGGCTCTCAAGCTAGTGCAGGCAGTTCGCAGATCACCAAGGTAGATGATCATCACTATGTGGGTCTATTCAAGTCTACCAATCTAAATCAAATGGATGCGGATCAGGTAAACATGGAATGGAAGATAAACTCGCTTTCCCTTCCTGATAGTCATACCAAGATAAAAGGTGATTGGAATTTTGCCTTTTCGTTAAATGCGGCGGAACAAAAGGAAGAGGTTTTCAATCTTAGTGCCAAGAAAGGCGGCGTTCAGGTCAGCATAACGAAAATCTCCCAAACCCCTATGTCCTTCAGCATCTTATATATTCAAAAAGCGGATGAAAAAATTCGGGATCAATGGGATGATATGATGGTTGAATTGGACGTAAAAGACAACTTAGGAAACAGCTATTCCGGGGAAGGGAATGGGGGATCCGGAAAGGATGCCTATTCGATTAGCTCGAGCAGCACCTTTGAAAAGCTTGATCCTAAAGCAACGGAGCTGATTGTCACCCCGCATGTGCAGCTCAGAAAGCACACTCCTGAAAATCATGGGGAAGCGGTCATTACTGAAGATGGGGAAAAGAGAGAAATTCCAGTTAAACAAAAGCCAGGGAAGGTCAAGGAAGAGATCGTGCTGGATGCTATGGTCATACCTTTAAGAGACTGATCAATAGAAAAAAGAGCGGACTGCATCTGTCCGCTCTTATACTTAAAGAGGCAGGGTAACGTTCCTGCCTCTTTTCTTTGTAAGATATCTATTGCACCCCCTGCAGCCTGGCATATGCACCATTTTTGGCCATCAGCTCCTGGTGCGTACCTTCTTCAGCAATCCCGTTATCCTTCAGCACGATAATCCGTTCAGCATTCCGGATTGTCGACAGCCTATGGGCAATGACGAGGGTGGTGCGGTCTTTGGCGAGCCGTTCGAGTGAGTCTTTGACTACCTTTTCGCTTTCGTTGTCCAGGGCGCTTGTCGCTTCGTCAAAAATGACGATCGGCGGGTTTTTCAGGAAGACGCGGGCGATGCTGAGCCGCTGCTTCTGGCCGCCGGAAAGCCTTACACCGCGCTGGCCGATGTCGGTGTCATAGCCTCTTGGCAGCTTCATGATGAACTCATGGGCGTGGGCGTTTTTAGCGGCTTGGATGATTTCTTCATCTGACGCATCCCGGTTTCCGTAGCGAATGTTCTCAAGGACCGTTCCGGCAAACAGATACACATCCTGCTGAACGATGCCGATATTTTTCCTTAGTGATGACAGGGTGATATCCTGAATGCTGATCCCGTCAATCGTAATTTCCCCTTGCTGAATGTTGTAGAAGCGGGGAATGAGCGAACAGATCGTTGTTTTTCCGGCACCCGACGGACCAACGAGTGCGGCATATTCTCCGGCTTCGATCTTGAGCGAAAGATGATTTACCACATTTGGCTGATCGTCCCCGTAGCGGAAGCAGACATTCCGAAATTCGATTTTCCCGCTGGCGTGCTTAAGTTCAATGGCGTCAGGAGAATCTTTAATATCCGGCTCAATCTCCATCATCTCTACAAACCGTTCAAAGCCTGTCATCCCTTCCTGATAGAGAACGGCCACATTGATCATCCTCTGAATCGGCTCAATCAGGAAGCCGACATACAGTAAGAACGTAATCAAATCGGCAAGATCCAATGAGGAATGAACAATCGCTGCTCCTCCTGCCACAATGACGGTGATGCTGATCAGCTGAATAAATACTTCAAATCCATTGGAAAACCAGGCTTCGTATTTGTAGCCGGCTTTTCTGCTTTCGAGGAAGCGGCTGTTTTCGTATTCGAATTTTTCTTTTTCCAGCTCTTCATTTGTATACGATTGGACGACCCGGATGCCGGCAAGATTATCCTCAACCTGTGCGTTAATGTCACTGATCCGGACTTTGTTTCGTTTTAAAGCAGCATTCACTTTCTTGTTAAAATATATCGCAAATGCAGCCATGAAGGGCAGGAAGGCGAAGATGGCCATGGTCAATGGAACGTTGATGGTCAGCAGGATGATAAAGGTTCCGATAAACTTTACAGAGTATTTCAGTAAGTCCTCCGGTCCGTGGTGATACAATTCGGATAGCCAGAAGAGATCGTTTGTCATCCGTGACATCAGCTGCCCGGTTTTTTGACTGTCATAAAAAGGAAAGGAGAGACTCTGGTAATGGCTGAAGAGCTCGCTGCGCAGGTCGCTCTCCATCAGTGCTCCCATCCGGTGCCCGTGATAGTCCATCACAAAGTTGAATCCCATTTGAAAGAC
Source organism: Bacillus sp. FJAT-42376 (assembly GCF_003816055.1). Lineage (NCBI taxonomy): Bacteria > Bacillati > Bacillota > Bacilli > Caryophanales > Bacillaceae > Bacillus > Bacillus sp. FJAT-42376. The sequence goes on from NZ_CP033906.1 coordinate 753,188, forward strand.
AGCGAGGACGAGCATCGCCGCTCCAGTCAGCAGAATCTGATTGAGAGCATGCTCATCCACCCCTTCCAGAACATCCTTCGTGATGTACCGGGTGAGCAGCGGATAAACAAGGGAAATCCCAGATCCGAGAATGGAACAGGCCATTACGGCAGCAAACAAACGCCTGTAAGGCTTATAGTAAGAAAGGAATTTTTTCAATCGGTTAGTCAATTCATTTACCCCTCTGTCGTGCAGATTTCACGGAGCTGCACAGGCCAGGGGAACGAGCGGTACGTTACTTGCTGCCCCCTTTATGTGCGTGTGATGTTCCGGCCAATAAGAAGTTTTTCATTCGAATTCCTCCTAAAGTTTGTTAAGTAAAGTATACTGGATTTGGCGATTAATTCCAGGGGGTTTTTATGAAGATTTTTATTAGAAAGGTTATAACCGCTGCTGTTTCTGCGTTCATTTTCTCCATCGGGCTGCAGGCTTTTATTATGATAAATGCCCATTTAAGGGGTTTTCCCCCACCGGATGGGGCGGTGTTTTTTTTCCTGTATTCTTTCGGATTTTACGTGCTGACAGGAATTCCTGTTTCGGTGATGATCGATTTTTTGACGAAAGAAATGAGCAGCCGCTCAGCTGCCGCAGGTACCCGGATGACTCTTTATTTCCTTACTGGCGGGGCGGTCCTGAATCTGTTTTTTCGTTTTCATATTGGGGGATTTGTGATGGGCGGATGCGCGGCTTTATTATTTTTAGCAGTGGAATCCATCATAAAAAAGAGGAGAAGCATCTCCTCTTAGCATCCTGACTCACTTTGTTTCCACTTCTTTTTCATCACAAGGCACATCACACCGATGATGGCTGCGAACAGCAGGCTCAGGAAAAATCCGGAGCGGCCGGTTTTCTCCAAAAGGGTTCCCGCTATTGCGGCAGCGAGCAACAGGATACCGGCGACAGCGATCACTTTTTCCATGATGGCGAGCTTTAAGATTTTCAGAGACGAGAGGATAATGAAGCTCCAGTTATACAGCAGCATGATTCCGGCTGCCGTTGTGATGTATTCGTAGATTTTGCCGGGCAATATCAGGGCTGCGAGGATAGAGAGCAGCATACCGGCGGTGGCAAGGCCAAGTGACGGAAGGGCGAGCTTCCGTTTGCCTTTTGTTGTTTTGGCGAAAAATTTCGGCGCATCCCCGCCTTCCCCCAGTGTGACGAGCAGAGTCGTGACGCCGAACAGGGCGGCAGTGAGGGTGGAGAAGCCGGCAATAATGATGGCCGCATTGAAGACGTGCGGGAAAAAGGATAGATCGTACCCGCTGAGAGCCGTGACAAACGGGCTCTCTTTCTCGTTAAAGGCACCGATGGACGTCATGCTGACAGCAAGGGCGAGGGAGGCGATATAAATCGCCGTCAGCAAAATCAGCATGACGGAGCCTGCTTTCGGGGCGTCTTCCTTTTTCTCCAATTGCATCGCCATCAGTCCGATGACTTCAATTCCACCAAAAGCATAAAATGCATAAATGAGGGACGAGCCGAAGCCCTTCCAACCGTCACGGAAAAGCTGATCCTGTCCGAGCGGGAGGGACGGCTTCTGCGCCTCGCCGGGGATCCAGCCGGCAATAGCGGCAATAGCAAGAATAATAAACATGACAATCGCTGCCACCTTGGCAATGGCCATGATGTTTTCGAGACGGTCGAAGCCTTTTGTTCCGGCAAGAACGACAAGTATGGAAAGCACCGCGTACCCGGATGCGAACAGCCAGAGCGGCACATGGGGAAACCAGAATTTCGAAAGTATCGCAAGCGCCGTGAGCTGGCTGCCCATAATCAGGATGTTCGACATCCAGTAATTCCACCCGCAGCTAAACCCGGCCCAGCGTCCGAACGCTTTTCCCGAGTAGTAGCAAAACGAGCCCTTCTGCGGATCTTTGGCAGTCATTTTAGCAAGCAGTCTGTAAACGATATAGGTACCGAGCGCCGCAAGCAGGAACGAGATAATGATGGACGCTCCCGTAACTTTGATTCCAATGCTCGACCCGAGAAAATAGCCCGTCCCGATTGTGCAGCCAATTCCGATCAGCGACAGCTGCCACCACTTTAATTGTTCTTCCTTTTGATTTTTCTCCGTCACGGTCACTCCCCCAGTCTAGCCTTTATTTTTTCCGGGGGAGCTGATTTTATGTGTGATAGAAAAAAAGACGGAACGCTTCGTAACCAAAATACAAACCGAACCCGACAAGAGACAGGCCGGATAGACAGGAGATGACCTGCAGGGTCCGGCTGTTCAAAAATCCGCGTGCGAAGCTTGATGCTCCGGCCATGCAGACATCCCAAATAAGCAATCCGAGAAGGATTGAGCCGCTGTAAAAAAGCAGTTCTGTCTTTTCGTACATGGAGGCGGTTTTAGCGAGAACCGATCCGTAAATCCCGACCCAGAACATAATCGTCAGGGGGTTTGTCAGCGACATCATAAAGCCCGTCAAGTAAGATTTGGCTAGCGAATGCGAAAGCTCCTTCCTCAGTTCCAGACTTTTGCTTGCCTGAAGCAGGCTTTCAATGCCGGTATAGGTTAAAACGAAGAAGCCGAACAGCCAGACAAACGCTTTAACAATCGGAATTTCGATAAATTGGACGAGCCCCATAAAAACCGCAAGCATATAGAGAATATCAGCCGTAATCGATCCGAGGCCAATCAGCCAGGAATGGAAGAATCCGCGGTTAAATCCCCGTTCGATTTGTGCCGCATTGATTGGGCCGATGGGTGCTGCAAGAGAAATCCCGAGCAGGATATGACTAATAAAAGTATTCATTCGTCCTCTCCTTGTATGTTTTCTCTATATGTATTCCGGGGCTGTCCAAATATCCCAAAAATGAAGAAAAGCTATAACCATTCCGGTTATAGCGGACTTTGATCTTCAAGTGATTCCAGTGTTTCGTGCAGATGGATGGCCTGTTCCGCTGCAAGGTCGAGGTGATGCCGCTCTTCCGGATCAAGCTCCGCGTTTTGATGTTTCTCGATTTGCTCCTTAGCGAGCTGCAGCTTTTGAAGCGCATGCTGAAATTCCTGTGATCCCGGGTTTCCCTGGGCGTCCGTGACTGCTTTTTCCGCATGGTGAAGGGCATGCAAGGCATCTTCGATCATCGTCATTCCTCCTTTTTCCTCTAGCTTTCACCTGTGGGAAACCAACTATTCCGTTCCGCTGTTTACGTGGAAAATTTTTCGGCTATATAATACGAAACAGCGTAACAGGGGGGAAGTTCATGGGGGACAGCAGGGAGTATGTAAATTGGAAGTGGCTTTCTCTGGATTCATTTGACGACGAGCTTTTAGGGACACTTGACTATGCGGATCAATGGAAAAGCCTCATCCAGTACGGCCATGAAAATCAAATGCACGTACAGGCACTGAAGCTGGATGGGGAAGTTGTGTACGGTTCTCTCGTCTACAGTGATGAGGGCGAGGATGTTCAAAAAATACTCCGCTATTACATAAACAAACATCAGTTAGTAACGATTGGACTGGATACCCGGTCGCTGAAGCGGGTGAATGAACGGGACCTGCAACAGAAGCTTCAGGAATCAGAGCAGGCGCCGGAAGGTTTTTTCGTGCTTTTGCACGGATTGGCGAAGCATTACCTGGACGGGATTGATGAGTTTGAACAAAAGATGGAGAAGGTCCTGAAGGAAGTGCAGCGCAACAATAAATCGAATATCCTCAACAAAATCTATGATCTGCGGCATTCTCTCCTGTTCTGGAAAAGTCTGCTCCTGAAGGTCGTGGAAGTGAAAAAAGGAATCGAGGAAGCGTTCTTAGGTGAAACGGATTCGTGGACGGAGTATAAACGGATCGATAAGCAGCTGGAGAGGGCGATGTCGCTTCTGAAGGAATACCAGGAGGAAATTGACACCATTATCCGCCTTGAGGAAGTCATCTCCACGAACAATGGAAATGAAATTATGAAATCCCTCACCATCATTACGATCCTGTTTACCCCATTAACCGCATGGAGTGCGCTGTGGGGAATGAATTTCGAAAAAATGCCCGAGCTGAAATGGGAACTTGGCTACCCGCTCGCCATTCTCATTATTGTGGCTACAACGATTTTCATCTATTGGTATATGAACTCAAAAGGGTATATGAAGGATTTATTGAAGCGGAGGAAGGAATGAGTCTGGCCCGATTGAGGGCTTTTTTTATACGGGGAAATGGCTAAAGCACACGTGTAGACAAAATTTAATTAGGGTAAGGAAAGGGTATACGGGAAAAAAGGAGACGGAAATGATGGGACGCAAACCGATTATAGGAATTACAGGATCACAGAAAGAAGTGAACGGCATTGATCATTCCTTCGTGCATGCCAAATATCCGGAAGCGGTCTTGAGAGCGGGCGGCATTCCGGTTATTCTGCCGCTTGGAAATGAAGAAGCGGCAAAGGCCTGGGTGGATACGATTGATGGATTGCTGTTAAGCGGTGGAGAGGATGTCGATCCCCAATCATATGGAGCGAACCCGCATCCTGAGCTCGGCAAAGTGATTTTGGAACGGGATGAAACAGAAATTGCCCTCGTGAAGGAAGCGGAAAAGCAGCGGACGCCGATTTTCGCCATCTGCCGCGGAATCGCTTCGTTAAATGTGGCTCTCGGAGGCACGCTTACCCAGGACATTCACAGTCAGCTCAAAGACGGGATCAAACATCATCAGGAAGGCTCCCGCATTAACGCTACCCATGAGTGTGTGGTGGAAGAGGGAAGCCGGCTGCACAGCATTCTTGGGGAAACAAGGGTGAGCATCAACAGTATGCATCACCAGGCACTCGACAAAGTCGCCGCTAACCTGAAAGTGACAGCCAAAGCACCGGACGGCGTCATCGAAGCGGTAGAAGGCACAGACTCAGACTGGTCGCTCCTGGCCGTTCAGTGGCACCCGGAAGAAATGGCCGTGAAATACGAAAGCATGCAGCGGCTGTTTCATGCGTTTGTGGAAGAGTGCTCGGCGAAAGAAAAGGTGTAAACAGAAAAAAGCGGAACTCGCGTTATAAGGAGTTCCGCTTTTTTCAGTCATTTCTAAAATCATAGGTCTCATATGGTACATTGAGAATTCGGCCGTTGATTTGGACTGTATCGCTGTCGATCCATTTCATGCTTGCGGTTTCTTCCCGGTAATTCCAGTAAATATTTTTAGGCTTTCGATTCCCTTTGTTAAAATTCAGTTCTCCGCGTACGGCATAGCTTGTGGTCGCTCCCCCGTCTGATACATATGCTTTAAGTGTATAGGTGCCATCGGGTGACTGTGCCTCTTCAATCAGCTCTCCTTTTGGCAAACGGCTCATATCAAAAAAAGCCCAGTAAACTCCGCAGCTAATAAGCCCGACTAGCAGGAATAAAACAATCGTAATCTTCTTCAACCCTTTTTCCCTCCAGATCATCTAACGGCGGAAATGACACATCGATGGTGCCCGCAATGACACGCCCAGCAATCGTCAGCTGTCATTCATTCTCCCATTCTCTTAATTCAAAAACCCCGTGCTTTTCAAAATCCTCTAAGATGGCAGCGGGCATTTTACGCTTCGCCTGTTCCTTTGATGCCCATAAGTAATGAGCATGCTCCGGAGAAAGGGTGACGTCCTGTTCCTGCGTACGGCACAGGTATGTAAGGAGGACGACTTGTCTGGATGGATCGGTTTGGAAGGAGGATGCGTAGAGGATGTTCTCTACTTGAACCGTTATTCCGGTTTCCTCCCTGATCTCCCTTACAAGTGCCGCTTCTAATTCTTCACCGAAATCTATCTTGCCCCCTGGACATTCCCAGCTGCCTGCACCGGTTTCATCCTGTGCAGAACGCTGAACCATCAGGATCTTCCCTTCGTTTACGATGACTCCTTTTACGGCTGCGACCGTTCTTTCTGCTGCATTCATAGAAAAATCCCCTAACCTAATATTGTTAATAATTAACATTTTACAATAAAAAGCTGGTAAAATAATAGGGAATTGGGGGGACCATGATGTTTTCTGGAATTTTAATGATTCATATCGCAGCTGGATTCATCTGTTTGGTAACCGGCCTCGGTGCCATGCTGTCGCCGAAAAGAAACGGAAAGCACAGCTGGTTTGGTGAGGTGTACCACGGATCGTTCGTGGTGATTTTTCTAAGCTCCATAACGATGGCAGTCCTGCACTGGGAGGAAAGTGCGTACTTGTTTTACATCGGATTCTTTTCCTATTCCTTTGCCGTCATCGGGTACGCGGCGGTGAAAAAGAAATGGAAAAACTGGCTGCGATACCATATCAGCGGGATGCTCGGATCCTACATCGCAGTCATAACGGCAGTTTTAGTCGTGAACGCACCGAAAATCGCATTCCTTCAGTCCATTCCGGCTCTTTGGATCTGGTTTATCCCGACGATAATCGGCAGTCCGCTTATTGCCCTCACAAATGTTAAATACCGCACGAAGAAACCGTCAGCGGCCGGCTGATGGGTTTTTCTATTGGCCTCTTTTGCGTAGAGAACAATGAGTTTTATCGGGAATACAATCAGGCTTGCGGTCAAAGAGAGGGGATATCGAATGAAATTAGAGGAGTATAGAAGAAAAGCAGCGGAGGCAGAGGATTGGGCTCCGGGCTGGTTAGCCGTTGATGAGGTGTTCGACACCCTTTATCCGAACCAGGAACCGGCACATTTTGCGACAGATCTTCATAAACGGGCCATTCTCGGCGGGGACCAATATTTGGATGGCTATAGCATCTATCAATCTCCAAACGGCTACAAGCATATATTGACCTACGGGATGACAGAGCTTTACGCAAATGAAGAAGCGTTCGGAGGCGAATACAGCCGCTGGGGGTATGAAATGACCATCAAGCTGTACGAAGAGTCGAGCGAAGAATGCATGTGGGCAATTGATCTGCTCTCCAACCTTGCCCGCTATACCTTTACTCAAAAAAGATACTTTGAACCTTTTCAGTATATCGGAGGGAACGTGACCTCCATCCATATTGGGGAAGAATCAGCCATAACGGGCCTTCTCGTCGTTCCTGATACGGAAGCAGGAGGGGTAGACTCGGTCCACGGCCGGGTGGATTTTCTCCAACTGACAGGAATTACGCAAAGAGAATTGGACGTGCTGATCGAAGACCGCTCACAAGCGGAAAGCCTGATGGAGAGGATGAAAAAAGACAATCCTCATTTAGTGACAGACATGAAACGGACCCAGTCTTATTTGTGAGAACGGGTACACTGGATCGGGACTGGCACCCGGTCATCCAATTATGAACGCACATGGCCTTTTTTATTATCAGGGCCATGTGCGTTTTTTACATCTCATCCTAAAGAATCTCCACCCCAAAGCTGCGGGCCGGCCCATTGGTCATGAGTGTGACGATGCTGTTTGCCATATACCCCGGTGAATACATCATCCCGTTTTGCAGCCACCAGATGATCATACCGTGACAGGCCGATGCAATAAAGGTCAGGATAAGCTCTCGTGGCAAAAGCATGTTCTCTTCCTTTAATCCGGACTTGGAATATTCGGAATCGAAGCGGCCTTTAATAATCCCCAGCATTTTATGCGAGAAATCCTGACTGCCTTTTCCTCCAAGCATCGCCTGGAAAAAATTAGTGTGGCTGGAGACGGCCTCAAAAACGGAGGCGATCGAAACCTTTAAATTGCCGGTATGCAGCTTTCCGTCCATCAAATGCATGGACGGATTGATATTGCCGATTACATCCCCGAGTATGTCTTCTGTCAGCTTCTCCATCAAATCAAATTTATCCTGATAATGCAGATAAAACGTCCCGCGGTTGATCATCGCATGTTCAGTAATATCATGGATGGTCATGGCATCGAACCCTTTTTCCATCACAAGCTGGATAAAAGCGTCTTTGATCATTTTCCGGGTGCGGATGATCCGCAGATCTGTTTTCGTCATTTGCCATCCTCCCATTGACTATAATGAACAATTTATCTCTAAATGTTGTTTATCCGGCAAAGTGTATGTTTTTGATGATTGTAAGGATCTCCTATATAGAATACCATGTTTTATGTACAGTATGTAAGTTAAAGGACAAGGTGTTTATTATAATCAAGGAGGTAGACCAATGAATGTACTTAAACGGTTTTTTACCCAGCGGATGTTCTGGGGAGGACTTGCAGGTCTTGCAGCAGCTGCCCTTATTTTTACTTTCGCCTTTCTCGGGTCGGTTGTGAACCCGGCTCCGAAAGACTTGCCTGTCGCCCTGGTTGTCCAGGATGAAGGCATCCAGCTTCCAACCGGTCAAAAACTTGAAATAGGGAAACAGCTCGAGGACAAACTCACAGGCAATAAAGAGCTGCCGTTTAAATGGACGGCAGTAAAGGACGAGAAGACAGCCAAAGAGGGGATGAAAGACCGTGACTACTATGCGGCCCTCATTCTCCCTGCCGGCCTTTCTCAAAAAGCCGCGTCCATTCAGTCACCGAAGCCAGTCCAGGCAGAGGCAAAACTAATCCTCAATCAGGGGAAAAACCTGAACGCAGCGAACAGCATCGGAAGTATTATGGATAAAGTGTTTACAGGGGTTAACGGACAAATTCGCGAGCAGATGCTTGCTCCGATGAAAGCACAGGGAAAAATGATTTCTCCGGATCAGGCAAGCCTGCTTGCGAATCCTATCCAGCTGAAACTGGAAACGGTGAATAAGGTAGGCGAGAATAACGGGGGAGGGAACTCTCCGGTCATGATGACGCAAATCCTTTGGCTGACGACAATCATCAGCTCCATCCTCATTTTCCTGGCGATGAAAAAAGCATCGGATAACCGGATTACAGCCGGATTCATAACAGGCCAGCTGATCGCAGGACTCCTCTTTGTTGCGATGAACTCGCTCATCATTCTTTCCATTGCAACGGGAATCCTGGGACTGGAAGTGCCGGACTTCGCCGCTGCATATGGATTTATGGTGTTCACAGCCTTTATGTTCTTCCTTATGCAGGGAGCCCTTCTCAACTGGATTGGATATGGCGCGATGCCCATTCTCATTCTATTGTTCTTCTTCTCAAGCCCGGTCTTAAGCCTGGCTCCTGAATTCCTGCCGGAGGCAACGAGAACGTGGCTATTGTCGTGGATTCCGTTTACCCACACGGTGGAGGGCTTCCGCAGCTTATTCTTCTTTGGCGGCAGCGGGTTTGAAGAACAGCGCTGGATCCTTGGCATGATCGGCCTTGGGGCATTTGCCGTCATGGCTGTATCGATGGTCAAGGGGCTGAAGAAACAGCCGGTTTCACAAGAAAAAGCAGCAGCAGAAAATTAAAAAAATAGAAGGCTAGGGTAAAAAAACGAATGGAAGTGCCGATAAAAAGACTGAGCCGGTAAAACGGTGCAAAAACAAGAATATATCTCATCCAGAATCGTTTACCCCCTGAATCTTCTTCAATACCTCCAATCCAGACAGCAGCCATCACCGGCCGCTGTCTTTTCTTTTCGCTTTCAAAAAAGTTTAGGGGGAATTTTTCGGAGAAGCGATGTACACTTAAATAAAAATTAAAATGGAAAGGTCAGAATACATTGTCCCTTTTTATAAAAAAACTTCTTGCGGCTATTTTATCTTCTGTACTTGTCAGCTTTCTTTTTTCCCTCTATCAAAATACGTTTCGGCCAAGCCCTGATCCGGTCTCTGCTTTTTTAGATGACTGGGTGTTCGGATTAATTTATTTACCAGTTTTTTATATCCTGATCGGGGTACCATTTGCCGCTTTCATGGATCAATTTAGATCCCTCTCGTATGTTACAAAGTTGACTTTGTATTCACTATCGGGTGCTTTGCTTGGGGGAATCGTATCTTTTTTCCTTATGCTTGACGGCTTTCCGGCTCAAATTATTTTCTATCTCCCAATTTTAGCAATGGTTTGTTCAATCGTTTTTTTACATATTTATATGTTGTTAACAAAAAGCAGATTTAATGAAACTCAATGGAAACACGGAAGATGAGGCCATTCCATAACGGAATGGCTGTTTTTATATTTTCATCCACAATCACAGGTAAATTCTGGCTGACGCAGGCGGACAACTGACAGCATCAATCGGCTAAATAAGGGGGGAGGACGGCCAAATCATGTGGCCGATTGGACAATTAAAATAGAAGAGGCAAAATTAAACCTTCCCGTTCTTTTTTTGGAAGGATTGGTTTCAAAAACCAGTATTTGGGGGATTTTAAAGGAGCGGGCTAATTGAAGGTCTGGGTCAAAAATGGTAGACTGAATGGAGCATAATGGTACGAGAAATCACGTATAGGATGATGGGGAAATGAAAAGAGCGAGAATTATTTACAATCCAACCTCCGGAAGGGAAGCGTTCAAGCGCCATCTGCCGGAAGTATTAGCTAAATTCGAGAATGCGGGATATGAAACATCCTGCCATGCAACAACGTGCGAAGGCGATGCGACGGAAGCGGCGAAGGCTGCGGCGGAGCGCGGATTTGATCTCGTTGTGGCAGCCGGGGGAGACGGTACGGTCAATGAGGTGGTCAATGGGATTGCCAAGTTCGAGAAACGCCCTCAGCTTGGGATTATTCCGGTTGGGACGACCAATGACTTTGCACGGGCGATCGCCCTTCCGCTGAACGATGTACTGGCAGCGGTGGATATGCTGGTAGCGGGAGTCGCGATTCCGATTGATATCGGACGCGTCAACGACGGCTATTTCATTAACATTGCAGGCGGAGGGAAGCTGACGGAGCTGACCTATGAAGTTCCGAGCAAGCTGAAAACGATGCTCGGCCAGCTTGCTTATTACTTAAAAGGGATGGAAATGCTTCCGTCCATCCGTCCGACAGAGGTCGAGATTGAATATGACGGGAAGCTGTTTGAAGGCGAGATCATGCTCTTCCTGGTTTCTCTTACGAACTCAGTGGGAGGATTCGAAAAGCTTGCCCCGGATTCCAAGCTGAACGATGGATTGTTCGATCTCCTCATCCTGAAAAAGGCGAACCTAGCCGAATTCATCCGGGTTGCTTCATTGGCCCTGCGCGGGGAGCATATGAATGATGAGCACGTCATTTATACGAAAGCGAGCCGTGTGAAGGTCACGACGAAGGATAAAATGCAGCTTAACCTGGATGGAGAATACGGCGGACTTCTGCCGGCTGAATTTGAAAATCTTTATCAGCACCTGGACATCGTCATGTCCAAGGAAAAAGCGCACGAAATGTCCGAGCCTTCTGCTGAAGAGAAGGAAGAAAAAGTGGATAAAGGCCCGGTTAAAAAAGAAGAAAAACAGGCCGAAAAACAATAACAAGCAGACCGTTCGCGGCCTGCTTGTCTTTTTTTATGCCGATTGTTCCTTCAGCAAATCAAGGATTTCCCGCATTTGAACGACTTCTCTCGGAATCTCATCCTCTGCCTTTTCTGCTTTGGCGATTGGCTTAAGAAAATGTTCATAGGCGCTGGTAAACTCTTTATAAAAAACGGCAGCTGGAAAGGACGTCTTCTCAATCGTATCCAGAGATTGTACCGGCATTTTTTTAATATCGACCTGGCTGCGGTCTTTGCTGAACTGAAAGGCCACCACGTTTTCCGCTTCCACTCCGAACGGCGTCACTTTAAACGATTCAAATTTCCGGATCAGCTTCATCGCCATATCGTATAAAACCGTCTTGGAAACCTCCGTCAAAAACTGAACCGACTTTGCCTCATATGTAAAAACAAAACGTGTGTCCCCGTTCAGATACGTGAGGAAATGATCTCCCTCTGTCAGGTTCTCCGCGCCCAATGTTTCAATTTGAATCATCGTATTCCCTCCTTTCTGATTGGTCCATTATACATACCTTGTGTTACACGCTGGTATCATTTGGTTAACATATATATGTTTTCCCAAACGTTGCCCCCAAAAAAAAAGAGTGCCTGATTGGCACTCCGCGTTAACTCGCTTTTTTCATTTCTCTCTTTTTTTCTTTCGTTCCGGCTTTATAAAAGACCAAGCCGAGGATGATAAACAGCACAGGTCCGATTACCATCGGCGCATATTCGGAAACGGTTGTATCCGATGAGGGAATCAAAGTCAGGATGATGGTACCGACAACGGACAGCAGTCCGACTCCGGCGACGATGTATGCGGCTGTATTGTGTTTGATTTTAAACGGACGGACCGACGTCTTATCTGTGATCCGCAGCTTCACATAAGCGGAAATGAGGAACAGATACGGGATAAAGAATGCAAGGGTCGCCATGAGAATCAGCATGTTCAGGGCAGCTGAAATCGTCGGGATAAAAGCAGAGAATAAAAGGATGACCGTAACGCCTGCTGCCTGCCAGAGAATCAGATTCACCGGCATTTTGTCTTTATTGGTTTTCAGCAGCGCTTTAGGCAATACCTTTTTTCCGCTTTCGTACATCATGACGCTCGGATTCAATATCAGGAAGGATAGAGATCCGACGACGGCAACAACGAAACAAATTCCAAGAAGCTGCGATAAGCTAAACGGCAGGTTGAACTGGGCCGTCACTTTATCCGCGAACAGGTAGAGCGCATTCGCTGTCTGATCCGGTGTGATTTGAATCACAAATTGGAACGCGACGGTTGCCATGATGTAAATAACGGCAATGATCGCGGATGTGATGAAAATCGCTTTCGGGAATGTTTTTTGCGGATTTTTCACGTCCTCCGCAATCGTTCCGAGCATCTCCATGCCGGAGAAAGCAAACATGAGCGTCGATAAAAACATGATCGTATCAAAGGAAACGGAATTCGGCATCACCGATTCAGCCGAAAACGGAGTGGCGGAAGGCTGTCCGCTCACAAGACTCGCAATCCCGAAGCCGAAAATGAGAAGGGCCGGTACGACTACGCCCAGCGGTGCACCGATGGATGCGAGCTTTTCGCTCATCTGCGTTCCTTTCAGAGTCAGGAGTGTGATGAGCCAGAAAATCACGATGGAGATGATGTTCGTCGTCCATGTGCTGTCCATAATCTGCTGCTGGTTGATGGCATACGCCAGATTGACGGTAATGCCGATCAAGAGCGATGGGTAGTACGTAAAGTTCGCCACCCAGAAAAACCAGCCGGCGAGGAAGCTCGCCTTTTCGCCGAACGCACGCTTCACCCAGGCGCTGATTCCGCCCTGATCCGGGTAGGTGGTCGAAAGCTCGGCCACAATTAAACTGATAGGAATGAAATATAGGAAAGCTGCCGCGATCCAGAAGACAATCGCCGAGGGCCCGATCGTAGAGGCAAACGGGATGTTCTTCAATCCGAGAATCGCGTTGATGCTGATGAGGGACAGCCCCATCAAGCCCAGCTTTTTCGATTTGATCGTAGTCATGATAGTAACCTGCCTTTTGTGAGTATTTATTCACTTGATAGAATTATTATACACCTACTGTTTAAAAAGTTCCGATAAAAGTATATTGGGATTGTTTTGAAAATTTTGTTTGGGTTTAAATTTTTGGAGTGGCAGAAATATAGAGTAGGATTGACTCAATTACGAATTAATAAGGTTGTAAATATTAAATGCAAATATAACGGTGGTGATGACCACGGTGAATGCGTACACCGCAGCTAGTTTTTTATCTGTTTTATAAACATCTAATGCTTTAAGAAAGGAATAAATAGCAAAAATTCCTGCAAATGATTTTAAAATTAGGTCAGAGTAATCCCTGAAAATAAAACCTAAGATAGATAAAGCAGCAATGATGAGATAACCTATATCTAATTTGCTGAATTTAGCCAAATAACACAACTCCTTAACGTAATAATTTTTATATTATAGGTACAAGGCAATCGATATCCAATGTGAAAATCCGTCCACTTACAGGAAACATTGGTGATTTATATTATACCATTATTTGTCAGGTGTTATCAGCCTTAAGAGAACTTCCCCATGAATGCTTTGGTCTGGAATATGGTAAGATGATAGAAGCGAAAATTGAAAAGGACGATATGAATGCCAAATATAGATGTACCGGTTATGAAAAATGAATTGTATGATGTGACGTTCGAGGACCTGACCCATGAAGGAGCAGGAGTCGCCAAGGTCGAGGGCTTCCCGATTTTCGTGCAGAACGCCCTGCCAGGCGAACGCGCCAGCATTAAAATTGTTAAGGTGAAAAAAGGCTTTGCCTTTGGCCGCCTGATGGAAATAAAGGAACAAAGCCCCGAGCGAAGAGAAGCTCCATGCCCGATCTACAAGGAATGCGGAGGCTGCCAGCTTCAGCACCTGAGCTATGAAGGTCAGCTCGATTTCAAACGCAAGCAGGTCGAAAACGTCCTCAGCCGGATCGGCAAGCTCAACCTGGATGAAGTCACCGTCCACCCGACACTCGGCATGGATAACCCGTGGAACTACCGCAACAAAGCCCAGGTCCCGGTCGGCGAACGCGAAGGCGGCTTAGTCGCAGGCTTCTACCAGCAGCGCTCGCATGAGATCATCGATATGCAGAAATGCCTCATCCAGCAGGCTGAAAACGACGACGTCGTCCAGGCTGTAAAGGAAATCTGCAGCCGACACGGCATCCGTGCTTATAATGAAGAAAAGCACAAAGGCTGGCTCCGCCACATCATGGTCCGCTACGGCCAGATGACCGGCGAAATGATGGTCGTCTTCGTCACCAGAACGAACGACTTCCCGGACAAAAACGAAATCATCGAAGAAATCACAAGCCGATTCGGACAAGTGAAATCCATCGTCCAAAACGTGAACAATAAACGCACGAACGTGATATTCGGCGACGAAACAAACGTCCTCTGGGGCGAAGAATACATCTACGACAGCATCGGCGGCATCCGCTTCGCCATCTCGGCAAGATCGTTCTACCAGGTCAACCCGGAGCAGACAAAGGTGCTGTATGACAAAGCACTCGAATATGCCCAGCTGACCGGTGAAGAAACCGTCATCGACGCCTACTGCGGCATCGGAACCATCTCCCTGTTCCTCGCCCAGAAAGCGAAAAAAGTGTATGGCGTCGAAATCGTACCCGAAGCCATCGAAGACGCCAAACGCAATGCCGAGCTCAACGGACTGACCAACGCAGAATTTGGAGTCGGTGAAGCCGAAGTCGTCATCCCGAACTGGTACAAGCAGGGGATTAAAGCAGACACCATCGTCGTAGATCCGCCACGTAAAGGCTGCGATGAAGCGCTGCTTAAGACCATCTTGGATATGAAGCCGAAGCGGGTTGTGTACGTAAGCTGCAATCCGGGCACTTTAGCGAGAGACTTGCATGTGTTGGAGCAGGGAGGATATCAGACGGTTGAGGTTCAGCCGGTGGATATGTTTCCGCATACGATGCATTGTGAGGCGGTTGTTCGGATAGAGAGAAAATAGTCTAATATCTAGGCTTTCAAGGTTTTAAATTATATAGTGGTAAAGATCCCTCAGACTCAAAGTTTGGGGGATTTTTGCTTTTTCATATTTGAATGGAGGAAAACGGCAACCCTTGCATAATAAAATAGTCAATTAGAATAGGGTAATAAAGATTATGAAAATTGTAGGTTAAAATCAAATAATTCGATTAAATTATAGAAAAGTAAATGTAGGTAGCTACTCTCAACATATTTTGCTCTAGGTATAAAATCTAAAAATTAAATATTGATTTTAATTGTCTTATGAAAATAGGATAAATAAATAGTGATTATAGAATAGAGGATAAATTAGAAGAAATGAATGATTATGATTTAATTGGTGTTTATGGAGTGTGGGTAGATGAGTTGAAAGCTATGGAAATGATTAGTACGAATAGGTGATTGGTGAACTTGGAGTATATTTAGCGATTAAATATTATAAAGAAAACCCTGTACTACCTAGAGTTTAAGCTGCACCAACAGGAGCACAGAATATAGATGCAATCAGTATTAATGGAATCGATCTAGTATTAAATCTACGACCAGAAAGATTACAAGTGTATTCTACGGTTTAAATGAACCTGATAGCAAACTAGAAGGAGTGCAACAGTTTGAATACGTAATGATAGTTGTTTTTAATAAAGATATAACTGTAAATTCACTCTATGAATTAACATGGAAGTATTTCTTGAAGCATAAACGATGTCATAGTAGAATGAGAGCTTGGAACTGATATGTTAGTGAGGCGCTATTAGAAGATTGTAATAAGATACTCTAGAACCCAATTGTATTTCGGTGGTCGCTGATGGTTTTATCAGAAGAGTATAATTAAGAAGCTAGCGTTTTTATTGTTGTTAAAAAAGGTTTTTTATTATAAGATTATACATCTTTAGTAAGTTAATCCCTTGATCTTATACGAAAAATAGGGTATTATGTATATAAGGATTACCGAAAGGATGTTCGTATTGTATGCTGAACGTAATCGAACTTTTCGCAGGTGTTGGTGGCTTCCGGTTGGGACTAGAACGCAACGGCAACTTTCAGGTCGTTTGGGGAAACCAGTGGGAACCATCTAAAAAAGCACAAGATGCATTTGACTGTTATTCTAATAACTTTAAAGATAATGGAATTCATTCTAACGAGGACATCTCAACTGTTAGTGGCTCAGACATTCCTAGAGCAGAAGTTCTTGTAGGAGGCTTTCCATGCCAAGACTATTCAGTCGCTAGGTCCTTGAGCGGGGAGATGGGTATCCAAGGGAAAAAGGGTGTACTTTTCTGGGAGATCATGCGTTTGATCGAAGAACGTAGTCAAATCGGTATGAAACCCAAATATGTGCTGCTCGAGAACGTAGACAGGCTGTTGAAATCTCCTTCCAAACAAAGGGGTAGAGACTTTGGAATCATGTTGGCAGCTTTCAACGTAGCAGGGTATAACGTTGAATGGCGAGTGATCAACGCAGCAGATTATGGGATGGCACAAAGACGTAGGAGAGTGTTCATCTTCGCTTATGATAAAAATCTTAAGTATGCAAAGCGGATCCTGAAGAAGACGGATTTGAAAGTTCTAGAGAGTGAAGGGTTCTTTGCTGCTAAATTTCCAGTGACGCTGCCGTTAGAGAATATCAACAAGACGACAGAAGGAGAGTTAACGGAAGATATTGTTTCTGTATCGGATTCATATAATGGTAACTTCTATAACTCGGGAATCATGAGAGACGGCAAGTTCACTTCGATGGAACTGATTCCGATTAAGAAAGATCCTGTTCCACTTCTGAACATCCTAGAAGAAGAGGTAGATGAGAAATATTACCTCACCGATTTGGCGAAGGAAAAGTTTATCTACTTAAAGGGTCCCAAGAAAGTGGAAAGGACGGCAGCTAGTGGGCACAGTTACATCTTTTCTGAAGGGGGCATGTCTTTACCTGAGGTCATGACGATGCCTGGCAGGACGATGCTGACTAGTGAAGGTACTGTTAATAGGAGTACACATGTGGTACCAGATAAAAAAACCGGAAGGTGGCGTTACCTTACACCTATTGAATGTGAGAGGCTTAACGGTTTTCCGGATGACTGGACGGATACAGGGATGTCAGAGAGAATGCGATATTTCTGCATGGGGAACGCTCTTGTCGTCAACCTCATTCAATTGATGGCAGATAGGATATTCGAGATAGAAAATTTAGAACCTAGGAATCAAGAGCTTGATTCCAAAGAAGAACAGATTACCCTATTTGGGTAATCTGTTCTTTGTTGTTGGAGAGTTTTTTAGCACTTCACCTAGGATATAGGAGTTATTGAGCCAAAAGCATTTCTTAACAATGTTTACTCCATAGTGAGTAGGATAAGTGTCTTCACTATTAGCAGCATGAGGACGAACATGAGCGACTCTATTCTCGCTTGAACCAGGCAAACGGTCCGCTCTGTGTGCCAATATTCGATTTACGGTCTCTTCCCAGACTCTCCTCACTTCTTCCTCAAGATCTTCCTCAGGTAAACTCCAGAAGAATGCATCAGTCAGTTTGTAATCATCGTTTTCGGTTTGTACGTACAGTGTGAAGAGGAAACGCGTCTCTTGGAACATTAACCTTAAAGACGAGTCCTCCCAATCTTCTTGTATTATTTCCTTATACTTAAAGGACGGGAAGGACATACTCTCCTTGATCTTACAGTTCTTTTGAATCCGGATAGCTTTTATTTTAGTGTTTGATTTAATAAATTCCTCTGACTTGTTAAGATCTTTTAAATCTTTACTCACCATCCGTGCAATGACTTGTTGAGTTCTAGATTTGTTGTGATGAGGGACACCGAACTCATCACACAAGTCAGATAGTCTTTTCCCGAGATTAGGTCGGATTGAGTTTAGAACATATTCATCGATTGTAACTCTTTTAGCTAGCTCTGTATCCAAGATAGGTTGATAAGTCTTTTTCCTATTGAGGATGTATTGGTTCAGGATAAACGTCATATAAGAAGATTTTAATGAGAATGCACGTTGCATCGCTCGTTCACTAGAGAAGGGTTGATTTCTTAGGCTGTTTTTATTCATACCTTTTGTAGCTGCACTCAAGTAAACTGTATCCTTTTCTGACAGTTCATGAGCTCGGCCTTCTTTAATCTTATTGATGATAATCTCCCAGTCTTGTTTAATGATTTCAAGGTCTTTCTCGTAAAACGCAAAGAGCTGAGAATGAGTGAACTTAAAATCGTGACGGTTTAAATTTTCATCATATAAGTAAAAAATCAAGAGCAACAGTTTATTCTTTTTCCAGAACGAACTATCTTCGAAAGAATGTTTATACTCATCCATATAATTGATGATGTTTAAGACTAAACGTTCTTTCGCTGAGAATGTACCTCTTTTATTCTTTCGATAAGGTGTCACTTTTAGTTCAACCCCAGCTTCCGGAAAATCAGCTTCGTTTTTAGAGTTGGGCTTATAGCCGAAATGATGTTCCTCAATTAGTGTCCCGATGCCTCCTTTTTTGTTCACTTTCTCGATGAGGTCAGTTGGGATCACTTCATATATCGCTTTGTTTTCAAGAAGTTTTGCATATTGTTCAATCGAGGTAGGCGATGTTATATCGTAAAGCATGAAAGGGCTCCTTTACATGTTTTTTTTTCGAACGATGGGGTAGTTTATAAACACTCATTTAACTAGGAGGACTACCCTAGATGAAGTATAAAGAAAACGATATCACTTATTTTAGAGCCAAATTATTGGGATGGGGGAGAGAAAACTTCTATGATTTCTCATGGAGATCTATAGATAACCTCTGGCATGCTCTAGTCGCTGAAGTCATGCTTCAAAGGACCCGCTCTGACGTAGTTGAGCCAGAGTTCATCAAATTTGTCGAAAAGTACCCCACCCCAGAAGTGTATATAAATGATAAAGGACGAGATACGTTTAAAAACCTTGGATTGCCCTCAAGAGAGAATATCCTGATTGAAATAGCCAATCGTTTAGTGAAGGAGGAGCCTCTTTTTGAAAAGAATGACCTCCTCGCCATACCTGGTATAGGAAACTACACTGCTGCAGCTGTTAGGTCAATGTTCTTCAAAGTCAGGGACACTATTATCGATGGTAATGTTATAAGGGTGTATTCTAGATTTTTTGGGTTTATACGCAGTGAGAAACTATATAGGGATAAAGATTTCCTTGCTTTAGCCGAAAATGTGACTCCAGTAAAGAAATTTAGATTTTACAATTATGCTTTACTCGACTTTGGAAGAGAAATCTGTGCTCCTATCCCCAAGTGTCCGATTTGTCCTGTAAAGAGGAAGTGTGAGTACTATAAGAATAACAAGAAATCATTTTAATAATACATCGTTTAGTATTAGAATCTCAGAAGGGGATAACCATTTCTGTTTAATTTATAGCGGTAGATTGTTCTTTACAGTTGGCCAATGGGTAAGTATCTGCCCTAAACTTAATTTTCGGGAACAGAATTCTGTTTATTTCTCGACTTTACCCTCCTCATGAAATTTTCTCTTCTTTTTTATAGGGGATTTCATCGTATAGGTAGCCTCTTGAAAGTTCTTTAACATAATTAGTAACAAGTTCTTATATAAACGTCAATGATTTCAATTTTTAGTAGGTAATAATCTATTGCATTTTTGATATTGTAGCTTAATGACTAGATCATTCACTGATGATATAATCGATAAGAACTACGAATAGTTTATTTAAAACTATGAATACAGGAGAATATACTTGTGAATCAAAATGAAGAGTTAATTGTTTCTGCTCAAATTGAGATAGAAAATAGGATATCTAAGTATAAAGGAATGAAAGTTTCAGAAATAAAAGAGAGTATGTCCATGTCGCTGAAGGATAATAAAGCCTCATTTGTACAGTTAGCTAGGAAGATGATTGGAATAACAACTAATAAGTTTACTTTATGTGATAATAGGGTCAATGTTGTTTTAAAGACAGTTCGTTTAACAGGTATGGAAAAACCTGCAGAAGCCATGTCATTCATGCCAGTGGACTTCAAAGAATGGTCGGAAGCATCGTCTTGGGAAAGTAGTTCTCTATATAGGTATTTTAATGAAAAGACACTTTTACTATTCATTTTTCAACAATATCCTACCGGAAAGCGTGTTGATGATAGTGAAATGACTTTTCTAGATGTTAAGGTTTGGAAGATGTCAACATACGATTTAAGCCATGGTCTAAAAGATGTGTGGGAACAAGTTCGATATTTAATTAATGCAGGAAAATTAGAAGTCAATCCTGTGAAACAAAAAAACGGTAAAATCATTTATAAGAATAATTTACCTTCCAGTCAATTTAACTCACTAGGTCACTTAAGACCTGGTGCAATAAATGGCGATGATAAAGTACTTTTGTCAACGGGTCAAAGAATTGTAAAACAGAGATTTTGGTTTAACAGTGAATACGTAAAAGAAATAATAGAATTATAGGAGAAGCGAAAGATGGAGAATATAAACTTGTTTGATTTGTATAAGGAAGGCTTTGTTAAAGAAGGCGGACATAATGTAAATGTTCCAATTAAAAAGGCAAGTGGAGAAAAATACGATGGTAGAACTTACGCCATTCCACTTAAGTACCTATATTATAATGAGCAGAATGGTCGGATAGGGGTTTCACTTTCTGATTACGAAAGTACTACTGGTAAATTAAATGCAGGTCATAATGAAGAATACAATATGGTCATACAAAAAATGTTAGCAGATGATGCTGATGATATGACCAGAAAAGAAATGAAAAAGTTGATGCGAGATATTGCCATGAAAGGCCAAGATGAACCTGGTTATGTTTTAAGTGATGGACGAGTAATAGATGGTAATCGTCGGTTCACGGCAAAGCGCTTACTTGAACAGGATCCTTCAATAACAGAGCAGCAATATTTTGAAGCAGTCATCTTGGACGATTTATCGGTACAAAATTATGATGATCAAAAGAAAATAAAATCACTTGAATTGCAAATCCAATTCGGTAAACTTGGTAAAGTTGATTATAACCCAATTGACAGAGCTATTGATGCTTATAAGACGATTGTTAAAAATAATATTATGAGTGTTAAAGAATATACTGATTATGCTGGCCTGACACAGAACGAAGTTAGCAAACGGATATTAGAAGCTGAACTAATTATTAAATTTTTGGAATTTGCGAATACGAATCCAGATAACTATGCTTTAGCGAAACAGTTGGACTTGGATGGACCGCTCCAAGATATGATTCCTCAATATAAAAAGATTAAAGACTCGGATAACTTAGATCAACTATTAAATAGTTTATTTGCCAAAATAATCCAAATGCGCTCTTCCAAAGAAGATTTCAAGGCTGAGTTTAGACAAATAGTCAAAAATGTTGTGGGCACAAAAGATGAAGGAAAATTTATTGTTGATATGGAAGATGCCACAGATACGATAGTGGAAGCCTTGGATAAAGAAGATATTATAAAAAATAACGTAGATTTATTTGCTACCTTACAAAATAATCAGGAAGCTGTACAAGCTTTATCAGAAATTCAAACAATATCTACTAATCATTCTGAAAAGGCTAAGAACTATAAAGAACAAAATAAACCAGTTAAACTCGCTGAGAAGGCAATTAGTAGCATTGAGGCTATTGATAAAAGAGTTGTTACAGGGTTACCTAAAAATGAAAAGGCTAAACTAATGAGTGTTTTTGAGAAGTTAAAATTAAAAATTGATGACCTTCTTTCTGAGGAGTGACAAGCTTTGTTAAAAAGATTGCAAGGGAGACTCAAATCTAGTTATAACTCAATGATACAACATGTAGCACAGGAGTTTTATAATCCTGTATTAAGTGAATCTATTAGCTATAAACGAGTTAGTGGCTACTTCTCATCTAAAGCTCTTTCCATATACGCTGAAGGATTAGATAAAATATCAGAGAATGACGGATACATTCAATTTATTATTTCTCAAAATATTTCAGAAAAAGATTATGAAGACATTAAGGCGGGGTATCATGAACGCTCAAAAGGAGAAACCTTAACGTTATGTGATAAACAGCGGTTAGGAAATTTGGCTTTTTTAATTGCGCAAGGCAAAGCCGATGTAAAGTTTGGCCTAGTGAAGAACGGATTGTTTCATACTAAGTGGGGTTTGTTTCAAGATAGACAAAATGATGTTGTTTATTTTAATGGGTCTTTAAATGAGACAGCAAGTGCAATGGAAAACAATTTTGATTCATTTGATGTTGATTTCTCATGGGATGTAAGTGTCAATGTCCGCCAGCGTGTCCTGCAGAAAAAAGAGGAATTTTCTCGTTTGTGGAACGATGATTATCCTGGTGTCCAAGTGGTTGATGCTACAAAGATTATTTATAAGTTACTTCAAGAATTTGATACAGGTAAGATACAAAAGATACCAAACCCGGAACAGAATACAGTTATCTTTGATATGGATGAGGAGCATTTCTTTTTCATCGATAAAAGCGATGAAGAAGTAACTTTAAAAAAAACTTATAAGAACAAATTCAGTTTTTATGTAGATGAAGATAAGGGATATCCTTTTTTCAGGGGAGACTTATCATATCGAGAGATTGAAAAAATTATTGAGTTAGCAAATAATCAGTCGATTAAACGTCAATTTAACTTTATAGTCACATCACGAGTCGATAATCTTATAAATGCTCAGAAGTATTCAATTGGAGAATATCGAAAGTCTGGTTTGACACTAAAGAATCGAGATGAACGCTGGGAAGAAGAGTTTACAGAGTTTAAGAACGTTGTTGAAGAGGAAATTGCTCGTCCACTCAAGCCTCTGCAACTTCAGTCTGCCATGTACATGCTCACTCAAAAAAGAGCTGCAAACTTCTCTGTTCCAGGTTCTGGAAAAACAGCTATGTTATTGGGTGTCTTTGCTTATCTAAACAGTAAGCAAAAAGGAGAGCCAATAAAGCGAATATTAGTAGTGAGTCCAATTAATGCCTTTTTATCTTGGAAGGATGAATTTAAGGCAGTCTTTCAATCAAAAAAAGAGCTAAGGCTACTTAATATCCATGATCAGTCTATAAATGGAAATAAATATGCCTTCGAAGCTCAATGGGCAGCAGCTAATTTAGTCTTAATTAACTATGAATCATTGCCTAAATTTAAAGAATCAATAATTAAATGTCTTTCGAATAATTCAGATACAATGCTAGTTTATGACGAAGTACACCGTGTAAAGGGTGTACAAGCAAAGCGTGCGGTTGCTGCTTTAGAAATCGCGGATAAAGTAGATTATCGTTATGTTTTAACAGGAACACCTATTCCTAATGGATACTTAGATATTTATAATTTATTGCATATTTTATTTAAAAAGGAGTATAGTTCTTATTTTGGATTTGAGCAAAACATGTTAAAAAATCCAGATGGATGGCAAGTTGAAGAGATTAATGAGAAATTAGCTCCATATTTTTGGAGGACTAGCAAGGATGATTTAGGGGTTCCACCAGCTGATTTAGACAATATCATAAAGGTTTTACCCTCCGAAGAACAACTTCGCCTTGCAGAGATAATTTATACCACAGCCCAGAATCCATTAGCAACTTTGATTAGAATGATTCAATTATCAACAAATCCAGAAATCATAAATCAAGCGATAAGTTATAGCGATTTAGGATTTAGTGAATTTGACAGTGCTGACAATGATTCTTATGACCAGGTTAGCGCCAAGGTTAGAAAAGAGCTAGAGAATAGCATTCATGCTGCTGTTATTGGTGAGGTAAGTGAGTGGGATTTAGCTAATATAAGCTCTCCAAAGTTCGATGCAGGAATTAAACTTGTAATTGATATAGTGAAAAAACATGGGAAAGTTGTCGTCTGGGGATTATTTGTCGACACTTTAAATAAGATTACATGTAAGTTAAACGAACATGGAATTAATGCAAAAGTTATCTATGGTGCTACCCCTCGTGATGAAAGAGAAGATATTATTAATACATTTAAACAGGACACAGATGAAATACAAGTATTAGTCTCTAACCCAAATACTTTGGGAGAGTCAGTGTCCCTTCATACTATTGCTCATGATGCCGTTTATTTTGAATATAACTATAATCTCACTTTTATGTTACAGTCTCGAGACCGAATTCATCGACTTGGTTTAGCAGACAGTCAAAGAACCAGGTATTACTATTTAATGACAGTCAGCGATAGGGAGCTTTATAATTTTATTGATCAAAAAATTTACGATAAATTAGCTGATAAAGAAAAAACAATGAAGGAAGCTATTGATGGCGATTATCTTCTTCCTGAGTTTGTAGATAATGAGATTGAGGAAATGAAACGAATTATTGAATCGGAACGTATGTTTTAATATCAGCTCTATAAAAATTTTGTTTCATAGTACGATGTGATTTAGTAGTTCATTGATAGGTACACACATACTATCATCACTACTCAAACCAACTCAATTAAAAGTTTTCCGGTACATCACTAATGTGAAGTACCGGTGGCCTGATCTATTATTTACATAACTTAAGAATATTCAGATATTTAGAAATTAAATGTTGTCTTATATGATACGTGCTTGGTTAAAAAGTTGTATTAAAAACTCTCAAATTATCCATTTGGGAGTTTTTTCACTTGTTATTAAGTGTTTTGTAAAGCGTAATTGTTTAAGTGACAAAGATATACATTCGATATTATGTATTTTCTCCTATTAACATTATCCATATAGTGCTAAAATATGATTAAATTAGCACTATATGGATAAAGGGGTATCTTAGAATGAATAAAGAGGATTTAAAGGCTGAGCAAAATGTTTTGGATGAAACGATTAAACATATTAAGAATCAATCATATTTTATCTGGGAGTTATTAGAGAAAAAAAGAGAACAATTCAGTAATCGTGACAATTCACCAGGCGATGAGATTGTTTATAGAAGAGGTACTAAAGATAGGGCGCTTTTAAGGAATGCTGAAAAGGAGCCATACTTTGGCAGGATTGATATTATTGCTGATGATAACGAGATTGAAACGTACTATATAGGCAAGCAAGGAATAAGAGATAGAGCAGAAAATGTAATAGTTGTAGATTGGAGAATGCCTCTGGCATCTGTCTTCTACAATTTTATACCTGGCCATAGCAAACAATCATATTTTGTAGGTGAAGAGAAAAACAAAAACAAACAAACAGTAGAAGTACTGAAAAAGAAAGAATTTACTATTAGTAATCAAAAGCTTTTAAGAATAGTTCAGCAAATGAGTGATACCCAAAGTGCTCTAAATTATACACTTAGTGAATCTGGAGAAGAAATTTCTATAAAAGATGCTTTTTTAAAAGAAATTATTCAAAACAGTGAAACAACAGGGTATTTAAAAGAAATTATAGCTACGATTCAAAGGGAGCAGGATGTTGCTATTAGACAGCCTATAAATAAAGATGTAATTATTCAGGGCGTTGCAGGTTCTGGAAAATCTTCGATTGCACTTCACCGATTATCCTATCTTCTATTTAATAATAAACATATAAACCCAAAAGATATAATAATTTTAGGTCCTTCTAATCTATTTATTAGCTCAGTAAAAGAATTATTGCCAGAACTAAATTTAAATGGAATAAAGCAATCAACTGTCCACCATTTAATACTTGAGTTTATAAAACCTTATCTTAATAAGCCTGTAAACCTATCCTATCAAGAATATTTTGAAAGCATCTTATCTAAAGATAAAAACACTAATCAGCAAAAGTTGATTGAATTTAAAGGTTCTAAGAAGTTCGCAAATATATTAGAAACGTTTGTAGAAGACTTGAAAATTCAATATTTTAACAGAATCAAACCAATCGTATTATTACAAGAAATAATGGATACGGAATCTTTAATTAAAATATTTGAAGGGTACAAATATTTATCCTTCACAAATCAAATACAAAGATTCTTAAGGCATGTTGAGAATCACTTTGAAAGGGTTGCTGAAGAAAAAATAAACGAATTAAAAAAGCAATATGAATTTATTTCTCGAAGTTATTTACAGGATGCGGGGCTGGATCCATTTGAATTTAAACAGTTAAATAAGAGGATGAAGGAAATTTATGATTTTAAAGCTGGAAAAGTTCGGGAAGAGTTTAAAACCGTTATTTCTGAGTGGAAAGAGTCCCATAAAGCTCCTTCATTACTGAATATTTATAATCAAGTTACTTCATATGAAATACTGAAGATGTTTGGCAAGGAGATAGAACGTGACATTCCTGAGTTGTTTAAAGAGAATAAACTTAGTGAAATTACTTACTTTGATATAGCTCCCCTCTTTTATATTTATTTATTAATTTATGACAGACCTGTAGTTTTTGCACATATGGTTATAGATGAGGCTCAAGATTTAAGCTATGTTCATTTTGCTGCACTGAAGAAAATCACAAAAACTATGACGATATTAGGCGATACAGATCAATCCCTCTTTATGGGGTATGGGCAATGTGATTGGACTGGAATAAGCAAATCGCTGTTAAACATCGAGAAGGATTACTTGCTGAATTTAGATACCAGTTACCGATCAACGAGAGAAATAGTTGAGGCCGCAAATAAAGTGCTGCAAAATCATTTTGGTTCAGAGCACAAGAAAGTAGTACCTTTGAATCGAAGTGGGGAAGCAATTGAATATACAAAAGTAGAATCAGGAAAACAGCTAGTTGATGGGATTATAACTACAATTAAAAGTTGGAAGAGGAAGTATAAAAGGATAGCTATTATCCATAAAGACGAACAAAAAGCAAAAAAATTAGCTGAAATTTTAAGCAAAGAATATAACCGGGATGTAACTTATGTTAGCCCTGATCAGGAAGTTAACAATAAGGCAATAACCGTTTTAGCATCCTACTACACAAAAGGTATGGAATTTGATGCAGTTGTATTAGTGAATGTTAATGATAGTAGCTTTCCTAAGAATGATTTTAATGCCAAGTTATTATACGTTATGTTTACCAGAGCTCAGCAAAAGGCTAAGGTATTTTATCAAGGGGAGCCATCCTTACTCTTAGAAGGATTAATAGAAAAAATCCCACAGTATAGTTCTGTATTTGATGACATCCTATGAACATAGTCAATAAAAAAATGGAGGTAAGATTTTTTTCTCAATTGGGAAAATGACGAAAGTTCAACGGTATATGGGTACAAAACAAAGCACCAAACATGCCCTATTTTCATTACGTATCATAAGAAAAATGAAGTAGAAGAAAGCATCAACTATGGGGATGAATTTTTAAGTCAGGATCTACTAAAATGGTTTACGAGAAGCAATCGAACGCTTGAATCAAAAGAAGTAAAGGAAATCATCCAGGCTGACGAAGCCAACATTGATCTCCATATCTTTGTGAAAAAGGAAGATGGAGAAGGTAGTGATTTTTATTACTTAGGCAAGGCACACCCCGATAAGGAGAACATTAACCAAAGCAAGATGATCGCGAATGGAAAAGAGCTTCCGGTTGTTCATGTTCATATGGTGATGGAGCAGCCGATCGATTATAAGATTTATCAGTACCTTGTGAATGGGGAAGAGGAAATAAATTAATAAGCATAAAATAAAAATTAGTACCTGTAGATTGGAGTATTCATCTACAGGTATTTCTTATATATAAATTTCAAATTACGGGAGAAACCAGGAGTTAATATTTTGAGAAAATAGATAACGCCATTGGAGAAAAATCCAAGTGTATAACGTTTCAGGAGCATCCTATTATCTAAATGGAACTGACCAAAATAAGAAGGGAAAACCTGCATTTTCCCTTTTTCAATTTATTTAACTAAGAAGAGGGGTTATCAGAGAAGCTAATAGTCCCTCTTTTCACCCTCTCCCCAATCCTCCCAATCGACTCCACATCCTCCTCCGTCAACAAACTCAAAAAATGCTCCCTTATAGCCTCCGAAACAACCGGCCGGGCTTCATTCAAAGCGGTTTTTCCAGCTTCCGTAATAATAACTTGAACTCCCCGATCTGAGTCTGATGGTTTTCTTCGAACAAGTCCGCGCTTTTCCATTCGTGTCAGGTGGTGGGATAGCCTGCTTTTGTCCCAGGTCATGGAGTCGGCGAGTTCCTGCTGGCGGAGTTCTCCGTTTCCAAACTGATCGAGCCGGTCGAGGATTCCGAAATCCCCTTCAGAGAGGCCGGTTTGGTCTGTCAGGTCTTTGACGACGCGGCCGAAGATGCTCTGATAGGAGCCTTTCCACATATGCCATATATTCATTTCTTCTTGACTGATTTGTTTTTTCTTCATGCCGCTATCATATCACGGTTGACGTATCAACCTCAAGGTGCTACGATGTGTTTAAGTTGACGTGTCAACCTAATGACAAAGGGGTGGATGATGAAATGAACTATGTAAAGCTTGGAAGATCTGGGTTGGATGTTTCGCGGCTGTGTCTTGGTTGTATGAGCTTCGGTGTGCCGGAACGCGGCAATACTCCGTGGTCGCTAAATGAAGAGGAGAGCAGGCCTATTATTAAAAAAGCACTGGATATGGGCATTAATTTTTTTAGCACGGCAAATATGTATTCTGATGGAACGAGTGAAGAAATCGTAGGGCGTGCTTTAAAAGATTTTGCCCGGCGGGATGAGGTGGTCGTTGCCACGAAGGTATTTGTTCCAATGCGGAAGGGTCCGAATGGAATGGGGCTTTCCCGTAAAGCGATCATGACTGAGATTGATAACAGTCTGCAGAGGCTTGGAACGGACTACATCGATTTGTACCAGATTCATCGCTGGGATCCGCATACCCCGATTGAAGAAACGATGGAGGCTCTTCACGATCTAGTCAAGGCAGGAAAAGTGCGTTACATCGGAGCTTCCTCTATGCTTGCCTGGCAGTTCCTGAAAGCTCAGCATACGGCGGAGCTTCATGGCTGGACCCGCTTTATCTCCATGGAAAACAGGCTCAACCTGCTTTACCGGGAGGAAGAAAGGGAAATGCTGCCGCTTTGCAAGGAGGAGGGAGTGGGCGTCACCCCATACCTGCCGCTGGCTGCCGGCCGGTTAACACGGGAATGGAGTGAGCAGACCCACCGATCTGAAAATGATCAGGTTGCAAAGGCGCTGTTTTCAAGAACAGAGGGAGCGGACCGGAAAGTAGCGGAGAGAGTAGCGGAAGTGGCAGCTGGACGTGGCGTTCCGCGTGCACAAATTGCACTTGCCTGGATTCTGCAGAAGGAGGAAGTCACATCTCCAATCATCGGAGCGACGAAGGTGAACCATCTTGAAGATGCGGTTTCGGCATTGTCGGTTCGATTGACAGAGGAAGAGATGCATAGTTTGGAAGAGTTGTATGTGCCGCATACGCTTGTTTGAACAAACAAAAAACCACCTTCGCAGGTGGTTTTTTCAAAAACCTTAACCCTTCATTCCCCGCAGCATTTCTTCTTCAGAAAAGCTAAGTGAAAATTGATGGGCTTCATATCTTAATTTTATTACACCGTCTTCACAGGCACCGGCAAAATCCTAACCAGCTCAGTCAGCGCTTCCTCCGCATTTCTTACAGAAAGCGTGATTCTGTTTTCCTCCGGATACCGCATTGCAGTATGCTCGTAGCGCGGATCGTAGTAGTACTCAAGCAGCAGCATGACCGCGTCCTCGTACTCACGGGCGCTGAGGGACGCTTCAATTTGAGCAGCTGCCGGTGTATGAATTCGGGCCTTGATCCGGTAGAAGGCCTTCATGCATTCTTCATGGTGCTTCCATGGCTGGTAGTCTTCGACTAGGAACCTTGCGCGTTCCGTCCGGGGAATATCAAGGAACAGCTGGGTTCCCTGTTCTTTCTTTTCCGCGATGAATTCCGGGAGGACGGCTTTTCCGATTCGCTTGCTTTCCGCTTCCAGGACAACGAAAGAAGAGGACTGGAGCGGGAGGGCATCTTTTATGAGCAGAGAGTCGAACGTTTTTTGGTTGTGGGGATTCAGGCCGATCTGACCGAAGATGGAGCCTCTGTGATTCGCCATTCCTTCCAGATCAAGCACCGGATAGCCCTCCGCTTGAAGTTGATGGAGCAGCCATGTTTTTCCTGAGCCGGTATAGCCGTTCAGTACATAGGCCTTCGGTTTGAAGTCCATCGTTTCGATTTGATCGACGATCCACCGGCGGTATGCCCGCACTCCGCCATTCAGCCGGAACGTTTTGATGCCCATTAAATCGAGGACAGTAGCGGACGTTCTGCTCCGCATACCGCCTCTCCAGCAGAAAACCGCCTTGGATTCGGGGATCGCGCTGAAGGTTTTAATGAACTCCGGAAGCTTCGCGGATACGATTTCCAGGCCGCGGTCTTTTGCCGCCTGAACGCTGACCTGCTTATAAATCGTACCGATCTCAGCGCGTTCCTCGTCGTTAAAGAGGGGGATGTTCAAAGCGCCGGGAATGGATGCCTCTCTGTATTCAGACGGAGACCGGACATCCACTGCCACAATTTTCTTTTCTTTTTGCATCGCTAATAGCTGTTCAACTGAGAGATCCTGAAACACTGTTATTCCGCCCTTCTTTCATCAAAACTTCTCAGAAACGACAATATGGCCGGGATGATCCGCCGTTACTTCTCCGATCATAGCCGCTTCCACACCGGCGTCCAGAAGGTCTTTCAGCAGGGCATCTGCTTCTTCGTCGGCTGCTGAAATGAGCAGCCCGCCGGACGTCACCGCATCGCACAAAATAAACTGATCGATCTGATCCATGTTTTCCGGGAACGTCACATCTCCCTGCAGATGGGCGAAGTTGTTTTTCGTTCCGCCCGGGATGACGCCCTGCTCGGCAAGCTCGCGCACTCTCGGAAGGACAGGGACCGCTGTCTTTGCAATCCGGATGCCCGCTTTGCTTCCTTTCGCCATCTCAGACGTGTGTCCGAGCAGTCCGAAGCCTGTAACGTCCGTGCACGCATGAACGTCATAGGCAGCCATCGTTTCTGCTGCTGTTTTATTTAATGTGGCCATCACTTCTGTAACCCGGGCGATTTCTTCTTCGTTCAGCAAGTCTCTTTTAATAGAAGAAGTCAGGATGCCGACCCCGATTGGTTTCGTTAAAATCAGTTTATCACCGGGCTTCGCGCCTGCATTGGCCCTCACTTTATCAGGATGGACCGTTCCGGTTACCGCCAAACCAAACTTCGGCTCTTTATCTTCGATAGAGTGGCCTCCGACAAGGGTCGCGCCGGCTTCTTTCAGCTTATCGCCTGCCCCGCGGAGGATGTCTGCGAGGATTTGCTTGTCCAGATCCGCAATCGGGAAAGCAACAATGTTCAGGGCCGTAAGCGGTTTGCCTCCCATCGCATAAATGTCGCTGATGGCGTTCGCCGCGGCCACCTGGCCGAAGGAGTATGGGTCATCAACGATGGGAGTGAAGAAATCAAGTGTCTGGACAATCGCTAGGTCGTCCGTCAGACGGTACACGCCCGCATCATCGCTCGTATCAAGCCCGACGAGCAAATCGGGATTCGGCATGGCAGGGGGGAGGGAGCGGATGACCTCCTGCAGATCAGCCGGTCCGATTTTGCAGCCGCAGCCGCCTTTAGTTGATAAGGATGTTAATTTTATTTTTTGTGTCATAAGCCGCCAACCTTTCTGTATTCACTAAGATTATTATAAAGGACCTTTCCCGAAAAAGCATGGCAGAGGCATACTGCCTGTCTGCCGTGATATAATTTACTATTGTCCTGATTCTATAAAAAAGGGGAATGAAAATGGCTCAAAGTGCTCTTCAGCAACCACAGCCGTCGTCGGGTAAAAAAACCGCATGGCTTGTGATTCTATTTCTTGTGATTGCGGCGGCAGGTCTTTTTTATGTCAAATGGTGGCCTTATTATCAAAAAACATGGCTTGCTGCTTCCACACATTCAATTGGCGATTCAATTCTTGGCAGCGGAGAAGCCGGCGGGGCTCCTTCTTGGAGCGCTGCATGGGAATACGCCGTGGTTTATTTCAACGCTGTATGGAAAGCGGCTATCCTCGGGATTGTGCTCGGCTCGCTCATTCAGGTGCTGATTCCGTCCCAATGGCTGCTGCGTGTTCTCGGTAAAACAACCTTCGGAAGCACGGCTGCAGGCGGACTGGCTTCCCTTCCCGGAATGATGTGCACGTGCTGTGCCGCCCCGATGGCGGTAGGCATGCGGAAAAAGCACGTATCAGCGGGAGCAAGCCTTGCTTTCTGGATTGGCAACCCGGTGCTAAACCCTGCCGTTCTTGTCTTCATGACGTTTGTGCTGTCATGGAAATTCACGCTTCTTCGCTTAGTATTCGGTCTTATTTTAACGTTCGGCGTCAGCTACCTGGCTAACCGCTTTATGAAAGAAGAGGCACCGCTTCAGGCTGAAAAGATGGTGGAGGAAGCCGAAAAGGCTCAATCAGGTTCCTTCCTGTCAAGGTGGGGGAAAAGTTTGGGCAGCATGCTGCTGTACGTCGTTCCGGCTTATGTAATCTCCGTTCTTCTGCTCGGGGCGGCACGGGTATGGCTGTTCCCGAATGTGGGTGAAGCAGCGGCGAACAGCATCCTTGTCCTGATTCTCTTTGCGGTTGCCGGCATGCTCTTCGTCATTCCAACCGCAGCCGAAATTCCAATCATCCAGACCTTCATGGCGATGGGTCTCGGTGCAGGACCGGCCGGAGCGCTTCTCATCACGCTTCCAGCCATCAGTCTCCCGTCCCTGCTGATTGTGGCAGGTTCTTTTCCGAAGAGGGTACTTGCCTTTGTGGCCGGTTCCGTCGTGTTGCTTGGGATTGCGGCCGGGTTAATCGGGATGCTTATATTGTAGGAGAGAAACCAGCTGTGTTCCGCTTTTATGCGGGGCGGGGCTGGTTTTTATTATAACGAAAGGGTGGAAATGGACTTATTCACGTTGATTTTCTGGCTTTTCCGCCGTACATTGCTCACTTAAATATACGTTTTTCCCCACACAAAAACACCTCCAAAGAGCAGTTCCCCGCTCCCGAAGGTGTTCCTCATCATTACTTCACTCTCTTTGAATAAACCATCGAAACAACCACCAACACAGCCAAAATGCTGATGCATACAACAGTCCCGATCACATTGTCACGATTGAAGACAAAGGAAATGAAAATGACGGCCAAAGACAGGCTTGCCGCAATCGTTGTAAATGGCGCCCATTTCAGCTTGAAATACGGCTCTTTCGGATAGTGTTTGCGAAGCTTGATTTGGGCAAGGCAGATGCCGAGCCAGATCAGCAGGACGGTAAATCCGGGAATGGTCATCAAGTAGCTGATGACTTCATCAGGTGTCTGATAGGCCAGGAACACTCCGAAGATCAGGGCTATGGCAGTCAGGGCAATTCCGTTCACCGGAATATCCTGTTTAGACAGCCTGGCAAGCTTTTTTGGTGCTTCACCGTTTTGGGCCATGGAGTACAGGGTCCTGGATGTGGCATAAATGCCGGAATTGGCTGCGGATAAAACAGCGGTCAGGAGCACGAAATTCATGACGTGGGCTGCCCCCGGAATGCCTGTTGCCGTAAATACCTGGACGAATGGACTTTCCTTGCCGGAAACCTCGTTCCACGGAATCAGCCCGCAAATGATGAGAATCGGCAATACGTAAAAGAGGATGACCCGGATGACGGTGCTTTTAATGACTTTCGGAAGCACTTTTTCGGCATCCTTTGTTTCAGTAACGGCCACTCCGATTAATTCAGCTCCGCCGTATGAGAACATGACAACAAGGAGGGCGCTGAACACACCGGCTGCGCCGTTCGGGAAAAATCCGCCGTGCGCTGTGTAATTGGAAAGCGGTTCTTCAACAGGGCTTGGGATCACGCCGAAGATCATGCAAAGACCGAGAATAATAAACAGGGTAAGCGTAATGATCTTAATCCCGGCAAAGTAAAATTCAAATTCCCCGTAAAACTTTACCTGGGTCAGGTTAATCGCAATGATAAAGACCGCACAGATAAGAGCGAGCACCCACAACGGCACGGAGGCAAACCAGAATTGCAGAAAGCTTCCGGCTGCCAAAACCTCGACCACTGTTACAATAATCCAGTTGATCCAGTAAAGCCAGCCGGCGATAAAGGAGGTTCTGGCCCCAAAAGCCTTTGAAAGCAAATGCTGGGTGTTGTGATTCGGATAGACGGAGGCCATCTCCCCCAGTGCCGACATCACGATAAACAGCAGAAGCCCGCCAAGCAGATACGCAAACACAACGCTCGGTCCTGCCATATTCAATGTATCGGAACTGCCTTTAAAGATCCCTGTCCCAATCATCCCGGCGAGCGCGATGAATTGGACATGTCTTGGCAGCAAGCCTTTTCTAAGTGTTTTGTCCTGTTCCATAATTGTCCTGCCTTCCTGATAAACCATCTATCTATATTGCTTAAACGCTTTTATGCTTTTGCGCATTCAAGTTTCTAGTATAAGTGCGCGTCTGCCCGCCGTCAATTTGGATCTTTTTTATAAGAGGGTTCGTTCCAGTTATTTCTTAAAAACAGAGAAATTATAATCCGATGAAAGGCCGCTTCTCCTATTCAGCAAAAAAAAGTGCAGGATAACTTATGGCAATCGATGCATGGGCTTCAGCCACAGGACAAAAATTTAAATGACCTCCCCTCTATATAACTGGGTATTTCGACCGATATAAAAATTAGTACCAAATTGGTGGAAGCGGATACAAAGAGATCGCTGCTTCCGTTTTGTTTAGGGGGAGGGAATCATTTGTTTCAAACGATAAAGTGGAGAAATATCAAGATCCGCGGAAAATACAACCTTATTTTTTCATTTGCTGCGGCTGCCTTTTTAGTATCTGTCCTTATTACGTATTTTTATTTGGATTTATCAAGCCGAGAGCTGAAAGAAACAAGATCAAAAAATGAACTGTCCACGTATGCGGAAGACCTGGTCTCTCTCTATCAGGAGAAATACCTGCTCATTCCGGAATACATTTTGCTTTCGGATGATGAGAAGCTGGATCAGTATTTGCAGTACAGCAGCCAATTCGTGAAGACGGCGAAAAAGCTAAAGCCCCGCTTGGACAGGGGGCAGATGGACACCTTCAACAAGCTGATCGGCAATAACAACCAATTGGATCAGCAGTTTTTCAGCGTGGTCGTTCCAAATGTCCAGCAGATCAATACCGCCGAGTATAAGGAAATGCAGGCATTGGTCAATCAGCTGAAAGAGGATACATCAAAGCTTGGGAAGGAGCTGAAACATGCGGCAGCAAGCTCCAGTGAACAAGCGATGGATACGTCCCTGCACCATCTGTCAAATGTGACAATGATTCTCATCATTACCGCCGCAGCTTCCATCGGGCTATCGTTTTTGCTGCTTTATTTAGTCAGCGTGAACATAAGGAAGAATCTGAATAACGTCATTACGGTGAGTGAGGAGATTGCCGGAGGGAATTTGAATGTAAAGAATTTGGATTATGAGGGGACCGATGAAATCGGCCAGCTGTCAAAATCCATTAACTACATGGGACAGCGTCTTCGAGACATGATTTCCTCTATATCCAATCTCTCCAAAGAGGTGGACCTGCAAAGTGTGACGCTTCTTGAATCAACGGAAGAAGTGAAACAGGGAAGCGAACAGATTGCCTTAACCATTGAAGATATTTCGAAAAATGGCCATTCGCAGGCGGAGAACGCGGCCAAAATTTCCATGAATACGCAAGCGTTTAGTGACGAAATGGCAAACGCCAAAGAAAATACGGTGAAGCTTGTAGACTTTACGAATCAGATTCTTCAAGTTTCCATTCATGGCGATCAGCAGATGCATGAATCACAAAAGCAAATGACAATCATCAATGAGCTTGTAGAAACCTCTGTTCATAAAGTGAATGGGCTGGAAGCGAAGACACAATCCATTTCAGAGATTGTAGGTGTCATAAGGTCCATCGCCGATCAGACAAACCTTTTGGCGCTCAATGCTTCCATTGAAGCAGCCAGAGCTGGAGAGGCAGGGAAAGGATTTGCGGTTGTGGCAAGCGAGGTCCGAAAACTGGCTGAACAAGTATCAAATTCCATTCAGAGTATTTCCGCCATTGTTTACAGTGTCAAAGAAGAAACGACAGGCATCGCAAAGGATTTGACACAGGGATTTACCGAGGTTCATAAAGGATCGGAACAATTTGAGCGGACAAGGAAACAATTTTCGGATATAAAAAACCAGGTTGCGGATATGTCCGATCAGGTTAAGAACATTTCCGCCATTTTTAGCTCCGTTCAGGAATCGGGACAGGAAATCAATGAATCTGTCGAGCAGATTGCGGGGGCATCCGAACAAGCAGCTGCAGGATCTGAAGAAATTTCGGCAGCTGCACATGAACAAAGCCACTCCATCGACAGCATCTTCTCCAGTGCAAAAATGCTGACCGGCATGGTGGAACAAATGAACGGTTTGATTAAGAAATTTCAGCTCTAAGAAGGATGGGGGAAAAAGAATTGCTTAAGGTTCTTCATAAAAAAAGACTGGTGGGCATCCTGGTTTTAGCCATGCTTCTCCTCATTTCAGCCTGTACCGGTCAAACGGCCCGTAAACCGGAAAAAGCAGACCGGGTCAAGCTCGTGTCTGATGCGGGAAAGCCTTATATCGGTTTTGTGCTGGATACACTGAAAGAAGAGCGCTGGTATAAGGATAAAGCCTTATTCGAAGAGAAGGTCATTCAAATGGGCGGACAGGTAAAGACGCTTGCCGCCAATGGTCTGGATGATATTCAATTCAGGCAGGCTGAACTGCTTATCCAGGAGGGAGCGGATGTGTTAGTCGTCGTCCCTCATAATGCCGAACAATCAGCGAAGATTGCGGAAATGGCTCATAAAGCGGGCGTGAAGGTGATTTCCTATGACAGGCTGATAAAAAATGCAAACGTTGATTATTATATTTCCTTTGATAATGAAAAGGTAGGAGAACTTCAGGCGACTGAAATCGTCAAACGGGCGGCAAAAGGCAACTTCGCCTACATCGGAGGAGCAGAATCAGACAATAATGCGCTGCTGTTCCGCGAAGGGGCGATGAAGGTGATTCAGCCGCTCATCGACAAAGGCGATATTAAAGTCGTTTATGACCAATACACCGATGAATGGAAACCGGAAACGGCCCAAAAGAACATGCAGGCAGCCCTGGCTCAAAATTCAAATCGAATTGATGCGGTCATTGCCGCAAATGACGGAACAGCCGGCGGTGTCATCAATGCTCTGTCCTCTTCCGGTTTATCAGGGAAAATCCCTGTATCCGGGCAGGATGCTGAATTGATGGCAATAAAGCGCATTATAGAAGGTTCCCAGACGATGACCGTTTATAAGCCGATCACCCGGCTGGCAGAGGAAGCAGCGCAAGTGGCGGTGAAGGCTGCAAAGGGTGAAAAAGTAGCAGCGGATCGAACGGTGAATAATGGGAAAATCGACGTTCCATCCATCCTGTTGGATCCTATAGCCGTTACAAAAGAGAATATTAAAGACACCGTCATTAAAGACGGCTATTTAACGGAAGAAGAAATTTTTAGCGGCCAATAAATTTGTTTCAACGGGAAAAGCTGCCGGGCACGAAGCCCGGCAGCTTTTCTTAATAATCAATGGTTCCCCGCTAACGTGATCGAACCGTTTTGAAGACTCTCAGACAGCAGACTATAGGCGGCTGCCTTCTTGCTGGATTGTTTGAATACATCCACATGGTCGCTGTAGATATAGACAGAGAGCCTGACTTTCTTTTTCCCCTTCTTTGTAACCATAACAAGGGGAATGCCGGTGTTCGTTCCAGGAACATCGTATTCATCATACCGGTCAAAAAAGACCGCTTCATTAAAATGCTGGATAAATTGGATTTTTTCTTCTCCCTCCAGCGATTTTCCCATGTGCGTTACAGTGGTGTCCTCCTCAAGGACCTTTGCATGCAGTGCAAATTTGGCAAGCAGCCAATCCATAACAAAGGTCGGGGGGCTAGCCAGTACCACTTTAAGAGTGCTGACGCATATCAGCACGATAATCAGCCAGGTTGCCATTTATTGTTCATCTCCATATCAGCAGCAAACATACCGTTCTGTTATTCCATCGTAGCACAGGATCGGTTGTTCATCTTTGTCCATTGTATGAAATCTGAATGCATGTTTGCTGAGTAAACCGGAGGAGCGAGTCTCCTTTGAGAGGGAGTGATTTCACGGGCATCTTTGATTCAGTCCTTCATTCAGGCGCCGTCTCTTATGTTTTCCGCTTAATTAAATGAGAGATCTCCCTGCCGGCTACTCTGTAACCGGCAGAGGTTAAATGGATCCCATCGCCGCTGATTAATTCGTTCAGGGTGCCGGCTTGTCTCAAAGCGGTCCGGACGTCTGCGACCGCCACGTGCATTTCATCCGCCAAGGTCAGCAAGCGTTCATTATACATGCCGTGCCAATGCTCCATGCCGCCCTTCATACTGATCCAGTGGCCGATGGTGCTGCCGTATTGCCTGAACAGGTATTGGTAGTACCGCACGGGGTCGAGAGGGAGAAGTGTCATCACGATTGGTGTAATCCCGGCCATTATCATTTTCTCTATCATGGTTTTCATATTAGCGGTGAAACGGCCGGCGGGAACGATGGGCTGATGCTCCATTTCAGGATTCAGCACCACTTCCTTCCAATTGAAATTGCAGTCATTCCCTCCTATTCCAATGATCACGTAATCCGGATTTTCATCCAAAACGTCCTTCTGCAGTCTTTTTAAAAGAGAATCGGAATGATCGTTAAATACCCCCTTATTGACCACGGTTGAATCGAATTTTAAACATTCCTCCAGGTAATAGGGGTAATTCTTTTTGGTTATTCTTAATCGCCCTTTGACAGACGTTACGCCCCTCGTCAAACTGTCACCGAAGCAAATGATTTTCATCGCTGCATTTCCCCATCTTCTATAGTTTGATGATCCTATGAGCTGAAAGGTCAACCCTTTACTGTATTCACGGGATCAGAAGAAGATATAGACAGAAGGAAAAAACCGCTAAAATGATGCGGTTGCACTAATAATCCCGCCTTTATTGCCCATCATAAAAGAAAAAGGGGGATTAGGATGAATCTGCAAAATGCACTTAAAATGATCATTACGTCAGCCATTTGCTTTACTCTGTTCGCATGCTCCAACAA
Source organism: Bacillus sp. FJAT-42376 (assembly GCF_003816055.1). Taxonomy (NCBI): domain Bacteria; kingdom Bacillati; phylum Bacillota; class Bacilli; order Caryophanales; family Bacillaceae; genus Bacillus; species Bacillus sp. FJAT-42376. The sequence goes on from NZ_CP033906.1 coordinate 792,498, forward strand.
TCAGCAGGAGACCAGGAAAGAGAAGGAGAGCGCTTCCGGCTCTTCTTCGGTAAAGCTGATCGGAAAATACCAGCTCGAAAATCCGCCGGTTTTAGCGAAAGGGATCCATGCGGGGATGGGATCATCTCTTGTACATCTCCCGGGAGATCCGGATCATGTTTTTTACTCTTCTTCCGACCGGGGCCCGAACGGGGAACTGACCGTAAACAAGGAAGAACGGAGAACGTTCCCGATTCCCGCCTATACTCCTGTCGTTTACCGGATCGAAATTTCCGAAGGGAAAATAAACATTACAGATACCATTCCGTTAAAGCTGCCCAAGGGGTCCGATCCCGTAACGGGAAAATCCCTTATTACAGGTCTGCCTAATGTGAAGGGGAAGGATGAAATCCCTTACGATGCGAAAGGGAAAAGGGTTTTGTCCTACGATCCGTATGGCCTGGATACAGAAGGTCTTGCCTACAATCCAGCGGATGAAACGTTTTGGTTAAGTGATGAATACGGGCCAAGTCTCGTTCAGATGAAAAAAGACGGAACCCTTATCCAGCGGTTCGTCCCATCGGGAATGGAAACGGCATTCAAAAACGCATCCCTTCTTCCTGTAAAAGGGAATTTGCCGGCGGTTTTATCAAAGCGGGCGGATAATAGAGGCTTTGAATCCGCAGCGATTACGCCGGACGGGCGCTATCTTTTCACCATGACACAAAGTGCCCTGGAGAATCCGGATGACAGCTCTCGAATCACCAGACTGTTAAAAATCGATCTAAAAGCTTCCAAGGTCATTGCTGAATACACCTATAGGTTTGAAGATGGCAAAAAGTTCGGAGTGGATCAGGAAGACATCGTTGCCTCTGATCTATATGCGATCGATGAGCACCGCCTGCTGGTGGATGAACGGGATACCGCTTCTGGAAAAGAAGCGAAATACAAGAAAATCTATCAAATTGATTTGCAGGAAGCAACCAATGTTTTAGACAAGGATCAGGCAAAGGGAAAAACGCTTGAACAAATGAACACAAAGGATTTGAAGGCTGAAGGAATTAAAACAGCGGCTAAAAAAGAAGTGCTCGATCTGTTAAAGTTCGGGTATCCTTACGAAAAGGCAGAGGGCATCACGCTCGTCGGCAAAAAACTGGCGGTCATCAATGACGATGACTTTGGCATGGCGGATTCGAACAGCAAAACGGAACTATGGCTGTTCCGTTTGCCGTAAATAGAAGGGGGAGAAGCTGTCTGAACGAAGCTTCTCCCCGGATTTAAATGATATCCAATGGCATTTTACTGTTTGGCTCAGGAAAGGCTTGATCTAAACGGTGAAGATCCTCATCTGTAAACTTTATGGAAGCGGCTTCTGCATTGGCCAGCACATGCTCCTCCTGAACCGCTTTTGGAATAGCGATGACTTGATTCGAACGGATGGTCCACGCCAGTGCGATTTGCAGGGGCTGAACATGATATTTTTCAGCAAGCTCTTGAATCACTGAATCCGATAAGAGCTGTTTTCTTAAAGAACCTCCCTGGGCAAGAGGACTGTAGGCCATGATTGGCATACGATGTGTTTGATGCCAAGGCATGAGATCGAATTCGATGCCTCTTGAACCCAGATGATAGAGGACCTGATTTGTCACACCATTTTTCCCGTCAGGCAAGGATTTAAGCTCTTCCATATCAGCGGTGTCAAAATTGGAGACTCCCCATCTGAGAATTTTACCCTCCGCCCGGAGTTTTTCCATTCCCTCAATGGTTTCCGTCAAGCTGACACGGCCTCTCCAGTGAAGAAGGTATAAATCCAGCCGGTCGGTTCCGAGCCGTTTCAAGCTGTGTTCACAAGCCTCAGTGATTTTATTAAGACCTGCATGATGAGGATATACTTTTGAAACTAAAAAGACGTCATCCCTGCGGCCTTTAATGGCTTCTCCTACTAAACGTTCAGAGGCGCCCTCCCCGTACATTTCTGCCGTATCAATGAGAGTCATACCCAAATCCAGCCCGAGTCTCAGCGCTCTGATTTCTTTCTCGGCATCGTTTGAATTGTCCCCAATATTCCACGTGCCTTGTCCGATAGCAGGCAAGGAAGTTCCGTCGGGCAGTGTAACTTGGCGTTCGGCTAACGACTGTTTGATTTCCTCTAAACCTTTCACATCCCTCATCCTTCCTCATTTTAGCTTTTCAGATCGAAAATCAAGAATATGAAAACGGCTAACTTCCCAGCAAATGCAGACAAAACTCCAAATCCGCTTTTAGATGCTCTTTCATCAGGTGCTCGGCTTTGTCTCCGTCTCTTTCGCGGATGGCGCTGTAGATTCCTTCATGTTCCTCAATTAAAAAGGGGCGATTGTAGAATACGACTGTCCTCCGGAATAGATAAATCATGGATTGCATCCGATCGATGATATCAATCATATGAGAGTTGTAGCTCGCTTTTACAATAATATCGTGAAAGCGCTGATTTGCCTGCATGATCTCGTCAGTGGTGCCGCTTTTTCCAACTTCAATGCATTCATAAAGTTCCTGCAGTTCATCTTCCTTTAAAAAGGAGGCTGCGCAGTTAGCGGAGTAACCTTCAAGTAAAATGCGGACGTGAAACATATTCCTCAGGTCTTTTTCAGTCGGAACGACCACTTTTTTGTTTACAATGAGTCCTTCATATTCCAGTTTCTTTATAGACTCTCTAATTGGTGTCCGGCTGACGCCCAATTCAGCTGCAAGTTTTTCTTCTACGATTTTCGTACCGCCAGGCAGCTCGCCGTTTAAGATCTTATCCCTGATGGCCTCATAGGAAGGGTGGCTGATCCGCTGGGTCCGGTCATTTCCAAACATGTTTTTCACCTCAAACTCTTTTGTTTTAACGTACTGCTATCTTATCAAATTCACTTATAAAAAAACTATAAACCAAATAAACGATTATAGAATGTTCTGTTTTGTATACGTTTTATAAATAATTGTATACAAATATTTATTAATTGTGTACAATACCATTTATAAAGAATGTTGGAAGCGATTTCAACCGAACGAAACAGGAGGCGTAAAAAATGGAACGGAAAATTGGATTTATAGGACTGGGAATCATGGGGAAACCGATGGCGCTCAATTTAATAAAAGCGGGACACAAACTGACAGTGTGTGATATTAATCAGGAAGCCGTAAATACTCTCGTTGAAAATGGTGCGGAATCCGCCGCTACTCCCAGAGAGGCAGCGGAAAAAAGCGAGATTATCATTACGGTTCTGCCTGCTTCCCAGCACGTAAAAGCAGTTGTTTTAGGTGATAACGGAATCCTGGCAGGCTCAAAAGAAGGCTCTGTCATCATCGATATGAGTTCCATCACACCGGAAGTGAGCCGTGAACTTGCTGCAGAGGCAGCGAAGTACGGGGTTGGCATGCTGGATGCGCCGGTAAGCGGCGGAGAGCCGAAAGCGATTGACGGGACACTGGCCATTATGGTCGGCGGGAAGGAAGACGTTTTTCAGAGCGTTGAAACGGTTTTATCCGGAATGGGGAAAGAGATAACGCTTGTAGGCGACAACGGATGCGGAGTGACAGCGAAGCTTGCAAACCAAATTATTGTCAACCTAAACATTGCGGCAATGTCGGAAGCACTTGTTTTGGCTTCAAAAGCGGGAATTGATATTGAAAAAATGTACAAAGCGATCAGAGGAGGCCTTGCTGGGAGCGCCGTGCTGGATGCGAAGGTTCCAATGATTCTTGACCGCAATTTTGTTGCCGGCGGGAGTATTGCGATTAACTTGAAGGACATCACAAATGTCATGGACACAGCTCATGAAATTGGCGTTCCGCTTCCTCTGTCCAGCCAGCTGCTTGAAATATTTCATGCATTAAAGATTGACGGCAAACTCAATGACGATCACGGAAGCATTGTCCGCTACTATGAGAAACTGGCTAATACGGAAGTAAAGAGGGGCTGACTATGAGGGAAAAACGTTTATCAGCACAGTATCTAACATCGTTTCCGCAGGCTGACAGCAAAAAGGCAGATGCAATGCTTGCTGAAACGCTAAAAACTTTAAATAAAAAAATTATTGTTTTGGATGATGATCCTACAGGTGTCCAAACGGTACATAACATTTCAGTTTATACAGACTGGAAGGCAGAGACCATCGAAGAGGGCTTCAAGGAAGAACAGTCCATGTTTTTCATTCTGACTAATTCCAGAGGATTCTCGGCTGAAGAAACAAAGAAAGTCCACCGTGAGATTGCAGAAAATATCGGGGTAGCCGCTGCCAAATTGAAGCAGGATTTCATCATCATCAGCCGGGGTGATTCCACGCTGAGAGGGCACTATCCACTTGAAACGGAAGTTCTGAAAGAGACGCTTGAAGCATCTTCAGACAAGACAGTGGATGGAGAAGTACTGCTTCCGTTCTTTCAGGAAGGCGGCCGGTTTACAGTCAACAATGTCCATTATGTCCAATCAGGTGAAGAGCTTGTACCGGCAGGGGAAACCGAGTTTGCGAAGGATCGCACGTTTGGCTACGCCAACTCCCACTTAGGGGAATGGGTGGAGGAAAAAACAAAAGGCAACTATCCGGCAGAAAGCACGCTGTATATCTCGCTGGAACAATTGCGCTCTTTCCAAGTGGATCAGATTGCGGAACAATTGTGCAGGGTGGAGAACTTTAACAAAATTGTTGTAAACGCAATCGATCAGACGGATGTGAAGATTTTCACGATTGCGCTGATTCAGGCAATGAATGCGGGGAAAGATTTTCTTTTCAGAACAGCCGCAGCCCTTCCGAAGATTATTGGCGGGGTACCTGATAAGCCCCTTCTCACACGGAACGAGCTGATAACAAATGAAACAGGAAACGGCGGACTCATTGTGGTTGGCTCGCATGTCCGAAAGACTACCGAACAGCTTAATGAGTTAAAAAAATTGAGCTGGATTGAATTTATTGAATTCAACAGCCACCTCGTCCTTCAGCCTGAAAAATTTAAAGAAGAAACAAACCGGGTCATTGAAACAGCAGAGGCCCATATTCAATCAGGCAAAACGGTTGCGGTTTATACAAGCCGGGAGCGCCTGGATCTTGGCGAAAACAAAAAAGAAGAAGAATTGAAATTGTCTGTGACCATCTCGGATGCCGTCACAAGCATTGTAAAAAGACTCGAAGTCACACCGGAATTTTTGATTGCCAAAGGAGGCATCACGTCCAGTGATGTTGGAACAAAAGGCCTCTCCGTGAAGCGCGCGACGGTTTCCGGTCAGGTGCGCCCCGGAATTCCCGTTTGGAAGACTGGAAAGGAAAGCAAATATCCAGGCATGTCCTATGTGATTTTCCCCGGCAATGTAGGGTCGGTTACTGACTTAAGGGAAGTCGTTGAAATGTTAAGCGGAAAATAAAAGATAGATTCGGAATGCAGGCTGCGTGCCTGCACTCCGGAATAGTAGGAGGAAAGGGAGAGAGTTATGCCGATATTGTTTATCACAATTGGAGTCGTCCTATTGTTGCTGCTCATGATTGTTTTTAAGTTAAACGCTTTCTTATCATTGATCATCGTGTCGCTGTTAGTCGGTATTATGGAGGGCATGAGCCCGGTTGAAGCGGTCGAGTCGATTACAAACGGGTTAGGCAGTACGCTCGGTCATCTCGTTCTTGTGCTCGGTTTTGGAGGGATGCTTGGTAAGTTGATGGCTGATTCCGGCGGTGCGCAGCGGATTGCCATAACACTTGTCCGTTCTTTTGGTCAAAAAAGAGTCCAGCTTGCAGCGGTGATTACAGCCATGATTGTTGGAATTGCGTTGTTCTTTGAGACCGGAGTCGTCGTGCTCATTCCGCTTGTATTCACGATTGCAGCGAGTGCCGGCGTACCGATTTTGTATATTGGAATGCCGGTAATCGCGGCTTTAATTACGATGCACGGCTTTGTTCCCCCGCATCCTGGACCTACGGCTGTCGCGGCTGTCTATGATGCGAATCTTGGGATGACACTGCTTTATGGCGTGCTGATTGCCATTCCAGCTATTTTTATAAGTGGTCCATTATACACAAGGCTATTTAAAAAAGAAGACTTAGAAGTACAGATTCCAAAAGGTTTATACAATCCTAAAGAGTTCACAGAAGAGGAAATGCCAAGCTTTTCTGTAAGCGTTTTTACTGCTCTCATCCCGGTCATCCTGATTGCCTTCCTGGCATTTGTAGAAATCGTGATTCCCGACTCCGGTCTTTTAGAGACAGCACAATTCCTGGGGGATCCCGGAATCGCTCTTTTAATATCTGTTGTTGTGGCCATTTTTACCTTTGGGATCAGCCGCGGCAAAAAAATGCCGGAAATTATGCAATCAATCACTGAATCAGTCAGCAGCATTGCCATGATTCTATTAATTATCGGAGGGGGCGGCGCCTTCAAACAAGTCTTAATTGACAGTGGAGTAGATAAATACGTAGCAGGGTTAATGGAAGGGTCCACACTTTCTCCATTGATTCTCGCGTGGTCTATTGCTGCAATTTTGAGAGTTGTATTGGGTTCTGCAACGGTCGCAGGATTGACCGCTGCCGGTATTGCTGCTCCTTTAGTGGGTGCCGCTCATGTCAGTCCCGAGCTGATGGTGCTTGCGACCGGAGCCGGAAGCATGACCTTCTCTCATGTAAACGATGCAGGTTTCTGGATTTACAAGGAATACTTTAATCTTACCATCGGCAAAACCATTAAAACGTGGTCGGTTATGGTAACAATCGCTTCCCTTGTTGGACTTGCAGGGGTGCTCATAATTAATCTGTTTATTTAAAGAATAAGAGAATAATAGATTGAAAGAAGGGCTGCCCGAAGCAGCCCTTTTTATGTGAAATAATCTGTTCGAGCATGGGTGAATGAGATGACCCTGCTTTTAAAATAGGCTAGTTAATCACAGGTAAGCAGATAGGTGTTTGATTCTTCTTGCCTATAGGGAAGAGAAGAAGTAGAGCATGATAAGGAGGAAATGAAGAATGAGCAAAACTATTTTTATCACAGGCGCGGGCACCGGACTTGGGAGGGGGGCAGCGCTGGGCCTCGCTAAAAAAGGCCACCGCGTCATAGCGACAACAGAAATCACTGCCCAGAAAACAGATTTGATGCAGGAGGCGCAAAGCCAAGGACTTGATATCGAAGTGTTCAAACTCGATATCACCAATGAGCGGGACCGGGCCCAGATTGAAAAATACGACATCGATGTATTTGTGGCCAATGCGGCCATCAATGAAGGCGGTCCTCTTGCAGAAGTGCCGATGGACCGGTTCAGGGCACTTTTTGAAGTGAACGTGTTTGCAACGCTTGAAACCGTTCAGGCTGCAGCCCGGAACATGGTGAAGAGGGGAAGCGGGAAAATCATCTTCATGAGTTCGATGGCGGGGATATCGGCCACTCCGTATGTAGGGCCGTATACAGCAACCAAACATGCGATTGAAGGAATTGCCCAAACGATGCAGTCTGAGCTGAAAGAATTCGGTGTCCAGGTCGCGACCATCAATCCAGGGGCGTACGATACAGGCTTCAACGACCGGAGTGCGGAGGAAAAATGGAAATGGTTTGATGAAGAAAAGCACTTCACGAAGAAGGAAGACATGCTGGAGCAGGCAGAAGGGCTGAAGGATCAGTTCGATCCGCAGGACATGATTGAAAAAATGATTGAAATCATCCCGGCCGATCATCACAAATTCCGCACCGTCCACCCGGAGGAAACCGAGAAACAGCTGAAGGAAACCGAACAGGAATGGTGGGGGATGGAGATTTGACAGCAGTTACTAGATAACGAAGAAAACGGACTCCTGTAAAAGGGGTCCGTCTTTTTGTTCCTTTTCTTATTTTTCAGCAGGTCCAAATAATAAAGAAACCGCAACTCCGCCCTTGATACAGAACACCCTTATTCTTTAGGAAGGACCCCATCAGAAATCAGCACTTGTTCAAGGGCATCAACAATCGGCTTTCTGTAATGACGGTTCGTTAATCCTTTTATTTCTTTCATGGCATCAACAGGGTTCAAGCCTTTTCTGTATACCCGGTCGGAGGTCATGGCATCGTATGTGTCTGCAATGGCAATGATTTGGGCTTCGGTTGAGATTTGGTCACCTTTCAGTCCGTATGGATACCCGGAACCGTCTAATCGCTCATGATGCTGAAGGATAATGTCACCAATGTAATGGTAGTAGGTAGCCTTTATCATTTCAGCGCCATCAAAGGAATGTTTCTTTAAAATCTCAAACTCTTCAAGAGTTAGCCGTCCAGGTTTGTTTAAGATCTCTTCAGGTACGTGAATCTTTCCCACATCATGGAATAATGAAGCGAAATATAGATTTTCCAAACTGTCTTTGGAAAGATGAAGTTGTTTTGCTATCTGTACAGAGTAGGTTTGAACGCGGGCACTGTGCTGATAAGTGTATTTATCTTTTTCCTCTACTTTTTGTACAATTTTAGTCAATTCATTAACACTCTCACTCATATAGTGAAAAGCAGGCTGTGTTGTAAACCACAAGAGTTTCATTTCAGATAATGATTTGAAATAGGTTGCTTCTTCAAGGTGCTGAAAATAGAAAAAATCTCCTGCTTTCAATATTATAGTGCTTTCTCCATCCTCATAAGAGCATTCCCCATTTAATATGTAGAAAAATTCCATTGTATAGGGCGAATCCCCGGGATAAACATAAAAGGTCTTTCCTTCAAGTATTGTCTGCAGGATGACTTCAGAGCCGTCTCCTTTAGCTAAAAGACTGTAATCGGATACTGAATCCGCTACTTTTTCCAGAAAGTTACCCTGCAATCCGAGATGAAGACCTTTCATGTCCAATCCCTCCAGAGTTTTATTAGTGGCAGACTCTTATAGGATCAATCCAGACTAAACGTCCTCCCAATTCAACCAGAGTCCACGAAGCTTCAGCTTGGATGCCTTTTTCTGCTGCTTTTTGAATCATGTCATTGGACATTTTTAGAGTCGTATCATATAAGTCGGTTATTAATTTATCAAGTTCGCGGGTGAACTTTTCTGTGCGGTCGTTGTATTTTTCTGTGTTTTTATCAAGGTTTTCTTTCAGTCTGGAAATTTTTTCGTCCAGTTTCTTTTGGTCTTTTCCTTCTGCCGGAGCCATAAGAGAAAGAGCATCGATTTCTTTTTTAATAGAAGTCATTTTAGCGCTGATTTTGTCAGTTTCTTTTTCTAGTTTACCATTAAGTTCAGCTAATTCCTTCTGAATTTTTTCGACTTTACCGGAATCGTTCGTTTTAGATAAATCGCTTTCAAGCTTGCTTTTTTGATCTTTTAATTTTACAACTGTGTCGCCTTCTTCTAATTTCTGAATATCCGCTAAATAATCTGCTTCAAGCTCGTCCGCCTCGATGACCGCCTTTGCGATTTTCTCTTCGATGGCCAAGTTTGTTTTTTCAATGGATGCCAGCACTTTTTCGGTGTCCGTGCTTGTTGAAGCTGCAAGTGCGCTTGTTCCAAAAGACGCGGACAGCCATACAGAAATAGAAATAACCAGAGCTTTCTTTAACATGTTTTTTCCCTCCGTTTTTTCATCCCATTAGGCCTTCAAGACGTGTTTAAGAGGCGGTGACAGATGGAGACTTATGCGGCATGCTCAAATGATGTTAAAGGAATCGCTCCGAATGCAATGCATCCTAATTCATATAGTGAATGAGCCAGGCAGGAAATCGGTTTCAAAAATCAGTATAAACTATCTAGTAGTATTTGACTATCTTAAATTGCTTTATAAAGAACAATAATCTAAGAAAATTCAATATATTGAAAATATGTGTTTGATTTTGTCGGATACAGGGTAATATATCACTTCTTTTTCTAGTGTTCGACATCGAAAAACGGCTTGTATGTTAAAGATGAGGACAAATTAATCAGAGTGGAAGGCTGTCCATATTCCATCGCCGCATCAATGAAATCCTCCAGCGTATGGACGGATTCGGTCACAACTTTAACAAGGTAGCTGTATTGCCCCGCAAGCCGGTGGCATTCCATCACCTCTTGATGATCGCTGCAGAATTCGCGGAAAGCCTTGCATCTTTTGGAATCAAACAAAATAAATGCGGTCACGTATTTATTGATTTTCTCCGGGTTGATCACGGCTCTGTAGCCGGTAATCACGCCCTTATCCTCAAGCTTTTTAACCCGTTCCTTCACAGCCGGCACAGATAAATTGATCCGGTGGCCAAGCTCGGTCATCGAAACGCGGGCATCCTCCTGAAGATGAAAAATGATTTTTTGATCCAGTGCGTCCATCCTTCAAACCACTCCTTAAAATATAAATCAATCAGATGAAAAGAACGTAAAAAATGAAGTTTTATCCGATTATTCCCTCACAAACTGTATGTTAAATGATTCCAGTTAGAAATACAATAAGAGGGCAGCTAGTTGAACGGGCTGCTGATGGCAAACGTTACAGGGCAGAAGAGATTCACAAAATGACTCTCGTCAATCTGCATTAAAAAATTCGCGGAAATCATGAAAAACGAAGTGTTAAAAAGAGAGAGGAGCTTGAACGATGGGACTTGAAATGAGAACGAACTGTGAGAAATGCGAGCATACACTGGATGCTCATTCTGCCGCATATATATGTGTTCATGAATGCACGTTCTGTGAAGAGTGTACGGAAGATATGCACGGGGTTTGCCCGAACTGCGGCGGGGAATTGGTGAAGCGCCCGAGAGCGGGCGGTGCCTGTCCGATTGGCCAGTCTTAATAGAAGAAACTCCCGGTCCATCCCTTTTCAAGTGAATCGGGATGGATTTTCTGATTAAATGCAAATACGGCCGTTTTTCTTTAGCCAAATGCGCTCATAAGCATCTGTGTAGCGTTCTTTCCAGCACTGTTTGTACCACTTTATATGTTCAGCAGGGACTTGTTCACCAATGAGTGTCCGGTTAAAACCGATGCCCAGCTGGATATTAGGATAGGAGGCTTTCTTCAGCCATAACCGCAGCAGTTCCACAATATCCCCGGCAGAGCGGTTTTCTGCAAACTCGATACTGTCCAAAACGAGCACGGCTCCGTCTTCACTTAGCCAAATCCAAGATTGAGCCAGTAAGTTTGAATTTTTTTCAAAGACTAAAAAGCCGCTTTCCGGGTTTATTAGCCCTTCCATCATGGAAGCTTCCCCGCTCCCATTTAATCGCTGGCAGCAAACGGTCAAATAGCCCAATATGACCTGCTTATGATCGTCAGGCTCCAAAATATAAGCGATCCCACGGCTGGAATCTGCTTTTTCTCGGTTAATGCTGCACATAAACGGAGTGTCGAAAGAAAACGGATATTTTGCTTTACACCGCTCCCATTCTCTTTCTTTCCGGTTTAGAGCGAAGTACGCTCTCTGCATGGATAAACTTCCTTCCCGGGGAAAATCCGGTTCCTCCCAATAGGCGATCCCATCAAGAACGGTTTCATTTTTGGTTTTCCCTGCCTTTGATAAAACCCACTGCTCCAATTCAGGATTCTCAAAAGGGTATTTGCAGGCGATGCCAGCGGCAAAGCTGTGTATATTTCGTTTATTCTGCCTCATGTGCCGGATGACAGATGGCAAGCGCTCTCTGAAAATAAGGCCGTATGTGATCCGGTCATATATAGAAGGGATTTCTTTATCGAGGGATAGGGCGAAGCGTATGCTGGAAATATGAAAGGTCCGGATCAGCATTGGGACATTCAGTTCCCCAATCATCTCTACTAAATAGATGAATATGTTTGGAATGCGATGGAACTTGCATTGAAAGCCCGTATACATTTTCCAGATAGAGAAAGCGGCAGGAAACTCGTTAAATTGCTTCTCGTATTCAACGTCATCCCGGCTTAATTTGTCCAGCACATCCATTACGTTTTCTGGAATGCTGAATTGGAACAGCAATTGAAATAATGGGTATTTTCTTTCGTATGCTTTCGCTATATCCTCAGGGCTGAAAGCAATTTCCTCCTCCTTCTCTCTGCTGTCGAAAGGATAAGAATGGCAGGATTCTTGAGAGGACATGGCCATGAACTCCTTTTTTCTATCAGTTTATTGACCAAGGAGTTTTTGCGTGCCATTTTAAACGAAGCTGCCCGTAAATTGCTATAGAATGTACGTGAGTCTATAATAACAGTAGACATATTTTAGGAGTGACCCATGAAGGAAGCCTATTATGACCACATCATGAATGTAAAAACAGAAAGATATCAGAAAGAAATCCTGCAGGCCGTGCACTATCATTATCATCGCTATGAGCCGACTCCCTATCGCGCGCTCGACGCCTTATTTGAATATTATAAGCTGGAAAGCGATGATCACGTGGTTGATTTCGGCTGCGGAATGGGACGCTTAATTTTTTATATCCATTATCATTTCCATGCTTCCGTTACCGGAATTGAAATGAACAAAGGGCTGTATGAAGCAGCACTTGAAAACCTGGACCGCTACGGCAAAAAAACAAAAAAGAACAAAGACAAAATCCAGTTCCAATGCTGCCTGGCTGAAGAATACCCGATTGGACCGGAAGATAATAAATTCTACTTTTTCAATCCTTTTTCCATCCAGGTATTTATTAAAATCGTTCACAACATTCTTCTTTCAGTGGAAAAAGAACCGCGTGAAACGGAACTTGTTTTGTATTATCCTTCCGAGGAATACATTCTCTTTTTAGAGAACCAGACAGGCTATGAGCTGAAAGAAGAGGTGTATGTACCTGAGCTCTACGAAAACAATCCGGCGGAAAAGTTTATGATTTACAGGCTTTCTTTCCTATTGGATTAAAATGATTAGAAAAGAATGGGTATCTTTCAATGGATTCCGCATAAGTGAGCCATTTTTCATCATAAAGTGAATAAAATTCATTATAAGGAAGCTATTTTTCATCATAAATTAAAAAAAATTCATCATAAACGGAAAAAATTCATTATAACTACTAGCCAAATGCAATTTCTGGTGATAAATCAGCAATTATACTCAGTGGAATTGATAACGAGGGGGTTCAAAAAGAATTAAGCACCCCTTCCTGATAATGTGCAGTATGAAAAAGCCAGCAGATGCAACGTTCTCCTGGCTTTTTTTATTATTTGGGTCTGTTAAAGCCTGATGTTGATTTTTAACACCTGTTGTTTGGAGTGGAAGGTGCGAGACTCCTGCGGGAACTGCAGCGGGACAGGTGAGACGCCGCAGGCGCAAAGCGCCTGCAACGGAAATTAACAGCCAATTTTAACAGAGCCCATTATTTAGAAAGAAAGTATTCAACTGCCGCCAAAAATTCAGGGAGCTTCTCATCATGAACAAAGTGTCCGGCGCCTTCAATCGTCACGAGTTCACAATCAGGAATCAACTCTGATACTTCCTTCAATTTATCCTGAGGGATGTGACTGGCCCCGCCGCCGATGATCAGAGTTGGAGCAGAAATGTCCGGAAGACGTGCCCACCAATTGGGATTGGGCTCATTCAGCTGCCTCATAATCGAAGGCACCACAGCCCAATCGAATGGAAGCGGATCGGAAGGTTCAGAAGGTATATCCAGCGGCTTATCCGGAAAGGGAGGCGGTGTGTCTTCGACAATCAGCTGTTCTACTCTTTCAGGAAAGATTTCCGAAAAGAGATAGGATACTGTCCCGCCCATGGAATGCCCCAAAAGGGTAAAGGTCTCCAAATTCATTGCATCTGCAAAATGAAGCAGGTCTTCGCACATTAGTTCAAACGAGTATTTCCCCGGCCTTGCACTTCCGCCTTGCCCCCTTTGATCAAGGGCCAGAACGCGGTATTTCTCTCCCAAAACAGCAGCGGCATGATCCCACGATTCACCACTCATCCCAAGTGCATGAAGCGCAACAATCGGCGGGGCAGAAGCTTCTCCTGTTTCCCGGTATTGGAAGGAAAGTCCGTTCAATTCCAGATGGTTTACGCGTGTTTCCATTCGATCATCTCCTTGGACAGTTTTGTCTGCTTGATGTACCAACTATGATTTAATTCAGCGGATAGGGGGGAATTCCCTTCCGGCCAAAATATTTATGCCAGCTGGAGGTGTAGTATGACACGCCAGACAGCTAAGATATAACGAGCAGAAGCTGTATTGCACTTTCTAGACATATGCTTTCTGGATACGATATAATATGGCACATGAGAATTCCTAATCATCCATCAGCTGAAAGTATACAGTTAACGAAAGTTCTTCACGCTTTAAGTGACCCAAATAGATTGAGGATTGTAAAGAGTATAGCTAGTAAGGGTGAAGAAGTTTGTACGTATTACTCTTATGAATTTAATATTTCAAAATCGACGGTTTCTCACCACATTAAAACGTTAAGAGAAGCCGGTATTATCAAGGTGCGTGTAGAAGGTTCCCAGCATTTCTACTCCATCAGAATGGAGGATCTGAACGGGAAATTTCCTGGATTAATGGAGATTGTTCTCTCAGCAGATCCTGAATCATATTAAAAAAGTCCTGGTCTATCCAGGGCTTTTTCTTTTTGGTTGTTAAAATAAATGAAGCATGATAACATTCTTTAAGTGTTCGATAATCATAGAATACTAGAACTCTAGAATGTAAAAAGTTAGCTTCAATGAGGAGGAAAAATCAATGAAAGAAGTTCTCTTAAATAAAGCAAATATAAAAGTGACGCAAATCGGGTTAGGGACCAATGCAGTAGGCGGTCATAATCTATTTACAGATTTAGATGAGGAACAGGGAAAAAATTTAGTAAAAGAGGCATTGAATCTGGGCATTGCATTTATTGATACAGCTGACGTCTACGGATTCGGACGGTCGGAAGAACTGGTAGGAGAAGTAATTAAACCCCATCGTTCTGAGCTAAAGCTTGCTACTAAAGGTGCTGTAGAAAAAATAGGGGAGAATACAAGGATTAACAACAAACCGGAGTATTTACGCGCAGCAATAGAGAAGAGTTTAAAAAGGCTTCAAACGGATTTTATTGATTTATATTACTTGCATTATCCGGACAACGAAACGCCTTTAACTGAATCAATCGGTGAATTATCCCGCTTAAAAGAAGAGGGGAAAATCGGGGCTATAGGAGTCTCCAACGTCAATCTGAATCAGCTAAAAGAAGCAAACCAGCACGGAGAAATTGATGTGATTCAATCCCCTTACAACATGCTGGACCGTTCGGCAGAAGAAGGCCTTCTTCCTTACAGCAGGGAACATAACATCTCCTTTGTTCCATATGGACCGCTGGCATTCGGAATTCTGGGTGGTAAATACAGCCGTTCACTGACATTAAAAGAGGGGGACTGGAGAAAGGAAGAACCTTTATTTCAACCGGAAACCTTTTTAACTGTTTTAGATAAGGTCGAAAAATTAAAAGCGATAGCCGAAGATAAAGAAGCCAGTCTATCCAATTTAGCACTCGCATGGCTCCTGTCACAAGACGGAATTGACACCGTAATCCCCGGCGGCAAGCGGGCTGAGCAGGTAAGAGAGAATGTGAAAGCAGATTCTTTAATTCTGTCATCTGGGGATTTGATTAAAATCGGATCTATACTCGGTAAATAAACATGTATCATAAGAATGACGAAAGCAAAAAAGCGGCTGGTGCTCCAGTCGCTTTTTATATTACGAGAGTTCCAAGCGGCTGCCCAGAAGGGGGGGATATAGCCGTTATGCAGTTAGATTAACCCTTCCCGCTGGTTTGCAGGGGCACCCCTTTGACGAGAATCCATGCAGTGCGGACTAAACGGCTTTTTTTTGATAAAACCTCCTGACTGTCCAAAATTCAATAACCAACAGGATAAATGCAGTTAGATAAATGAGACCGAACAATAGTAGGAACCAGATGATAAATGGCAGTGAGATCAAGGAAAGAATAAATGAACCGGTTTCAAGGAATTGCAGCCAAAAACTCACATCTTCTTTCTGTATTTCAAGCCAAACACTTGTCAGGGATGGAATAAGCGGGAGAATAACAAAAGAAGTATAATAGATGATTCGTTTTTTTGTTTTAATAAGGACATAAAAGTTGATCAGCAAAATCAACAGAATAAGAGATAGAATGACCATAACTAGACCTCCAAAATTGACAGGCTTTGCCCGAAAGCATAGCCTTCTTACTTCAACAACACCGAAAACACACTCCCGCCAGAATTACTCTCCTTCAGCACCAAATCTCCTCCCAGAGCCTTCGCAAGCATCCTGCTGAACGGCAGTCCGAGGCCGCGCACCTTCACTTTTTTCTTTACACCCCGAAAGAAGCGTTCGAATATATATGGCTGCTCACCTTCAGGTATACCTGGTCCGCTGTCGGCCAATTCGATCCGCTCTTCAAATAAAGACACTGTAATCCGTCCTTTCCCTTCCATCTCCTTGGACAGGCTTCGTTAATAGAAGTCTAAATGATTTACTGACTATGATTTATTTCGAGAGACAGCGGATCATTCCCTTTTAGCCAAACGATTTATCTATAAAATGGTAGATTGTGATATATTTACAATATACAGAATATACAAAAAATAAAAGGGGTCTATACTATGAACCAGACAATTGAATGCAAAAGGGTGGAAAAGGTATTTGAAGGGGACGGAATTCATACAGCTGCGCTTCAGGAAATTTCTATTACATTCCAAGAGAAAGAATTTGTTTCCATTGCAGGGCCATCGGGCTCAGGGAAATCAACGCTGCTAAGCCTGCTGGGGACACTGGACTTGCCGAGCAAAGGGGACATTTTTTATGGGGAAAGGAGTATTCGCGGGCTGAAAAAGAATGAACTCGCTGATTTTCGATTTGAGCAGATCGGATTTGTTTTTCAGCAGTTTCATCTGCTTCCGACACTGACCGCGCTTGAAAACATCCTTTCTCCTTTGATGGGACGGAAAGTTGCCTATAACAAAAAGGAAAGAGCGGAGCAGCTCTTGGAGCAGGTTGGACTAAAGGAAAAGGCCAATGCATTGCCGTCCCAGCTTTCAGGAGGACAGCAGCAGCGGGTGGCCATTGCAAGGGCTTTAATAAATGAACCAGGCTGGCTTCTGGCAGATGAACCGACGGGTAATCTTGATACGGAGACGGGAGAAATGGTATTTGAACTTCTTGCTGACCTGAATCGGAAGAAAGGCTGCGGGGTGATTTTTGTTACCCACGATCCGGAGCTTGCTGCAAGAGCACGGGTACAGATTGCAATGAAGGATGGAAACATTGTTTCGGTTCACCGGGAGAATCTCTATGTTTAAGTTCATCTGGAATAGCTGGTGGAGAAACAAGGAAAAATTTATTCTTCTTATGATCGGTGTGCTGATTATCAGCGTCGGGCTTAGTTTTCTAGTGGGGGTGTCCCAGGCAAACAACGGGACCATTGTTGATGCGCTTCAAAAGCGTTGGAAATCCTCTTATGACATTGTCGTCCGGCCCCCGGAAAGCAGAAGTGTAACCGAGGATATGAAGCTGTTGGAGCCGAACTTCATGAGCGGAATTGACGGCGGCATTTCAATGGAGCAGTACGAGGAAATTAAAGCCATGTCAGATATTGATGTTGCTGCTCCAATCGCCATGATTGGGAACTACAATAACGAAATCAGCTTAGGGAAAATGACCATAAAAGAGCCGGGAGTTTACCGGATGAAGCGGACGGAGAAGGATCACACGGGGGCAGGAGAGGAATCCTTTTCGAGCAACTTTTATTTTACTGTTGGAGCCTGGGCTCCGAGCGGGACAGGAAGGGAGTATGGAACGGGAATATTTTCAGGAGTCCTGAATTATGAAACTCAAATAATGATGGCTGCCATAGACCCTGAGGCTGAATCCCGATTAGTTGGAATTGACCAAGCGGTTATTAAAGGAGAAAACAGCCGTTTTTTTCAAACAGGGGACCATGCAGAAGTATATGATCTGGGAGATGGAGTGATAGAAAATCATGTTCCGGTTCTGATCAGCAGCAAATCGTTTTTAGATGGCGAGGTAACGTATACGGCGGAAAAGCTTGATTTGCCATTTAACACAAGTGAGCAGGCGAAAACAATGGAGAAGGTGGCTAAAGAGGGAGGAGAAGCCTATTTAGAAAAGCAAACAGGGACAGCTGTTGCCTCTGAAACCTTTACGACCGGCCAGGTTCAGCAAAAAACGCTTCAGCGGATTATGAACCCCGGTCAGAATGTAAAAGGAGCCGCATTAGAGGGGGCTGCGAGCGGATGGATGGGGTACAAGCCAACACCGGTGAATTACCGCCCGGTGACGAGTCCTTTTGGGGAGCGCTGGCCTTTCGCCTATGAAGTAAAGCCGTTTATCCAGCCGCAGGATTCACAATTCTACCTGTCCCAAACATATCGTCCGGTCAAATTATTCAGCGAAGATATCATGGATTGGCCAAGGGTAAAACCGAATTTTATCGGTGTTTTTGATCCTCAAAAGCTAAACCTGTCAAAGGATCCGCTGACCGAACTGCCGATGGAAACCTATTTTCCTTCAAAGGCGCAGTGGGTGCTGGATGAAAACCAAAAGCCGGTCAATCCACCTGTCACAATGAAGCCTGTGAATAACCCCTATGGATTTTTAACTAAGCCGCCTCTTATTTTAACCACACTGGATGCAGCCGAAAAAATTCTTGGCGATAAGCCGATCGCAGCGATCCGTGTGAAGGTAAAAGGTGTAGCTTCACTTGATGAAGCAAGCCAGAATCTGCTTAAAAAAACAGCGGAGAAAATTGAAAAGGAGACGGGCCTGGAAACCGATATCACCCTTGGTTCCTCCCCGCAGCCGGCACTTACTCATATTCCTGGTCTTGAAGGGAAGGAAGCGCTTGGCTGGATTGAACAGCCATGGATTAAAATCGGATCCTCTTTTGCCATTTTTAAAGAAGCGAAGGCAGGATTGTCAGCTGTTATCGGAAGTGTGATCCTCGTTGCGATTGTGTATGTATTCTCCTCCAATCTAATGATGATGTACGCCCGTAAAAAAGAATTCGCCGTTTTGCTTTCGCTGGGATGGAGACCGGGTCAGCTCTCAAAGCTGCTATTCCTGGAATCAACGATTCTCGGTCTGATTGTCTCCGTGATCAGCTGGCTGATTTTAGGCTGGATTACCATCACCAATGATCTCAAAACAGATGCTGTCAGGGTTCTGCTGATTGGATTTTTCGGGCTGCTCATCTACTGGCTTGGAACCATCATCCCATCTCTTGCAGTACGGAGAATCAAGCCTTACGAAAGCATGAAGGCTGGCGAAATCTCCAATCAGAAGCGATACGTAAAAACGGATCATTTGGCAGGGATGAGTTTAAATTATATGTTAGCGAGATGGAAAAGGAGCCTGTTAGCGATTGCCTCCATTGCAGTCCCATCCGCTATGTTTATGTTTTTTATCTTTATTACCTTCCGGCTGCGCGGAGTGATGTACACAACATGGCTCGGCCAATATGTTGCGGTTGAAATTGGGGTGATGCAGTATGTGGCGATGGGGATTGCCTTTCTGATTGCGATCCTGACTACTGTAGAAATCATCTGGCAAAACGTTGTTGAACGCCAGCCGGAGCTTGCGGTCATGAAAGCGATTGGCTGGAGAAACGGAACCATCCGCAAAATGATCTTGCTTGAGGGTGCGATCAACGGACTGGCTGCGGGTGTGATTGGCTTTATACTTGCTCTTTTCGCCATCAGGCAAGTGTATGGGCAAGTTCCGGGAGCTGAACTGCCGATTCTGTCCCTGACCATTCTGCTGCCGGTTCTGGCCGGAATGATTTCCGCCGTATTCCCTGCACAAAAAGCGGTGGGCATCCAGCCATATCAGGCTCTGAGCGGAGGCGTTCAAAACTCGAAAAAAACAGAGAAACAATTCAAGATCATCTTCTCTGGAGCCGGTGTCCTGCTGGCGACGGGGGTTATTCTTTTATTGGCTTCGGCCATACCATCCGCTCAGCCATCGAACGAGACAGCGGTTTCCGCTCCCGCAGCTGAAGGAACGAAAGGAGCCGCGATCAAAACGTATCATGCCAATAACAAAAAGGAAGAAACCCCTGACAAAAAAGAAAACAAAAAAAATGCGTTTAGCACGACGATCAGCGGTGCGGGATACATTATAAAACCGGGTGCCACACATGGAAATGATCCCTATTTAACCATTGGAGCAAAAACAGCATCCCCTGACAGGTTATCCGTGAAAAAGAAGGAAGCCGAGCTGATTACGCTCCCGGTAACAGTCGAAACCAAAAACGCCGATTCCGGCACACAAGTCTTTTATCCGCAGGGCTACACGATGCTGGATAGTCAGGGAAACATCTATGAACCGGTTGACGTTACTATTCTAGAGAAGAAAAATTTAGTCAGCACAAGACTGAAGAGTCCGGGTATGGCCAAAGTGCTTGTCACCTTTGAAGTCCCGAAAAAAGCTGAAAAACTGATTTTATCACCGAAGGAACTGTTCTTAGCAAGAAATGTAGTAGTAGAGGTAAAGGGGAAAATAATAGATAAATAATGGCTTTCTGACTGTGTTTATAAAGGACTGCCCCCTGTCTGGGAGCAGTCCTTTTTCAATTCTTTTACCGCAGCTTAACCGAAAACACACTCCCGCCCCGACCGCTTTCCTTCAGCACCAACTCCCCGCCCATAGCCTTCGCAAGCATCCTGCTGAACGGCAGTCCGAGTCCGAGACCGCGAACCTTCAATTTTTTCTCTTCACCGCGGAAGAAGCGTTCGAAGATATACGGCTGCTCACTTACGGGTATACCTGGCCCATTGTCCGCTACTTCAATCCGGTCTTCAAATAAAGACACGGTAATTTGTCCTTTCCCGGCCATTGCCTGGCTGGAGTTGTTCAATAAATTAATAAGGATCTGTTCCAGTCTGAGCGAGTCGGTTTCGAGGATGACGATTTGTTCTGGTGTGTTTACTTCATAATGAACCTCGTTTTGCTGGGTGACGCTCCATTGCCTGACAATTGTATGAATGAGTTCGTTCATATTGCATGTTTCCGGATGAATGGTAAAGGCGCCGGCAGACAGGGAGTTAAAGTCCAAAAGGTCGGCAATCATCGTTTGAAGACGGTGGATTTCTTTAAGCGTAATGTCCAGGAATTCCTGCCGTTCTTCACCGGTAACGATTCCGTCTCTTACGGCCTGGACAAGTCCGCTAATGGAGGTGACGGGTGTTTTTAAATCATGGGTCACGCCCGCGAGCAGCTCGGCTCTCAATTTTTCAAGCTGAATAAGCCGCTGTGTCATGTCTTCAAATGAAGTAACGAGGTCATAGATTTCCTGTTCCCGTACGTCAGAATTCAGCTTGACCTCGTATTGCCCTTCTTTGATTTCAGCTGCAGCAAGGGCAACCTCCTGAATCGGCTTTAAGATCCGCTTGGAGAGAAGATAAATCACGAGCCAGCCTAAAAGCCCGAGTCCAATCAGTAAAATAGCGATTAAGCGGTATTCCTGGTTGACATCTGCAAGCTCGTCCTCGGTCTGCATGACAACAATCCAGCCTTTTTGTTCCGAACCAATGACAATCGGCTCTTTAATGGTATAGACAGACGTTCCGTTAATCGTTAATCTCTGAACGGTATCATTATTGGAAAAAAAGGCTGCAGGAAGCTTCAGCTTTTCAGGTCCCATCTCGGGTCCGGGACCCCTGTGCGGCCCTCTTACCAGAACGCCTTTGTTATTCGCAATGAATATTTGAGGGGGGCGGCCCATATCCAAAACCCGGGCCCGCTGATCCATCCGCCTGTCAAAGTCTTTAAAATTTGTTTGGCCGTCAGCCGCGTCAGCCGATTCAGCGGCCAAATACTCCAGCAAATTCAGCCGGTTCTCAATCGTCGTCTGGCGGATCCACCAGAAGGAGCCGATACCTAGAATGAGCAGACCGATACAGAGGGAAAAAAGGTACCGGGTCGTCCAATATTTTAATAGAGTCGTCCGTTTCTTATTTTTCGTAAACACTGAACTGATACCCCAATCCTCTGAGCGTTCTGATTTCACCGCAGGCGGATGACCAATGGACGAGCGCCTGGCGGATCCGCTTCACCGCAAGGTCCACAGCCCGGTCGCTGCCTTCATAATCCATTCCCCATACGTGTTCGATTAAGTCTTCTCTCGTGAAGGTCCTGTTTGGCCTTGCTGCGAGGAAAAGGAGCAGCGAGAGATCCTTCGGAGTTAAGATGACGGATTCCCCGTTAATGGTGACGAGACGGGAATCAAAATAAATGCTCAAGTTGCCGAATTGCTTTCGGTCCTCGGATTCCAGGATTTTCGGCGAACGCCTTAGGACTGCGTTTACTCTCGCAATGACTTCTTCGCCGATAAACGGTTTTGAAATGTAATCATCCGCTCCCTGATTGAGTCCTTTTAATTTATAATCAATGTCGCCGAGCGCCGTCAGCATGATGACCGGACAGGCACTGACTTTTCTGATTTCCTCCAAAACCTCCCAGCCTTCTATACCCGGGAGCATCACATCGAGCAGCACAAGGTTAGGCGATTTTTCACGGAATACTGTAACGGCATCATTTCCGTTAAAGGCATGAAGCACCTCATATCCTTCATGCTTTAAATAAACGCTCAGCACTCTTGAGATGGTTTCCTCATCTTCTGCAACTAAAATGGTTTTATTCACGGGCGCTCCTCCTGTTTCTTCCACTATACAAGAAAACTCCCCGGCGATAAATACCAGGGAGTTCCTCATGTATTGTTAGATTCCCATTCCTTGAGGCGCAGCATCCGGTCCGTCTTGATCAGGCCCGCCTTCTCCCATACCGCCGTGTCCGCGTCCGCCGCCATCCGGCCCGCCATGTCCGTGTCCGAACCCATGTCCGAATCCGCCCAAACCTAAACCGAATCCGTCTTTATCTAGCAAATCGTTCAGTTTATCCGGATTCTTCGTTTTGATTTCTTCCGCCAAGTCACGAGTTGTTTTATTCGCCGTCGAAATGTTCAGCTCTTTTGCAAGCTTGGCAACTTTTTTATCCATCACTTCCGATGCGATTTGCTGAACGGTTTTGCCATCCACTGTGATTCCGTATTGTTTTGCATCCGCTTTTACTTTTGCAATGCGGACTTCCTGAGCCAGGTCGCGGATGTCTTTCCCGCTTGCTGAAATGCCGAGTTCTTTTGCTTCTTTGTTAACAGCTGCTGTGAAAACTTCCTGCCGGATTGTTTGCTGATCCTTGCCGCTTGTGGAAACACCAAGTTCTTTTGCTTTTTTATTCAGAGCGGCTGTGAACACATCCTGTCTGAGGGTTTGCTCATCTTTATTGTCAGCAGACACGCCGAGTTCTTTTGCTTTTTTCTTCAGCTGGGCAAGCTCGATCTCATGATGGAGGGTTTGCTCATCCTTGTTCGCTGTAGAAAGACCAAGCGCTTTTGCCTCTTTTTGAAGCTTCGCCAAGCGGACTTCCTGTGCCAGTGTTTCAAGATCTTTGCCTGATGTTTTAATGCCAAGAGCCTTCGCTTCTTTATTTAGAGCCGCAGTCCTGATTTCTTTCATAATTTCAGGAGCTGTTTTGCCGCTCGTGCTGATCCCGAAGGACTTTGCCTGAGCCAAAAGCTCGTCTGTATTTCCGCCGAAGAATCCTTTAGGGCCATGTCCTTTATGTCCGAATCCCTTTCCGGCGAATTCCTGTTTAACATTGCTTGAATCTGCCGTCTTCGTATTTGTATCGCTTGCCGCAAAAGCCGATGAAGCGGCATAGCCTCCAAGTAATACGGTTCCTGCAACCGCAAAGCTGATCACGGATTTTTTCATTTGTATTTCCTCCTAAGTATGTGGTTAAGGTTTTTCCTGCTGAACCTTATACTCATACTTTACCGGGCGAATGTGTCAGGCAAATGTCAGGGGCAAACTTTTTTTATCTCGGAAGGATAGCAGAGCTTGTTTGTGCAATTAATTCAGATTTTGTGCAATGTATGGGGAAAGTTCTGCAATTAATTCAGATTTTGTGCAAATTATGAGGAAAGTTCTGCAATTAATTCAGATTTTGTGCAAATTATGAGGAAAGTTCTGCAATTAATGATAGAGTCCATATAATTGTGTAAATAGAAAAAGGGTCATATCACCCTCATGTTACAATGTTTTCGACCAAGAAAAAATGTAATGGAGGATGAATATGACCCAAATTAATCTTACCCTAAATGTGGAGGACTTAAAAGACCACCTCTTGAATTCTAATCTGGACGCTGTCGTGAAATCATCACTTGTTTTGATTCTGAATCAAGTGATGGAAAGCGAACGGGATGAGCACCTGAACGCGGATGCTTATGAAAGAACGAGTGGCAGGACTGACTACCGGAACGGCTATTATGAACGAGACTTTCTTGTTTCTATCGGAAAGATTAACCTGAAGGTTCCCCGTACCCGAAACGGTGAGTTTTCCACCTCTGTGTTCGAGAAATATAAGCGGGCTGACCAAGCCCTCGTCCTGTCTATGATGGAAATGGTCGTCAACGGCGTTTCAACTCGCAAAGTGACGAAGATTATGGAACAGCTTTGCGGGGAAAGTGTGTCCAAGTCCCTTGTCTCCTCCATCACCAAAAAACTTGATCCCATTGTGAACGAGTGGGCTAGCCGCCCTCTGAATGTCATGTACTACAAGTATGTGTTTGTGGATGCTTTGTATATTAAGGTCCGCGAACATCAGCGTGTGGTTTCAAAAGCAGTTTATGTGGCCGTTGGGGTCAACTCTCAGCTTAAACGGGAAGTCATTGGGCTGGCTGTCAATCATTCCGAATCCAAAGAAGGCTGGACCCAATTCTTTAGCCACCTTAAATCTAGGGGATTTCAGTCTCCCAAACTGATGATTTCGGACGCCCATAAGGGCTTGAAGGCAGCCATTCAGGAATCCTTTGTCGGAACAAGCTGGCAGAGATGCACGTTTCACTTTAAAAAGAACCTGTTTGACCGCATGCCGAAGAAACAGGCAGAAGAATTAAAACACGCCCTCCTCCGTATTTTTGATGCCGCGAAACCAGAAGACGCAAGAGCTTTAAAAGAGGAGTTTATGCACACCTATGATGGAGAGCGCGGATATGAAACGGTGCTGACACTGTTGGACGATGGTTTTGAGGATGCCATCCAATTTATGAATGAACCTCTGGGCTTCCAAAAAAAGCTGCGGACCACCAATAACCTGGAACGCCTGAATGCTGAAATCAGAAGAAGAGAGCGCGTCATTCGAATCTTCCCCAATACCCAGTCTGCTTTTCGTCTGATCGGAGCTGTCTTGATGGACTATGAAAAATCCCTCGACCCTGGAGATCGAAAGTACATGTACGACGTGAAAGAGAACTAAGTTCTCTTCCTCTATAAAAAAATGCCCTATCTATTTTATAAGGTTGAAAACATGGTATGAATATTTACACAAGATAATGGACTTGACCCAATTAATTCGGATTTTGTGCAATAAATGAAGAAAGTTCTGCAATTATCCAGAAACTTGTGTAATGG
The DNA here is from genome assembly GCF_003816055.1 of Bacillus sp. FJAT-42376. Taxonomy (NCBI): domain Bacteria; kingdom Bacillati; phylum Bacillota; class Bacilli; order Caryophanales; family Bacillaceae; genus Bacillus; species Bacillus sp. FJAT-42376. Next base: position 817,811 of record NZ_CP033906.1, read on the forward strand.
ATGATACAGGTTGTGCAATGAAGGAACGCTGTCGCCCAACCTATCCGTTATTTATGTGTCAAACAGCCATTTTTCTCCATTATCTCCTATCAACAATCAGAAAATTCTGTTATGATCATTTATGTATACGCTTACATAATCCGTCATACCTATATGTTAACAGGGAGGAAGCAAGCCGTTTTACTGAACTTATTTCTTTTATTGCAGAAAATGTTCCAGCGTAAAGGAACAACAGGCAGCGTTTATGGTACAACTAACAAAAAAGATGGTCTATGGGGGGAGTTTTCAGCATGATGAACTATTTGCAAAGGATTGGCCGTTCGTTAATGCTTCCGGTTGCGGTATTGCCGGCGGCGGCTATATTAATGGGGATCGGCTATTGGATGGATCCGGCTGGATGGGGGGCGTCGATTCCGGCCGCTGCTTTCCTGATAAAAGCGGGTTCCTCCATTATTGATAACATGGGAATACTGTTTGCAGTAGGAGTGGCTTTGGGGATGGCCAAGGAACGGGATGGTTCCGCTGCACTTAGCGGACTTGTAGCCTTCCTTGTGATCACGACCTTGCTATCAACGGATACAGTGGCCATGCTCCAGGGAGTAGATGCGGCAAAAGTAAATCCGGCCTTTGGTAAAATCGAGAACCAATTTATCGGAATTCTATCCGGTATCGTCGCGTCCGTTATGTATAACCGCTTCAGTCATGTGAAGCTTGTGGATGCACTGGCCTTCTTCAGCGGAAAGCGACTTGTTCCGATTATGTCCGCCGTTGCAATGCTTGTGGTTTCTGGTATATTGCTATTTGTTTGGCCGGTTGTATTTTCAGGCCTTGTTTCCTTCGGTGAAGCAATCAGTAAGCTCGGATTTGTTGGTGCCGGTCTGTACGGATTTTTTAATCGATTATTAATTCCTACAGGACTTCATCATGCACTAAACTCGGTCTTCTGGTTTGACGTAGCGGGAATCAATGACATTGGAAACTTCTGGTCCGGTAAAGGAACAAAAGGTGTGACAGGAATGTATCAGGCTGGCTTCTTCCCGGTGATGATGTTTGGTCTTCCGGCAGCGGGGCTTGCGATGTACCATACAGCAAAAACAAAGAATAAAAAGCAAGTCGCTTCCCTGATGCTTGCGGCAGGTGTGGCTTCCTTCTTTACAGGTGTAACAGAGCCTCTGGAATTCGCCTTCATGTTTGTGGCGCCGCTATTGTTTGTTGCCCATGCTGTTTTAACAGGATTATCCCTGGCAGTTGCGGCCTTTTTCCACTGGACGGCAGGCTTTGGTTTCAGTGCCGGGTTCATTGACTTCTTCTTAAGCTCAAGACTTCCTTTAGCAAACAGCCCGTACATGCTGATTGTTCAAGGACTGGTCTTTGCCGTCCTCTACTACTTTATCTTCCGCTTCCTGATTGTTAAATTCAACTTGATGACACCGGGAAGAGAAGAAGAGGATGCAGCTAAATTAGATGAAGGACTCGTACTAAACGAAGCAGCACCTGCAGCAGCAGGAGTGGATACAGAAAACAAATTCACCCTGATGGCTGCCAGAATCTACGAAGGACTCGGCGGGGACGAAAACGTCACATCCATCGACAACTGTGTCACCCGGCTTCGGATTGAAGTGAAAGACATGAAAGCCGTCGATCAGCAAAAAATCAAAGCAACCGGTGTACCGGGAATCAACATCGTCGGCGCCAGCAGCATTCAGGTCATTGTAGGGACGAATGTACAGTTTGTGGCGGATGAGATGCACAAGATCCGGAAGTGACTGGAGAAATTGGAAAGGGGTGCAGACTCCTTTCTTTTTTCTTTGTTTTATAAGGAATGATTGCCTTTTTATGGTACTGTTACAGAGGTACCCAGCGTAAGAACAGGAGTACCGAAATTTCTGCTTGTGTAAAGAGGGGTAGGTTTTATGGAATTTAAGGTGGAAAAAGTAAAAGGGTTTAGCCTGCAAATCGGCCATCTTGTCTCACAAATGAATTATGCCAGGAAAACAACTTTAGAAGCTGTACATGGCTTAACTACTGCTGAATTAGATTATTTGCCTGGCAAGGAAGGGAATAGTATCGGAGCCCTTTTATTCCATATGGCTGCTGTTGAAAAAGGATTTCAAATCGAGATTTTTGATGGCAGGAGACCGAATGAACAAGAGATGGAGGAATGGGGTGCACCCTATAGTCTTGGCGATACAGGGAGAGCACAGATCAAGGGAAACCCTTTAGATTTTTATCTCGGCAAACTAGAGGAAGTCAGAAGCAGAACCTTAAGAGAATTTGCCAATCTGGATGATGACTGGCTTTATGAAAACAGACCATGGGATAACCATCCATCGAATAACTACTTCATTTGGTTTCACGTATTCGAAGACGAGATTAACCATAGAGGCCAAATAAGAATGATTAGAAAAATGCTGTCCCGGAACGGCTGATATTGGTTACTTTCCCCCGGTATAGGAATTTAGGGGGGGTCACTGTTTTTTCAGTTCCGTTATAAAGTTACATGGTAGATCAAGAGAGAGGTGAACAAATGAAAGAGCGTATGGAAACGAGGGGTTCAAAAAGCAAAGCGGGGAAACTAATGAATGCTATTCTATATATTCTCATAGGCTTAGCCTTCTTACGTTTTATAGCAAACTATGTTTTGTGAAGAAGGGATAAATGCTAAACAGCAAGAATACATACCTATGTAAAAGATATTTGGGGCAGCGGGAAACTGCCTCATTTTGGAGTGTGAAAAATGAGCGAATCGATTATCAGTGTAAATGGCCTGGTCAAAAAATACGGAGATTTCACGGCTGTGAATGGAATCAATTTTGATGTAGATAGAGGCGAAGTGTTTGGTGTGCTCGGCCCGAATGGAGCAGGGAAAACGACGACGCTTGAAATGCTCGTCGGCCTCCGTAAGCCGGACGGCGGATCTGCTGATATCGGCGGATTTGATGTGGTGCGGGATTTGAATAAGGTGAAAGAAGTTATTGGGGTTCAGCTCCAGTCGACGACGCTGTTTGAGCTGCTGACGGTCGAGGAGATTTTGGTCCTGTATGCGAGCTTTTATAAAAAGCATATTCCGATCCATCCCCTCATTGAGGATATGCTGCTGACGGACAAAACGAAAAGCCGGATTAAGAGCTTATCCGGCGGACAGAAGCAGAGGCTTGCGATTGCGCTTGCTCTTGTTCACGACCCGTGGATTATTTTCCTTGATGAGCCAACGACGGGTCTCGATCCGCAGGCGAGGAGAACGCTGTGGGACATTATTTTTAGTTTGAAGGAAAAAGGGAAAACGGTAGTGCTGACGACGCATTATATGGATGAAGCCCACGTCCTTTGCGACCGGATTGCGATTATGGATCAGGGAAATCTGATCGCGCTGGATACACCGGCTGAGCTTGTCCGGAGCCTTCACTCTGAAAATGCGGTGGAGTTCCGTTTTGAAGAGGAAGCCGAACTGGATTTGACTCAAATAGAGGGAGTCAAGCAGGTCGGCAGTCAAAAGGACGCAACGATTCTGTATACGGATAATCTGCAGGCAACCTTAACGAGTCTCATCCAGACAGCTGCGGATCATGGCTTGAAGCTCGCTGATTTGCAGATCCGGACAGCAACGCTTGAGGACGTCTTTATCCATATGACCGGAAGGAGTTTGAGGGAAGCATGAAGGCATATTGGCAATTGACGTTAACCCAGCTGCGGATCTTTATCCGGAACCGCCAGGTCTTATTCTGGACGCTTGCGTTTCCAATTTTTCTGATGGTTATGCTCGGATCCTTTCTTGGAGGCTGCAACAGCATGTCTGTCACGGTCGGAGTGGTCGATGAGGATCAGTCGGCGGAGTCCAAAGCATTTGTTGAAGCACTCAAGAAAAATCAGGCGATGGAGCTTGAAAAGGAATCAAATGAAGAAAAAGCTTTCAGCGCAGTAAAAAAAGGCGACCTGCAAATCGCCATTGTCATTCCAAAGGATTATGCAGAAAAGCTCGGCAAGGGCGCCCCATTTAAAATGCCGGTCTACTATGATGAAACAAACGCGGCCGCGTCCCAAATCGGGCTTCAGCTCGTAAACGGAGCGGTGGATCAAATCAGCAAAGAGCAGGTCAATTACAAGCCCGTTGTTGTGACGGAAGCAAAAGGAATTGAAACGCTCAACCTCCAGTACATTGACTTCCTCGTACCCGGAATCGTTGCGATGATGATCATGAGCAACAATATGAACGGGGTAGCCGGTCAGATTGCAGCGTGGAGAGAGCGCGGGATTTTGAGAAGGATGCAGGGAACGACACTTAAAGCTTCGACCTTTATTGCCGCTCAAATTACCGCCCGCCTCATGCTGAACGGTTTGCAGGCACTGCTGGTGCTTATCATCGCCCAGCTCATCTTCGGGGTCGATGTCCGGGGCTCTTGGCTGACACTTGTCGGATTTGTTATTTTAGGAACACTGGCCTTCATGGCCATCGGATTTATCATCGCGGGAATTGCGAAAACACCGGAAAGCGCCGCGCCAATCGCTGGTTTCCTATCCTTCCCGATGCTTTTTCTTGGCGGCGTCTTTTTTCCAATCAAAGACATGCCGGATTTCCTGCAGCCGATCGTGTACGTTCTCCCGATTTCCCATTTAAGCCATGCGCTGAGGGAAGTCATGAACGTCGGCGCGTCCCTCATGACGCTTGGTACGGAAGCGCTGATCCTCGCCTGCTGGGTAGTAGGGGCTTTTATCATCGCGAGCTTTACGTTTAAATGGGAGTAAGAATAAGGAATAGATAGAGAGAGGTGATTTCTATGGGAATCTGCAGCATCGATCATTCACGTGAAGACGTCCTGAAAAAGCTTATGCAGCAGCAGGAACACCTGCCGCATAAAACGGCAATGGACACCGGGTTTTTTTTGCAGAACGAGCAGCCCCAGGAGACATTGAATGACGTCTTTCATCTACTGAAAAAATACGATCTCGCTTCTGCAGAAGAGCGGGAAGAACGCAATGACCGGCTGAACGCGCTGGTTTCCGGAGGAACAGAATCCTGAGGGGTTCTGTTTTTTTATGCAGAAAACACTATACTCGGTCAGAATTAGGCAGGAATCGTAAATTTATTGTTAAAAATTGTAATAAAATGTAGCTGGTAAATGTATTTTTCTGTAAAGTGAGGAGAGAGAAACACATTAGATTTCAGGCCGCGTCATTCGAGGTTTGATTATGCTTAGGGGGGACAACATGAGGGCCGTTCTTAAAGAGATAGCAGTGAACAAAAGGATCTTTACACTTCTATTTACAGGTTTTCTTTTATCACAGGCTCCAATCTTGATCGCTTTCTCAACACAAGATTATTACAATGAATTATTTTACGATTCGAAAAACGGCAAATTCGAAGACTACACTTTCATAACTTTTTCGGGAGTGAAAAAATTGGATCTGAACGAACTCCAAAGGCTGGCCCAATCTTCCTTCAAGTCTTCGAGCGTCATTACAGCGGACCGTTTCGTCACAACTTCCGCATTAGGAACGGTAAACATCGTGGGCATTTTAACGGGCAATGAAACTTGGAGTCCTCCTATCTTAAAAGGATCAACATTAGATGGTGAGAGTGACGGTATACTTGTCGGAAAAGATCTTTCTGACAATCTGGGAAACTTACATATGATGGATCAGGACTTTATTGTTACAGGAATAGCAGGGAAAGAGGAAAGCAGCAGCTATGATCAAAAAGTATACATGCCTTTCTGCGCTTTTCCCCCTGTCATGGAGCAGGAAATAAAAAGAGACAGAACGCTTCAGCTCCTTGTCCGATCCAACGAAGACAATAAAAACGAACTGAATGCTTTCCTGCAAAAGGTAAAGCAGACAGGCAGTTTCTACTCAGTCGAAGTCGCAAACGAAACAAAAAACTACGATAAAGAAAGACGCTCCAGACAAGATGTTAAAGAGCTATTAAGTCTTCCTTATGAACTGTCAGTTATGGCAATAAGCAGCTGTCTTCTTGTAAGTTCCTTATGGATCCATCTGAAAAGGCGGGATATTTCCACCAGGAAAGCGTTTGGAGCAAGCAATGCCGGCTTGTTTCTGTTTGTATTCTCTCAGGCATTCGTATGTGCCATGCTCTCCTCCGGACTTTCGCTAGTGATACAGTGGCTGCTGGCTGAAGCAGGCAATGATATGTTTGCGTACACCGGTTTAATGAGTCAGCTGAATCCTTCTCAATGGATTCTTTACCTCGTCATCCCAGTTGTTCTTTCACTTATTGCATCCCTGATCCCCGCCATTTATATAGTAAAAATTGAACCCGTTCAGCCGGTAAAGGAGTATTCGTATGTTTCGTATTAAACGTGCTCTGCTCGCAATAAAAAAGAGATGGGTTCTTTCTTTGCTCCTTCTCCTTCAGTTTACGATTGGATTATCGATTCTTACAGGTGCCGCCAGTCTGTTTAACAGCATCTTTTATATAAAAAACAGCGCAAACTCTATGTTGGATCCGGCATATACGTATCTGCCTTTATATGAAAATTTGGATCCCGCTTCCAATCAGTTGAAGAAAGAAGAAATGGATGAAGTTTTTAAGAGGCTTGAGGCAAATAAAGATGTTAAAGCGTATGGAACGTATTCCCAAGAGATCATTCCTCTTGATAAGACTACAGCTGTATTTAAAAAAGAAATGCTGGAGGAACTAACAATCGGTCCACTTTCGGAGTCTGACCCGATGGTGCGGGCTTTGGTAATAGATGAAAACTACAGCCGCTTTTTAAACCTTTCCTTATCTGAAGGAAAGGGATTTTCCTCCCGTGATTTTGAGACGGGCGGGACGATAACGAATGTCATAGCAGGCTCCTTTTTTAAGAAATACTTTCAAGTTGGAGATACCATCCATAACCAATACAAAATCATTGGTTTTTTGCCCGAAAACCAATTTATTGTATATGTGAATTTTTCCAATGCTTATCAGAAATCGGATAAGCTTATGCTGCTTCCTATGCCAGTAGAAAGGGCAGCTGATCCGGATGATCTGCTTATTAGACTGAAGCAAAATACGGTGCTCCAGCTCCGGGAAAATGCAGATTTAACGAAACTAAAGAGGGAAATGAAGCTGGATCGTACAGATGGGAAGGCAACGATCAATCATATGGAAAAGGCAATCAGCGATACCGTTCGTAATGCTCTTTCTAATAAAATTCCTCTATTCATTGCAAGTATAGGTGTTCTGTTTTTCTCTATAACAGGCATAGTCATTACTTCTATTGTTTCAATGAAGATGAGAAAACGGGAATTTGGCATCAGAATGGCTGTTGGAGAAAGTAAAGCAGGTATTCTGGTTCAGCTCGCTTTGGAAAACGTCTTTATTGCCATTGCCGGCTTTGGCCTGTCACAGCTTTACTTTTACTGCAAAAATCAGGTGTTTTTCCAGCTGTCCAGCCAGTTGGATGACGTTTATGCATCCAGCTTAACTTATAATACCCCTGTTGTTTTAACGGATTTGGGGGGATTGCTGTGTCTCCTTTTCGTTTCAAATCTGATCGTTTTTTTCTTTTTGCGGAAGCTTGAACCAAGGTCATTTACCGGAGGAATCAGCTAGAATGCATATGATAGAGTTAAAGAATATAGAAAATTTATATGGCTGTAGCGGAAATAAGACACTGGCTTTAAACGGTATATCACTGGAAGTTAAAAAGGGGGAGTGCCTCTCCATTTTTGGGCCATCCGGATCGGGGAAAAGTACGTTATTAAATATATTAGGATTGCTGGATGTCCCGGATAACGGAGAATATTCCTTAAACGGGAAAAGGATGAGCGGAGAAAATAAAATGCATCAGGCGAGAAACCAAATGATTGGTTTCATTTTTCAAAACTTCGCTCTGTTAAAGGATTACACCATTCTTGAGAATGTGGTCTTGCCTCTGAACTATAGAAGGATGCCTCAAAAAGAAAGAAATTCAAAGGCCGTTGCATGGCTAGAAAAGGTAGGATTGAAGGAGCATATACATAAAAAACCAGATGAATTATCCGGCGGACAGCAGCAAAGAGCAGCCATTGCGAGGGCGTTAATAGGGGACCCCGAACTGATATTGGCAGATGAGCCGACCGGAAATCTCGATCGGCAGACGAGCGATGACATCATGAGACTGCTGGTGCAATTAAATAGAGAGGGAAAAACCATGATTATTGCAACCCATAATATAGATATTGCAAAAAAGTGTGACAGGGTCATAGAAATCGCTGACGGAAGTGTGGTTGATTTTAATACGATTGAACGGGAGAGACTTAGTTTTCGGAGACCGCAGGTCAGCTCTGGCGATAAATAGATGCTTATTTCCGGAGGAGGCGAAGCTGTAACATTTCATATAAGAGTAAGAGCGGGTGGAATTATTGTAGAAGATGAATCCATTCTTTTAATCGAGTTTAATGACGAAAACGGTCTGCATTATAATTTGCCTGGCGGCGGAGTGGAGGAGGGAGTAACGGTGAAAGCTGCGGCTGCCAGAGAAGTGATGGAAGAGGCGTCGGTGCAGGTTGATGTCGGCGAACTCGTCTTCGTCTATGAATATGAACCGGAGATCAACACAAATAAGTATGGAGAAACATCATCTTTAACGTTATGGTTCGAGTGCACCCTGAAGGAGAATTCCAGACCCGAAATGCCGCTGAAGCCTGATTTCAGCCAAACTGGTGTGAAGTGGATCAAACTGTCTGAGTTAAATACTATCACCCTTTTTCCGGATGTGAAGGAGCAGATCGTACAATATGCAATCCGCCGAACCAGCATTCCATTGCTCGAGGAACATAGTCTCAAAGTGAACTAGCTGAAAATTCCCTGTTTCCCTGCCAACTTCCAAGGGTAGAGTACAAGACACGATTTACATACTTATCCAAAGGGGTGGCGAAACGAAGTGAGCAATCGCAAGGATGAACAGCTGGAACAGTACCGGGTTGACGATGAGGGGAAAAAACTGACGACGAATCAGGGGTTAAAGGTTTCTGAGGATGAGTTTTCGCTTAAGGCAGGAGAACGCGGACCGACGCTGCTTGAGGATTTTCATTTCCGCGAGAAGATGACGCACTTTGACCATGAGCGGATACCGGAGCGGATTGTGCATGCGCGCGGGTTTGCGGCTCACGGGGAGTTTGAAGTTTACGAGTCGATGAAAGAGTACACGAGAGCAGGATTTTTACAGGATCCTTCTGTGAAGACACCTGTTTTTGTGCGTTTTTCAACCGTTGCCGGGTCACGCGGTTCTGCTGAAACGGTCCGTGATGCCCGCGGTTTTGCGACGAAGTTTTATACGGAAGAAGGCAACTACGATTTAGTTGGCAACAACATTCCGGTGTTTTTTATTCAGGATGCCATCAAGTTTCCGGATTTGATTCATGCGGTAAAACCGGAGCCTCATAACGAGATCCCCCAGGCTGCATCCGCACACGATACGTTCTGGGATTTCGTTGCGAACAATCAGGAAGCGGCGCACATGGTGATGTGGACAATGTCCGACCGGGCGATTCCAAGAAGTCTGCGCATGATGGAGGGCTTTGGTGTCCATACGTTCCGCTTTGTAAATGAAGAAGGAAAAGCGCGGTTTGTCAAATTCCACTGGAAACCGCTGCTCGGCACGCATTCCCTCGTTTGGGATGAAGCGCAGAAGATCAACGGGAAGGATCCGGATTTCCACCGCCGCGACTTATATGATTCCATTGAAAACGGGGATTATCCGGAGTATGAGCTTGGAGTTCAGATGATTGAGGAAGAGGACGAGTTCAAATTTGACTTTGATTTGCTCGATCCGACGAAGCTGTGGCCGGAAGAGGACATTCCTGTTAAAATCATCGGGAAAATGACGCTGAACCGCAATGTGGACAATGTGTTTGCAGAAACGGAGCAGGTCGCCTTCCATCCAGGGTCCGTTGTACCGGGAATTGATTTCTCCAATGATCCGCTTTTGCAGGGACGTCTCTTTTCCTACACGGACACGCAGCTGATCCGCCTCGGCGGACCGAACTTCCATGAGCTGCCGATCAACCGTCCGGTGTGCCCGTTCTTTAACAATCAGCGTGACGGCTACGGAAGGCATACGATTAACCGCGGCCAGGTCGCGTACCATAAAAACTCGCTCGCAGCGAATACACCGGCTCCGGCCAGTGCGGACGAAGGCGGTTATGTTCATTACCAGGAAAGAGTGGAAGGGTATAAGATTCGCGCGCGCAGCGACAGCTTCAAGGATCATTTTTCCCAGGCCACGCTATTCTGGAACAGCATGAGCAAGCCTGAAAAGGAGCATATCATTGATGCGTTCAGCTTCGAGCTTGGAAAAGTGAAGAGCGAATCTGTTCAGCAGCAGGTTGTCGATATGTTCGCCAATGTCAGCCTGGAGCTCGCGCAAGGTTTTGCTGAAGCGATTGGCGTAACGCCGCCGGAGCAGGGCGGTTCCAACGTAACGAAATCTTCTCCTGCACTGAGCCAGGAAAAAACAGCGAAAAGTCCGGATACCCGGAAAGTCGGTGTGATTTTGGATGAAGGATTCAACGGACAGGAAGTCAGCTCGGTTCTTGAAAGCCTGAAAGCAAAAGGCATCCAGCCGGAAATCATCAGCAGCAAGCTCGGCAAGCTGAAGGGCACAGACGGAAGCGAGCAGAAAGTGGACCACACCTTCCTGACTTGCGACTCCGTTTTGTTTGATGCCATCTACGCAGTCGGAGGAAAGGGAGCTGGTAAGCGATTCTACCGTGATGCCTCCGCATTCCTTCAGGAAGCATTTATGCATTACAAACCGATTGGGGCGACCCATGAAGGGGAGAAATGGATTGAGGCGAATGAGATGAAGAATAGCCCAGGCGTTGTAAGCGGGCAAAATCCAGAAAAGTTTGCTGCTGCGTTTATCGGGGCGATTTCGGAACACCGCCATTGGGATCGGGAAGTAGTTTAATAGATAGAGTGGATGGCGGCCTTCCGATGGGAGGCCGCTGTTTTTGTAGGTACCTTCCCCGCGTGCGGTGGTCGAACCATGTCGGAAAATCGATATATCGAAAAAATCGCCGATATAATTTAAAAATCGCCGATATAATTTTATTTTAGTCGATATATCAAAAAAATCGCCGATATATCGCCAGAATAGCCGATAAATGCTCCATCCGGTCTGCCGGGTATGAGGCAAACCGTTGCATTTCGGTTGTCAATGTCCCTCTATCCAGCAGTGTTGGAGTCGAACCATTGAAAGCCAGCGGTGTCCTAGACTCCAACATTTGCAAATTCGTTCATAAAACTCACTGGCCCCCTCACTAGTTTAGACACCTTCCAACTTTAAATATAATGAGGGCAGAGGAGATGAGGCCAAGATGAAAAGAAAGAATGATCTGATAGAGGATTTTAAAAATATGTAAGATTGGCATTGGGATCCAGCAATACGGCTTTTCTAGCCAGGAAACTAGCGGCAGCTCCTTCCATCCTACATAGATGGGTGAATCCGTCAATATCGGGATAAAGTCAAATTTGCTGGCTTACTTACCTGATTTGGACTGCGAAAGTTGAGTTCATTATTTAGGAAATATTTAATTTTTATTTTTTGTTTTTGAAACTATCTAATAAAACTCCAAATCCAAATAAGATTATACCCACAAAAAAAGAATATTTAAGATAAATAGAATTGTAGTAACCTAATTGGTTTATCAAACCTAATAGGATTAAAATGATTCCTAAAATAAAAATAAATTTTCCGATTTTAAAATTATTCATAGAGTACCTCCAAATAAGCTGTAAAAATCCAATGAATTTATTAATTTTTTTTATTTCATGCGAATAAAGAGATGGTAGAAGAAACGGTATCAAGATCCAATTTATCACCTTAAGTAAATAAATGAAATTATAGGTTTATTATCCCTTATATGCTGATTTAATAATAACACTTAAAGATTTTTATTGTTGTTAAGATTCCTTATTTTGTAATAAAAACCAATTAATTAGCAGTTTGTGACCTCTCTGTTTTTATGATCCACAATCCCTGGCCAAATGCCCTCGAATAAAAAGCGAGAAGGAATGGGAGAACAAATAGAATAAACAAATAATATAAAACTTTTAAGGGACTACCATATGTGAAAAACTTGAACTTTCTCCCGGTTATGAAGAAATTAGAAATCATTCCTCGAGCATCAGGGGGATCAGGGTGCATGAACTTCTGGAAGACGTAACGCAATTTGTTTCAGTTCATCTGGAGACACATAATTCCGAAAAGGCAAAAATTTCTAACTATACGCCTACTATTGCGACATCAGGAAATAATGAGTTTCTGCTTAGGGCATTGCAATGTGTTAAAACGGTTCTGGGTCTTAGAAAATAACCTCAAGCAATCATTGCTACTTTCTCTCTACCCAGTTCGATCTTTTAAACGTCAGGAGGTATACCATTTTTCTGGTCACGAACATTTCCCGATTCGATAATAAAAGGTTCGCTTTCGATAATATCTGGTGATTTTCGATAATAAATCAGCCGATTTCGATAATAAATCAGGAAATTCGATAATAAACCGCCGCCCATTTAATTCCAACCTCTTTTGACAGCGTTATCATACGTAAAATATAATTCTACTAAACCCGAAACTGAAAGGACTGACTGAAAAATGTCCGCACAAATAGAACAAAACAGCCTGGAATTCGCTCAAAAGCTTGATCAGCAGGATCCGCTATCCCATTTCCGCGAAGAATTCTACATATCCGCAGATACCATCTATCTCGACGGCAACTCTCTCGGCCTGCTCTCCAAACGTTCCGAGCAGGCGGTCCACGATCTCCTGAACTCGTGGAAAACGTACGGAATTGACGGGTGGACAGAGGGGGAGCATCCATGGTTTTACCTTCCTGAAAAGCTTGGCGGACAAATGGCTCCGCTGCTCGGTGCCGAACCGGAGGAAGTTATCGTTACGGGGTCCACTACAGCGAACCTTCACCAGCTGATCGCCACTTTTTACAAGCCAAAAGGCGCGAGAACGAAAATCGTTACAGACGATATCACCTTTCCAACCGATATCTACGCCCTCCAAAGTCAGCTCAACCTAAAAGGATACAATCCGGATGACCACCTCATCAAAGTAAAAAGCCGCGACGGCCACACCTTAAACGAGGAGGACATCATCAAAGCGATGACAGATGAAATCGCCATCGTCATCCTATCTGGCGTCCAATACCGGAGCGGCCAGGTGCTGGACATGGAAAGACTAACCAGAGAAGCGCACAAGCGAGGAATACTGATCGGTTTCGATTTGTGCCATTCGGTCGGTTCCATCCCGCATCATCTGTCACAATGGGACGTGGATTTTGCCTTCTGGTGCACGTATAAACATTTAAACGGCGGTCCCGGTGCCGTCGGCGCACTTTATGTGAACAAGCGTCATTTCGGCTCAGCTCCGGGTCTCGCCGGCTGGTTCAGCTCGGATAAATCGAAGCAGTTTGATATGGAGCATGAGCTGACCGCAGCACCGCATGCAGGGGCTTACCAAATGGGAACTCCTCACATCTTGAGCATAGCGCCGCTGCTCGGGTCCCTATCCATTTTCAATGAAGCCGGTATAGAACCCATCCGCAGAAAATCGCTGAAGCTGACTGAATACATGATGGACCTGATCGGCCGGGAGCTATCGGAATACGGCTTCACCATCCGCAACCCAATCGATGAGACGAGAGGCGGGCATCTTTTCATGGAGCATCCGGAAGCGGCAAGAATCTGCCGGGCGTTAAAAGAAGAGAAGATCATTCCCGATTTCCGCTCGCCAAACGGAATCCGTCTCGCGCCGGTCGCCCTTTACAACACATATGAAGAGGTTTGGCGCACCATTCAAAAACTCAAAACCATTATGAAAGACGAAACGTATAAAAAATTCGAAAACAAGCGCGGAGTGGTGGCTTAAATGAAATGGATCGATATTTCCCAGCCGCTGAACCCGAAAATCGGCCACTGGCCGGGTGATACACCGTTTTCCTATGAAACGGTTTATACAAAGGAGCAGACCGGCTCCGTCAACATTGGAAAAATAACGACAAGCCTGCATACCGGAACCCATGTGGATGCACCGTTTCACTTCGATGACCGCGGACCGAAAGTAAATGAGCTGGACCTCAGCCTGTTTATCGGACCGGCGAGAGTCATCGATCTCACCAATGAAATTCAAATCAGCCGGGAAACACTAAGCCGCCATCACGTAGAAGGCGTTTCCCGTCTGCTGATTAAAACGGCCATTCCCAACAAACCGGAGACCTTCCCGGAAAACATTGTACCCCTTGATCCGGACTGCGGTGCCTTTTTGAACGAGAAAGGAATCTTCCTGATCGGGGTAGATGTTCCTTCCGTCGACCAGCTGGACAGCAAGGATATGGCCGCGCATCATGCTCTTTACGAAAACGGTGTCCACATTCTTGAAAACATCATGCTCGATGGGATTGAACCAGGGGACTATGACCTGATTGCGCTTCCTCTGCCAATTGAAGGTGGAGACGGTAGTCCGGTCAGGGCGGTCATCAGAAAAAGGGGGAATGGCGGATGACGGACAAACAGCAGCCAGCCGACTCGGAAAAATCCATCCATACCGATTTTAAGAACAACATGACCTACGGGGAGTACCTGCAATTGGATAAAATTCTAGCCGGTCAGGTGAGGCTCTCTGATCATCATGATGAAATGCTGTTTATTATCATTCATCAAGTGAGCGAGCTCTGGATGAAGCTCATTCTGCATGAACTGGAATCGTCTATCTCAGCGATTATTAAAGAAGATCTGCCGACTGCATTCAAGCAGCTGGCGAGGGTATCGAAAACCCAGTCTCAAATTATTCAGGCATGGGACGTGCTTTCTACTCTCACGCCTTCTGAATACATGGAGTTCCGCGATAAGCTTGGTCAGGCGTCCGGTTTTCAATCGTACCAGTACCGCCTGATTGAATTTGCGCTGGGGTATAAAACGCCGCATGTGCTGAAGATTTATGAAAAGGACCAAGAGCTTCATACCCGATTGGAAAAAGCGTTCCGTGAACCGGGCCTTTATGATGTGTCCATTCAGGCGCTGGCAAAAGCGGGTCTTACAATCAGCCCGGATGTCCTGAAAAGGGACTATACGAAGCCTTATCAAAAAGACAGCTCTGTTCAGGCTGCCTGGCTCACCGTCTACCGGAATACGGGTCAGTACTGGAATCTGTATCAGCTCGCCGAAAAGCTTGTCGATATTGAGGACTGGCTTCAGCAGTGGAGATTCCGCCATATGAAAACGGTGGAGAGGATTATCGGGTTCAAGCAGGGGACCGGAGGCTCGTCAGGCGTCCATTATTTAAAAAAGGTACTGGATCAGCGTTTCTTTCCGGAGCTTTGGGATTTGCGGACAGACATATAAGAAAGGCACTCCCGCGGTCAGGGGGTGTCTTTTTCTGCTGCTTAATCAGCTGCGCTTTTTAACCAAAAAATACTATTTTGTAAGAGAAAAGGATGATAGAATGATTTTTTGTGAAGAATATTTTAGTCGAAGAGGAGAACGGCCTAAACGATGAATCCCCCCAATAAACCGCTGATCCATAAGTATGAGGAATTGCTATTTGTTTTTTGTTTAATTACGAGCATTACAATTGTTCTTTCCCTAATGATTTCCGTTATCGGCGCAATCATCCTTGCTGTACTCGGTCTGTTGACCTGGTTCAGCCACGCGATGTCCATGGCGCATATCCAGGTAAACGGTGTACGATTAAGAGAAACCCAGTTTCCATCCCTGTATGAAAAAACAAAGAACCTGACTGAGAAGATGGGCCTCAAAAAAATGCCGGAGGTGTATATTGTAGAATCCGGCGGAATCCTGAATGCTTTTGCCACAAGAGTATTTGCTCTGTTCGGGAAAAATTTTGTTGTGCTTTATTCGGATTTTGCAGAGCTTGCAGAGGAATCGCATGACGATGAAGTAGAGTATGTGCTGGCGCATGAGCTGGCCCACATCAAAAGAAACCATGTCGGAAAGAATTTTTATGTTTTCCCAGCGATGTGGGTACCGTTTCTGGGTGAGGCGTATTCCCGTGCATGCGAGTATACGTGTGACCGGATGGCCGTTCATTATACTCAGAAGCCGGAAAGTGCAATCCGGGCACTGCTTGTTTTTGCTGCCGGAAAACGCATGTTTCAAAAGGTCAACGTGGCGGATTATCTGGAGCAGTACAACGAAAAAAAAGGGTTTTTGGTTACGCTGATGGAGCTGTTATCCACCCATCCTCCCCTTCCGAAACGAATTAGTGCAATTGAACAGTTTGCCGGTCTTCCGGAAACAGCGGTTCTCGGTAAGGCAACGAAGTATATTGTGACCTTGGCGGTTGGGGCCGGAATTCTCCTTCCCGCTGCTTTGACCGGAATTGGCATCTATGGGTTTGAAAAAATTTCCGGCTTGCTAAATGATGATACCCCGCTCAATACAGCTGTTTATGATGCGGATGTGGAAGAGGTGAACAGGCTCCTGGAAGAAGGAGCCGATCCCAATGAGCAAAATGATAACGGCGAGTCCCCGCTGGATCAGGCTATTTTTAATGAAGATGCCGAGATGGTCAGCCTTTTAATTGAAAACGGGGCGGACCCCAACAAAAAAGATGACTACGGCTGGATTCCTTTAATGACAGCAGTGGATTACGAATTAATGGATATTAGTGAATTGCTCCTTGAAGCAGGCGCTGATCCGAATCATGAGGATGAGGAAGGGCAATCCGCATTCAGCCTTGCAAAGCAGCTGGAGAATCAGGAGTTAACAGAGCTTTTGAAGAAGTATGAGTAAAAAAGGAGACACTCCATGGGAGTGTCTCCTTTTTTCAAAGATACCGCTCTTCCAAAATCCTCACATGATGCCGCTCATGCCCCGCAATGATCGCGGCAAGCGCAAGGACGGTGACTCGAGCTCCGTTCGCTTTTCCCTCCATCTTCCACGCTTCCGGATGCAAGCCTCTGAGCAGCGTCAATGTGGCCTTCCGGACAGCCGAGAGGTCTTCGATCCGTTCCTTCACACTGCGCTCATCAAAACGGGCGTTCCGAACGTAGCTGTCATCATCATATCCCGGAAACTCACGTGTCTCTCCACGGGAAATTCCGAGCAGGCGATAAGCCATAATTCTTTCCGTATCAGCGATGTGCCCCGCCACTTCCTTGATGCTCCACTTTCCGGGTGCATACTGGTGAAGCGCCTTCTCCTCCGGTAAGTTCTCAAGAAGGCGGATGGTTTGTTTCATTTGTTCTTCAAGAATTTCAAATATGTTCCCTTTCGGAAGCTGTTCAATATAGGGCTGATAATGCGGATGATAGTCATTTCGTTCAGGCCGCAGCAGCAAGGTGTTCCCTCCTTTTTAAGGATTCCTCTCCATTATACGCGAGCCGGCATGATGAGACGGCTGTATGTCTATAATGAATGTATGTAAGCCTTAAGCCGTATAGCCTTCTACCATCCAGGTTCTATGGAAGAAAAGGGGAAAATCGTGTACGATAAGAAGAAAGATAAATGAAACCGGAAACCGTTTTCTTACGTAGGAAAAGTAAGATATTTATGTCAGGAGTCGATTGAATATGAATCGGTTAATCCCGCATGTTGCAGGGGTATTTACAGCTTTGCCCGTTATGATGACGGTTTGGCTGATCAGTTTTTTCCCTATGTCCCAGCCTTATTTAGCCGCGTCGGGTATTTCCATGCTTGGAGGGGCAGCCGCATACGGTATGGCTGCTGCCATCGTCCATGCCCGTTTTTTGAAGAAACATGAACTGACGAGAAGCGAGTACCGTTTCATCCAGAAAAATCTAAAAGAGGCGAAACGGAAAATCAGCCGCCTCAGCCGGGCGCTTTTTTCAATTCGAAGTATTTCTGTACTCAAGCAGAGGGTGGATCTGCTCCGGGTCGTGAGGAAAATTTACCGCCTGGCTGAAAAGGATCCTAAGCGTTTTTACCGGGCTGAACCATTTTTTTATAAGCATCTGGATTCGGCGGTCGAACTGACGGAACGCTATGCGTTTTTGTCTACCCAGCCAAAAAAGAGCGATGAGATCCATTCCTCTTTAAAGGAATCAAACCGGACGTTAAGAGAACTCCTGTTTACGATTGAACAGGATCTGTACCACATTCTTTCCGACGACATTTCCCAGCTTCATTTTGAATTGGATGTCGCCAAGCACTCAATTCATGAAGCGAAGGATTTAAAATGAGCATGGAATCAAGCCCGTTTACAGAATCAGAACGGAAGCGGGTGCAGGAGCTGGCCGCTGAAATTAAGCCGGGGATGGGGGAGGAAATTGCATCCTTCGGTGTCCCGGCCCAGTCCGGGATTCTATCGCTGTCCAGTCAAATGATGAACTATGTAAAGGAAAAGGACCGGGGGAATGCAGGGCTGATTATCCGGGACCTTATGAAAAAGCTGGATAAAGCAGATCCTGACCGGGACCGGAAAGCTGGTTTTCTCACCAGGCTTTTCCCAAAGAAGTACGCCTCCCGTGAGGTCATATCGAGGTACCACCAAATGAGTGCGCAGCTTGACCGGGCCGTGATGAAACTGGAAAAGGGCAGGAACGTTCTCCAGGATGATCTTGCGATGCTTGATGAATGGTTTGCCCGCAACCAGGCGTATTTTAACGAGCTGAACTTGTATATAGGAGCGGCTGAGACGAAATTGTCGGAACTGAATAAGGCTCTGCCTGACTTGGAGAAGGCTGAAGACCGGCAAAAGTATGAGGATACCGCCCGGTTTGCAGAGCGATTGGACCGCCGTTTATATGATCTAAAAGTCAGCAGGGAAATTACACGTCAAAGTGCTCCTCAGATCAGACTGATTCAGCAGACCAATCAGCTGCTGATTGATAAAATACAAACATCCATTTTAACCTCGATTCCGCTCTGGAAAAATCAGATTACGATGGCATCCTCCGCCTTGAGGCGCAAGAACGCAGGAGAAACAAAAAGAACGATGGGAAGGCTTGACGGGAGAGCTGGAACACAGGGAAATCTTCTGAAACATTTAGAAGAATCTCTGGAAATTCAGCAGGAAGGCCAAAAACAAAGAGAAACCGCAGAAAAGAAGCTTGCCGGTTTAAACGGCGCATAAAAAATCGAGTGCTTAAACCGTCTGGTTTTTCACTCGATTTTTTATGTGCCACCCGAAACAACCGGGACTTTATATGGATTTATAATGGGTAATATGGTATAATAACCCATATGTATTTAACGGGCTGGCAAAACAATGGTAAAGGTTGTGAGGTGTTCATTCGATTCACATGATATGGATCCCCCGTGCTTCTCCACAATTTTTTTGCATACAAATAGACCGATTCCCGTGCCAAGCTCCTTTGTTGTGAAAAAAGGTTCAAAGATGGTTTTAATATTTTCTGAGGGGATTGCAGGTCCGTTGTTTGAAATGGAGATGACTGCCTGGCTGTTCTCGATGTATCCATTCACTGTGAGATTGCGGGGCTTTTCTTTATGCTTCAGCGCATCAATGGAATTAATGAAAAGATTGAGCATGACCTGCTTTAGTTCATCCCGATAGGTGGAAATCACCAAATCCTGATCCATCCTGCTGATCACATTCACATCCGTATCCACGATGCTTGGATATGTAAGCTCCCGGATATCTTCAAACAGCTTTGAAATCGAGGTATCTTCCTTTTCGGTTCCGTTAAAATCAGCTTTTGACGTATGAAGGAATTGAGTAATCCGGAAGTTCAGCTGATTGAGCTCGTGATTGATGATATCAAGATATTGAAAGTTTGGATAATCATTTCTTAAAAGTTTGATAAAACCCATGACAGAGGTGAGCGGATTCCGGAATTCATGGACAAAGCTTGAAGACATCTGACCCAGCAGGGCGAGCTTATCCTTATGGTTCTCATGAATATACGTGTTTTTCTCACTCAGTTCCTTGTTTTTCAAGTTTGTGTAAATCGTCACGGCATGGTAAGAAAACAAATCAAATTGATGATTAATATGATCAATAAAAAAGTGCAAGTCCTGAACCGGGATGGAAGAATGAAAAATGTTCCTGATAATGATGCTTCTCCCGGCGTTCACGTTGAAGACAAAATCCCCAATGTTGATGTCGGCCTGCAGCCGTTCATTTGCCACTTTGAAAGCCAGCTGCTTCAATTCCTCCTCTGATAAAGATCCGGCAATCGCCTGTTTGATTAAAGAGAACATTGTCGAGCCATTCTCCTTAATTTTTTCCTTATGCGGATCAATCTGTCCAATGAAAATCGTTTCATGCCATTCATTCAAAAAGGCAGACTGCTGCTCTTCCAGAAAACGAACCAAAAGTTTTTTGTGAGATTCGAGCAATGACCGTTTCATAGTTCTCCTCATTTCGCAGGATAATCATCTACTACTTTCCGAATAGTTAGTTTTTAAGAGTATTCGACAAAAAGAGCTAACTTCCTCTTTTGTTCACCATACATGAAACAAGAAAAGACAAAGCAAATTCATATAAATGAACGGCTCTGTCTGTTTTTTTATAAAAAATTTATGGAGTTTCTGTTATTGGAGGTGCTTCTTCATCCATCGTCTCATCGTCATAGGTCTCATCTGCTAGAGAGTCATCTGAGGATTCATCATTCCAGTCCTCGGTTTCTTCGGGAAGATCGGGATTCTCCTCTTCAGGAATGTCATCGGAGTAAGAATTCTCATTCTCTTCATCCTGCCACTCTTCCGAATACGATCCATTGTCATCATAGGAATCACTTTCTTCATAAGATTCGTCCCCGTCATACTCGTCCCCGTCTTCTGCAGAAGGGGCTTCGTATTCATCGCCGCTATCGAACTCATCACTGTAATCGCCCCCGTTAAAATACGGTTCGCTGTCTTCATATAAATCCTGATAATAATAGGTGCCTTCTTCTGTGTAGAAAAGGGTGGTGATTTCCTCTTCTGTCATCGGCTGGCTGACCCAGCCATGAATAACCGGCATCACTTTATAGAGCGGAATACTGAAGCCAATCGCTGCTTCCGTTGTGTGGCGGGCTGAATTAATGGCAATCACTTTTTCTGTTTTCTTATCCAGAAGGGGTCCGCCGCTGCTGCCGGGAGCAATCGGAGCAGAGATTTGATAGATTCCCTCATAAATTCGCGGTTCAATGGTAAACGTCCGGTTTACCCCGCTGATATTGCCGATTGTCGCTGTATTTTCAAACCCTTGCGGACTGCCGAGTGCAATGACCTCATCACCAAGCTCCGAAGAATCGGTCTCCTCAAGAGCAAACGGGGCCTGTCCCGCCAGACTTTCCACTCGAATAACGGCTATATCAACATCATTGCTGTAGCCGATCAGAGTTCCTGGATGGTCATTTCCTTTAGAATCCCTGACTGTCAGCGAGAGGGATCCTTCTGCTACATGCGCATTTGTCAGCACATCTCCTCGGTCATTAATAAGGAACCCTGAACCTTGCGAATGATCGCTAAGAATCGTGAATACTTTTGGCTGCGCATCTTCTATAATTTGGGATGTTTCTTTTGGCGGTGCGGGATTCTCTTTTTTTACGTTTGGAGAGTCCGTTTCCGCTTTTGCCGCAGTCTGCCTTACTTCTGCTGCTTGTACGTCTACTTGTGTTTTTTCTGAGGCTTTTGAGACAGCCTGATCCGGCTCTTTCATCCATTCCAGGTACAGGGCACTGAAAACACCCGCGCAGGCAAAAATCGATAAAATGAGCAGAGTAAGAAGCTTATAGGGTTTGGTTTTAAGAGAACGGCCGCATTGAGGGCAATATTTAGACCGTTCGGTAAGGGAGGATCCGCAATTTTTGCAATACATATGAGTTCTCCTTTTTGGGACTATTTAACTATTTTTCAGTTTAATGCAGTTTGGGAGTTTTTTCAATAAAAACCTAAAAGAAGAAAGAGCAAGGAAATTCGGCTTGAAAAATCATTTTCCGCTTTTTGCACCAGCAGACTCAGACTCTTATAATAAAAAAAGAAGTGGACAGAGAGGATGAAGAGACATGCTTGAACAGGCTCGATTGCTGCTCGAAAAGCATTACGGGTACTCGTCTTTCCGGAAAGGCCAGGAGGAGGCGATCCAATCTGCACTGGATGGAAACGATACGATGTGTGTGATGCCGACAGGGGGCGGGAAATCCATTTGTTATCAGATCCCTGCGCTTGTTTTTTCAGGTACAACCATTGTCATTTCACCGCTTATTTCCCTGATGAAGGATCAGGTGGATACCCTGCTGCAGGCAGGGATCCCAGCGGCCTATATCAATAGTTCTCTATCAGCCGGAGAGGTACAGGATCGTATGATGCGGGCAAAGCACGGGGAGTACCGGATGCTGTATATTGCTCCTGAACGGCTGGAGTCCTATGAGTTTATTAATCAGCTCCGTGAGCTATCCATTCCTCTTGTGGCAGTGGACGAGGCCCATTGTATTTCCCAGTGGGGCCACGATTTCCGTCCAAGCTATCAGCGGATTCACACAATGATTGAGAAACTCCCGGAGAAACCTGTGGTGATGGCGCTCACTGCAACCGCAACTCCGAAGGTTCGGGAAGACATTTGCCGCTCACTGAATATTGATGAAGACCATTCGATCCTTACCGGTTTTGCCAGGGAGAATTTATCTTTTTCCGTCATAAAAGGGCAGGACCGTCTTCGATATCTGAAGGATTTCTTGAAGAAAAATGAAACAGAGTCCGGAATAATTTATGCGGCGACGCGGAAAAACGTGGATCAGCTGCACGATGTCCTAAACAAAAGCGGCATTCGTGTATCCAAGTATCACGCTGGTATGAGCGATGAAGACCGGATTAGCGGACAGGAGGACTTTCTTCTGGACCGGACAGCGGTGATGGTCGCAACGTCCGCATTTGGGATGGGAATTGATAAATCCAACATTCGGTACGTTATCCATTTTCAGCTCCCTAAAAACATGGAAAGCTACTATCAGGAAGCAGGCCGTGCGGGGCGGGATGGTCTCGACAGTGAATGCATTTTGCTTTATTCCCCTCAGGACGTTCAAGTGCAGCGTTTCTTAATTGATCAGTCGAGTGACCGGATGCGGATGCCGCAGGAGCTCGAAAAACTGCAGCTTATGGTGGATTACTGTCATACGGAAAACTGCCTTCAGCGAAAAATCGTTCATTACTTCAGTGATTCGGACATGCCTCCATGCGGACGCTGCGGGAACTGCACAGACTCCAGAGAGAGCAAAGATGTGACAAAGGAGGCGCAAATGGTGCTCTCCTGTGTCATCCGGATGGGGCAGAAGCGCTTTGGCAAGGCGCTTGTGGCCCAGGTACTCACCGGATCACAAAACAAAAAAGTCGGCGAGCTTGGGTTCAATCGTCTGCCGACATACGGAATCATGAAGGACAAGAGTGCGAAGGAAGTCACTTCTTTTATAGAGTTCCTGATTTCACAGGACCTCATAGGAGTGGAGCATGGAACCTACCCCGTCATTTTTGTGAATCCGTCAGGGAAGGAAGTCCTCATGGGGAACGTGCCGGTTCAGCGGAAGGAAGCGGTGGAAACCAGGCAGCTTGCAGCGGACGACCCGCTGTTTGAAGAGCTCCGGATCGTAAGGAAACGGCTCGCTGAACAGGAAAAAGTGCCTCCGTTTGTCATTTTTTCCGATACGGCGCTTAAAAGTATGTGCGTGAAGCAGCCGGAAACACCGGAGGCCTTCCTTCAGGTTTCCGGAGTCGGTCAGCATAAGGCGGATAAATACGGCGAGACATTTATACAGGCTATTCAATTGTTTAAATCGCAAAATCCGGAGTACCAAAATGATCTTTCTGAAGATTCGCCGAGTGCAGGCAAGCCCGTCCGCAAACCATCTGCAAATTCACATTTAGATACACTTAAGCTCTATAAGGAAGGAAAGACCTTTAAGGAAATAGCAGAGGAGAGGGACCTTTCCATTCAGACGGTTGAAAATCATCTGCTGAAATGTCTGGAAGCAGGAGAAAACATTACGTATGAAGAATTTGTACCTGAAATCTATACGGACCAGATTGCGCAGGCGGTTGAGGAGACAGGCGCAGACCGGTTAAAGCCAATTAAAGAACAGCTTCCTGAAGACATAACGTATTTTATGATTAAAGCGTTTCTGTCCAGGAAAAAAGCAGAGCAAACCCGGTAAACGGAGGGGAAAAGATGGAGAAATTCGGATTGTTCGGCAAGATTCTCGCAAAAGAGGGGCAGGGCGGACAGCTCGCAGCTATTTTATTAGAAGCAGCAGAAGCGATGAAAGAAGTGCAGGGATGCGAATTGTATGTCGTCAGCACCGCGCAAAATGAACCCGACGCTGTAATGGTTTACGAGGTATGGAAGAGTGAGGAAGCCCATCAGGCATCGCTCACACTTGAGTCGACTCAAAACCTGATCAAACAAGCAAAGCCAATCATGGCCGGGATGGAAAGAATCAGCACATTGAAGCCGCTTGGCGGAAAAGGACTTTAAATTTTGGGGGCCGGCTTAAACGCTGGCCTCTTTTTGATGCTGGGGGAGTGTCGGGGATGAAGGGGGGAGCGTTTGTATCGGTTTTAGCAGTTATATTGGTTTTGATGGTTTCAGCAGTTTTAGCAGTTTTAGCAGGTTTAGCAGTTATATCGGTTTTGATGGTTTCAGTAGTTTTAGCAGGTTTAGCGGTGCCAGTCCCGCTGTGCTTCACCGCAGCGGGGGACAAAGGCTTGGAACTGTGGAGCCTTATGTACCAAGGGATGAGAGGGTCGGTGCCGGAGCTTTAGTACGGCAGTATAGTGCGGGTCAGGAACGGTGCCAGTCCCGTCATCCTTCACCGCAGCGGGGGACAGAGGCTAGAAACTGTGAGGCCTTATGTACCAAGGGATTGCGCTGGCTGGTGCCAGAGCTTTAGTACGGTGAAAGAGCGCGGGTCAGGCACCCGCCCTCCGACTATGTACGCCCCGCCAACCGTAAAGCCTACCGGCTTCTCCCTTTTCTCTATTCTTTCGACATTTTTCGATAAAAATCTTCCTTATGATGGACAGTTGCTCCAAAAGAAGGTACTATATTGAATGAACATTCAATCAAGGAAGGGGCGATCCGGCCTTTGGATTCAAAAGAAGGGAAATATGCTTCAATCTTGAGAGCGACCTTGGAGCTGATTTCCGAATATGGATTTCATGGTACATCTATGGCCAAGGTGGCGAAAAAGGCCGGAGTAAGCGCCGGCATTATTTATCATTATTTCAGCAATAAAGATGAATTGATTGAGGAATTATATATAAAAGTGAAACGGGAGTTTTCAGAGAAGATTATTACCGGGCTTGATGAAAAGCAGTCACTGAGAAAGCAAATACGCGAGCTTGTGAGACGGACAATTGAGGTGTCGGTAAACAGGCCGGAAGAGACGATTTTTATGGAGCAGTTTTTGCAGTCGCCCTATAACCGCCAGGCTATTCAGGAAACGGTGGATCCATACTACGAACCGATTATGCAAGTGTTCTATAAAGCAAAGCATGAACAGATGATTAAGCCTCTCCCGGATCCGGTCATCTTTGCGCTGACGCTT
Source organism: Bacillus sp. FJAT-42376 (assembly GCF_003816055.1). Classification (NCBI taxonomy): domain Bacteria; kingdom Bacillati; phylum Bacillota; class Bacilli; order Caryophanales; family Bacillaceae; genus Bacillus; species Bacillus sp. FJAT-42376. The sequence goes on from NZ_CP033906.1 coordinate 843,269, forward strand.
GAGGTGGCAATCACTCTAGCAAAACAGCATGCGGCTGGTGATATTTTTATGGATGAAAAGCTGATCGAAAAAGTAACGGAAGCTTGCTGGGAAGCCATTAGACAATAATACTCGTTTCATTGTTGAATGAACGTTCAATCTGTAAGCGAAGAGAGGACTTAGAAAATGGTAAAAAAAACCGTATTGGTCACCGGGGGAACGGGATACGTTGCCTCATGGCTGATTAAAGAGTTATTGGAAGAAGGTCATGAAGTAAGAATTACGGTGCGTGATAAATCCAGAACTGCAAATTATGAGCACCTGCTTCAGGCAGAAAGAGAATCGGCCGGAACCCTTCATGTTTATGAGGCGAATTTGTTAAGAGAGGGAAGTTTTGATGAAGCCGTAAACGGAAGTGAATATGTATTCCACACAGCTTCGCCCTTTTTTATCAGCGGATTTAGGGATGCAAAGAAAGACTTAATTAAACCGGCTCTGGAAGGGACACGGAATGTCCTCCGTTCTGTGGATCAATTCGATTCCGTAAGGCGCGTTATTCTTACAAGCAGCGCCGTCGCTATTTTTGGAGATAATGCAGACATGGATGGCAAGCCTGCCTTTACGGAGAGAGACTGGAATACAACCAGTTCCGCAGACCACCAGCCGTACAGCTTCTCTAAAACGGCAGCGGAGAAAGAGGCATGGGAGATGGCTGAAAAGCAGGACCGATGGGACCTGGTGACAATCAACCCAACCTTTATTCTTGGTCCCTCCCTTTCGAAAAGGACGGATTCCACAAGTATTGCGACGGTCCTGGATCTGCTGAAAGGCAAATACAAAACGGGTGTCCCCCGCTTGGTGAATGGAATCGTCGATGTAAGGGATGTTGCGAAAGCACACAGGCTTGCTGCTTTCAAAAATACGGCATCCGGACGGTATTTGCTGTCCAATGAAGAAGCCACTCTGCTCGATATGGCGAAAATTTTTGAAAAGAACTTCCCTAATCAGTATCCGCTCCCTAAATGGGAAGTGCCGAAGTTTCTGATTTGGCTTCTGGCACCGAAGATTGGGCTTACCCGCCCATTCGTGTCCAAAAATGTCGGGCTGCCGGCGAAATTTGATCACAGTAAAAGCGTGCGTGAACTGGGGATGACCTACCGGAGCCTTGAAACAACGCTGACCGATCAAAAGGAACAAATGGCGGAGGACGGGCTGATTGGATAGCTGTTCTGTCGAAAAAGAAAAACCGGATTCAGATTATCCTGAATCCGGTTTTTTTAAATATTGACTTGTCTATTTACCGGTTCGGGATAAGATTCTGTCCGGCTTTTAACCACATACGTATGGGCCATCATATCATGTAGCGCTCTTTTTCGATTCGTAAAGGCTGCCATTATAAATCCAATATATAGAACGAGTGCGCTGATAATCTGACCGATGTAGCGCAAGACGGCTCGTCCAGCTGTTAAACGTCCCCCGTTTTCATCGACTATTTTTAATCCGAGCAATTTCTTTCCAATAGTGCCCTGCCATTTGGTCGTAGGCATTAAAATCACATAAAGAGCAGATAAGGTTCCTATGAATAAGCGGATTGCCGTATTGGCTGCTGGATCTCCTCCTATCAGTAAAAAGCTTGGAATTCCAAAAATAATGAGAAAGATTACACCATCAATCAAGTAAGCTCCAAACCGAACCCAAAACCCTGCATATTTTACAGAATCATTCATGTGTATGTCTCCTTATCTAATCTGAATTTCTTTGAATCCCCGTATACCTCTACTCTGCTTTGAATCACATACGTTTTGACCATTAAGTCGTGAAGTGCCTGCTTCTTTGGGGTGAAGGCCGTAATGAGATAACCGATTCCAAAAGTGGCGTAGCTTACAGCGGAGCCTAAAAACCGCAATGCGGATTTTCCTCCTGTTAATTTTTCGCCATTCTGATCGACAATTTTAATGCCCACCAGCTTTTTGCCGATGGTTCCCTGCCAGTTAGTTGCCGGCATGTAGATGTCATAGCCGACGTACAAAAGCAATGCTATGAAAACGAACAGAATGCCAATCGGGCCGCTGATCGTTTCATCGTTGTCTATGAGGGAGGAAGTCAGGCCAATTGAAAAAAAGCAAAAATAAAAAACGATGGTTACAATAAAGTTATCAATGATTTGAGCTGCTGTTCTCAGCCAAAACCCTGCATGATTAACGGAATGTTTCATGCGTAATACTTCCTGTTTCCCCCGTTTTTTCCATTGCCGGCTGTACTTCAATCCGGCTCTGAATGACGTAGGTTTTCACCATTAAATCATGTAAAGCCTGCTTGCGCTCTGTGAAGGCTGTGATGATGTAGCCGACTCCGAACGTGAATCCAGTGACAATCATCGATAAATAGCGGAGGACAGATTTCCCAATGGTCAGTTTTTGTCCATATCGGTCGACAATTTTGATTCCTACCAGTTTCTTTCCGATGGTGCCCTGCCACTTTGTAACGGGCATTGCGATGTAATAGGCGAGAACGACCAGGAGGAAAAATGCGTAGCCCGCTATAACGACGACAATATTTATGTCATCAGGATTCCCGCTTAAAATGGAACTGCCCATAGCGGCACCGGCGATTAAAAAAATGAAAAGGTACATAAAGATGGAAACGATAAAACCATCAATGACATATGCAGCGAATCTTAGCCAAAACCCTGCGTGTTTAACTGGATATTCCATTACTAAATCCTCACCTTCCTTCCTTTTAAGGGAAATAATTGAAATTACTGGTTTCATTTACCCTGTCCGCATCCAGGGTAAACGGCCCTTTTAAAAAATGCTGGATTTGTCGTTTTTTCTGGACCCAAGGCCATTTCACTCACCTGGAACCGCCCGGCGCAGGTCTCACCTGTCCCGCTGCTCTCGGAAGAGTCTTATGCCCCTCGCTCCAATCCCCAGGTGTTAAAAATCATAAAAAAACCCCCGGATGAATATCGGGAGTTTACCATTCTATTATTTTTCGTAAACATAAGTCTATAGGACTTGGAAGATGAAGAAGACGATTGCCAGAATGAAACGGTAGATGGCAAATGGCGTTAGTTTTACTTTTGACAGAATCTTTAAGAAAGAGACGATGGCGATCATCGCAACGATGAAGGCGGTGATAAAACCGGCGGCAAACATGGGAATGTCTGCTGCAGAAAGAACGTCCATATTTTTTACTAAATCCAGCCCGCTTGCTGCGAACATGATGGGTACGGCTACGATAAACGTGAACTCTGCCGCGGTTTTGTGCGAAAGTCCGAGAAGCAGTCCGCCGGCAATGGTTGAACCCGACCGGGAAAATCCGGACCAAAGGGCGAGGATTTGAAACAGTCCGATACCGAAAGCCTGTTTGTATGTAACGTCATCAAGAGTGGCCGCAGTGACCGGTTTCTTCTTTTTTTCGGCAAATATCATGAAAATACCTCCCGCTATGAGCGCGCACAGAACGGGGATCGGCGAGAACAGGACCGTTTTGATAAAATCATGAAGAACAAGGCCGATTACGACGGCAGGCAGCATCGCCAGAATGATATGGATCAAATTTAAATTTCCCTTTATAGCGCTTTGATCATGTTTATAGAATCCGAACAAACTCCAAAGCCTCTTCCAGAAAACAACGACTACAGCCAAAATTGAACCGAGCTGAATGACCACTTCAAACACACTCGCTTTCTGACCGGTAAAACCAAGTAAGTGTCCAGCCAGGATTAAGTGGCCTGTAGATGACACGGGCAAAAATTCGGTCAAGCCTTCAACAAGACCTAAAATGATCGCTTGAATGATTTCCAAATGATAACACTTCCTCTTTCTCTGATTGTCCTGAAAACATGAGCTGAATTCTATCTTTCTTCACTATTTCCGATAAAAAAGGCATCATTTGCAGGATGCTGACATTACTGTATAGAATCGTTGACAAATTGTCAACGTCTGTTTAAGGTAAGGGGATAAATGCTAATAAATGAGATTGGCAGAAAGCGTGAGGGAAGAAAAGATGTGCGAACAAACAGACCGTGAGCTCGGTCCGCTCCTTAAATCACTATTAAAAGAGAAATCTTTATCCATAAGGAAATTCAGTGAATTGACAAAGATCGATAAATCTATCATTTCAAAAATCATCAACGGAAAACGGAAGGCGCGTCCCGAACATTTAAAGGTATTCGCTGACCATCTTGAATGGCCGCTCCCCCGTCTGTTTGCTGCGGCCGGCTATTCCGTTCAATCTGAACCGGCCCTTTCGGCAGAAGCGATCAGCAGCCTATTAAAATCGTCCGGTCTAGACGATGAAGTGTTTACGATAGCAAACGTTGAAAAGCAATTAGCCGTTTTTGAAGCGTATGGGCAAACGGAGGAAGGGAAAGAAACGATTTTGAATCGTTTTAAAAATAAAATCCAGCTTCTGGGCAGTGCAGGGCCTTTTATCCATACCCTGAAAGGCATGTATGAGAAATTCTGTTTGAATGCCGGTTCACCCGGTCAGATCGCTTCCTTTGCCGGGGTTCTTCTTTATTTTATTGTGCCGGTTGATGTTTTGCCGGATTACCTGTTTGCAGTCGGTTACCTGGATGATGCCATGGCCGTTCATTTGGTATCAGGCATGCTGCAAAGTAAATAGACATTTTCCTTTGGCCGGCTGTTTTGAACCCGGCAATCTTTTAAGAAAACAGATAGGTTATTACATAACAGAAAATATTTTCCCGCTCTATCCTAAAACAGGCAGGAATATTTACTAAATATTCAGTATATAAAAAGGGAGAGTGAATGAGTCCTTATTCACTTTTTTATATAGATATTTAGATGGATAACGGGGGATGTGCATGGGAAGATTTGAGGGATTAAGAGGAAGGTTCCAAAGCGGGGGCAGGAAAGGGATGCTGCTGGCGCTGATTGCCGTGCTGCTCGTCCCGCTTGTTTACTCGGGCGTGCTGCTGTCATCACGGTCAGGTCCTTATGATCATTTGGACAATCTGCCGGTAGCAGTCGTGAACAAGGATAAAGGGGCTGTATCCGGGAATGACTCCATTCATGCCGGAGACGATCTTGTAGCAGATTTAAAGAAAAGCAGCAGTCTCGGATGGAAATTTGTCAGTCCTGAAGAGGCTTCAGATGGGCTTAAAAACGAAAAGTACTATATGGTGATTGAAATTCCGGAGGATTTTTCTGAAAAGGTGACGACGGTTCTCGGCGATAATCCGGAAGTGCCGGAGCTCCGCTATATTCAAAACGAAGGACTCAGCTTCACGGCGGCACAAATTACAAAAGGAGCGGCTGAAAAAATCAAGGAACAGCTCGGAGATAAAATTACCGAAAACTATACGTCGAAGCTGTTCGCCCAGCTTGGGGATGTAGCGGACGGATTTAAATCAGGCGCAGATGGATCCAGTCAGATTTTCACCGGAACGGGTGATCTTCAGAAGGGGACAGGTCAGATTCTTGCCTCTTTAACAGGCAAATCAGCGGATATTGCGAAGCTTGCAGACGGTTCGAAAAAACTGGAGGCCGGCTCTAAGGAAATGCTGAATTCGCTTTCTGCAAAGCAGGGGAATATTTCGGCTCTTGCAGCCGGAACGAAGCAGGTGAAAGACGGAACGGGGACGCTGCTTCAATCTCTAACCGGAAAATCGGGGGATATTGAAAAGCTTGCAGCCGGATCTAAGCAGGTGAAAGATGGAACAGGACTTCTTTATCAATCATTAAAGCAGGGAACAGGGAAAATTGATTTGCTTGCGGGCGGAGCGGGCAGTGCAGCAAAAGGAGCGGCGGATCTGGATAAAGGAGCTGCTCAAGTGCTTGAAGGATTGAAGCAGTCCGAAGCCGGAAGCGCAAAGCTCAAGGAGGGCCTTGCCGTTCTTGCGCCTGGAAGCAGTGCCGCAGCAAAGGGCATGAGCGACCTGGATGCAGGAGCCGCCCAGGTAAATATGGGGGCGAAAGGCCTCGCGCAGGGACTGGAAGCCTATTTAGCTAAAAATCCCCAGCTGAAAACGGACCGCGAATTTTTAACACTCCTTCAAACGAGTAAAATTGTGGCGGGGGGTACGGAGAGCATCTCTAAAAACACCCAGCTCCTCAAAGCGGGAACCGCTCAAGTCGCAGGCGGCGTGCAGCAGGCGTCAGAAGGGGCAAATGCTCTTGCGGACGGCATGGCGAAGCTGAAGGATGGGCAGTCGCAGGTGAGCGGCGGGGCAGCCAAGCTCGCAGCGGGAACGAAAGCAATTGCGGATGGTAATCAGACTCTTTCCGCTTCATGGAAAGAACTGACCTCATCTGTAGCAAAACTGAACGCCGGGGCTTCTAAAGTAAGTGATGGCAATCAATCGGTGAACTCTGGCTGGAAGGAAATGCAGTCAGGTGTATCCGTGCTTTACAGCGGAACGCAGAAAATCTACAGCGGGAACACAGAAGTGGATGCAGGGTGGAAGACGCTGACGGCCGGGGCAGGAGATCTTCACACTGGACTCGTGCAGGTGAGTGGAGGAAACGAAACCGTGAAAAACGGCTGGAGCAAGCTCACCGATGGAGTAACCCAGCTGGATGCCGGAGTGATCAAGCTGAAGGATGGAAGCGGCCAGCTTGCAGCGGGTCTCGCGAGCGGAGCGGAACAAACCGGAGGCATTCATGCAGGGGATCAAAATATCAGCATGTTTTCTTCACCGGTTAAGCTGTCAGCGGAAAAAGTGAACAGCTATGAATTTTACCGTGACTCAACAGCCCCTTATATTTTGTCATTGGCTCTATTTGTAGGAATCTTGCTTCTTACGTTTGTTACGGACTTCAGGAAGCCGGCGGAAGCATCAGGCATTGGATGGTATGCAGGCAAGCTTGGCGAGCTGTCCCTGTTTGCTGTTTTACAGGCACTTGTCCTTTCAATTTTTACCCTTGTCATTTTGCAGCTTCAAGTTGAAAACGCTTTCTATTTTGTGCTGTTTACTATATTCACAAGTCTTGTCTTTATGTTCATTGTCTTTGCTTTAACATCTCTTGCGGGGAACATCGGGCGCTTTCTTGCCTTTGTCCTCGCTGTCGCACAAATCACCACAACCGGCGCGAGCCTCCCGGTCATTCTTCTTCCGGAAGGGGTTCAGGCATTAAGCGCATGGCTGCCGTTTACGTATTCGATTGCCGGGTTCAAAGCGGTGATCTCGCTTGGGAATACGAGCGTGCTTTGGGGCAATGCGCTCGTGCTGCTTGCCTTTGCAGCCGTATTTGCTCTTTTATCAGCAGGATCTATTTTTACTCCAGGGCGTTCCAGGGATGAGAATATGGAGCTTGAGGCATAAGTGTAAGAAAAAAGAACCAGTTTTTGGACTGGTTCTTTTTTTCATTTTGTAAAACGGAATCCCGTTTCCACTTCCGAGAAAACGATGTGAGTGACGGTTTGAGCAAGGCTTGAAATTCCGTCGATAAATTCCTCTATTTGCTGAAGGCTCTCAGCATGCATTTTGAGCATAAAGCAGGCGTTTCCGGCAATCCGGTGGCAAAACGCTGCGTTTGGCAGGCTTTCAATATGCCGTCTGAAAAGATTGTATTCTCCATTTTTCACGGTTGCTTCGATGATGCAGCTGACCGGATACCCCGCTTTGCCGTAATCGATATCCAATGTATAGCCTTTAATAATCCCGTATGATTCCATTTGCTTGATCCGTTCGGTCACAGCGGGAGCGGACATACCGATGCTGCGGCCCAGTTCTCTCATGGAAATCCGGCTGTTTTTGCTTAATTCATTTAAAATTTTCCGGTCTTTATCGTCGATTTTCATATGTAAAGTTTTTTCTCCTTTTACAAGTCTTTTTTGTCTATTAATCTTCATTTTTCCTTATGTAAATTATGTAATATACGAATCAACCTCTTTATTATTATGGAGAGGAGGAATGAAAATGACAACCATTCACTTTGCAGCACATGGAGATACACCCTTTCAAAAACTATTGGGTCACAATCAGGATATTATGATTCAGTGGACGAAACTTGGTGAAGTACTGGAGACGGACGGCGCACTATCCGCTGAGCTGAAAGAACAGGTAAGAAGAACGCTGGCCCAGGGAAACGGCTGTGAATACTGCAAGGCAAAGGGAAAGCCGGACCCCGCTTTGTTTGATGAGAAAACCTCTTTAGCGGCCGGATTTGCGGAAGTATTTCTTAAGCATAAAGGTTTCGTTCCAACAGCCGTCTTTGACGTAGTAAAAGAGGTGTTTACCGACAGGGAAATAAGCGAGCTCTGTGCTTTTATCAGCTTCAGCACGGCTTCCCAGTATTTCGGTGCAATGATGGCGCTGAAACCTGCGGAATAAAAAGATTTTGAACACTTAAGGAAACTGGGATGACTGCACATAAGAGGGCACACAGACGTGTATGATTCGGAGTCCGTTTATTTGCGCATGAATGAAAAATTTTCAAAAAAATGTTGCAGGCCGGTAAAAATGGTGATAATATTCAGCTCAGGCAATAAAATTTCATACTATTCAGATTGCACTCTTATCCAGAGCAGGCGGAGGGATTTGGCCCTATGATGCCCAGCAACCGACCGTAATTCCGTCGCGAGACGGGGCGCGAAAGCAAGACGCGCCAGGGTTTTAAACCCTGAAGGCACGGTGCTAATTCCAACAGAAAGTTTTTCACTTTCTGAGAGATAAGAGGCTTACGAAGACGACTTTAATTCTTCAAGCCTCTTTCTTTATGAGAAAGGGGCTTTTCCTATTTTTCCGGTAAGAAAAGCCCTCGAAAGGACGTCCGGAACATTTCTTTTAGGGGGAGTACGAACATGACAAAAAAATATGCAAAGATCATTTTGGCGGCGCTTTTCATTCTCGCCATGCTTGCGGGCTGCCAGCCGAAAGTGGGCGAGCAGGCAGGAACAAAAGCAAAGGCAAGCAAAGACAATCCGCTTGCAGGAAAGAAAATCGCCCTTATTATGCAGCAGAACCTTGGAACATTCTCAGCTCAATACATAGAAGGCGTTAAAGAGCAGACCGAAAAGTTTGGCGGCAAGACCGTTGTGTTCACATCTGACGGCGATCTGGCAAAAATGGCGTCCAATGTGGATGCCGCGGTTAATCAAGGATTTGACGCGATTCTGATTGATCACGGAACGAAGGAAGCGCTGACTGCCGGTGTCGAAAAAGCGATCAGCAAAAACATTCCGGTTGTCGCGTTTGATGCAGGCGTGGAATCAAAGGGTGTAACGTCCATTGAACAGGGTGACCAGCAAATGGCACAGATGACGCTTGATCAGCTGGCCAAAGATTCAGGCGGAAAAGCGAACATCGTGAAAATCTGGGTGGCCGGATTTGCTCCGATGGAACGCCGCCAGATCGCGTACCAGCAATTTTTGAAAGAAAACACAGGCATAAAAGAAGTGGCTGCATTCGGAGCCGCGACCCAAAACACAGCGCTTGATACACAGGCACAAATGGAAGCAATTCTGAAGCAATATCCGAATAAAGGTGAAATCACGGCCGTTTGGGCGGCTTGGGATGAGTTTGCTAAAGGAGCTGTCCGTGCTCTTGAACAGGCGGGAAGAACCGATATTAAGGTTTATGGAATCGATATGAGTGATGAGGATCTTCAGATGATTCAAAAGGAAAACAGCCCATGGGTCGCTTCCGCCGCTGTCGATCCGAAAGACATCGGACGCATTCAGGTCCGCTATGCTTATCAGAAAATCAATGGAGACACGGTTGAGGAAAAGGTAAAACTGAACCCTGTTTTTGTGAAAAAGGATGATCTCCCGAAAGAACAGGTGACGACGAATGATCTCGATCAGCACGTGGAAGGCTGGGGCAAAAGCGAACAGGGGTATACGGATGAGCTGAAAAAGCTCGAAGAAGGAAAATAATAGAGAAGGAGGGAGAAGGATGAGTCTTCTGCAAATGAAGAACATCTCCAAATCATTCGGCCGTGTCCGGGCGCTTGAGGATGCTCAATTTGAACTGAGAGCCGGGGAAGTTCATGCGCTGCTTGGAGCGAATGGAGCAGGGAAAAGCACGCTGATGAAAATTCTGTCCGGAGCGTACACGCAGGATAGCGGAGAAATCTCCATAAACGGGAAGCCTGTTCAAATCCGCTCGCCCAGGGAAGCGAAGGAACTCGGCATCGACTGTGTGTACCAGGAAGTGGATACAGCCCTCGTTCCCACGCTTACGGTTGCCGACAACATCATGCTTGATTCCTTCTCCTCCTCAAAAAAATGGACGGTTTCCCGAAAGAAACTGAATCAGGAGGCGAAGGAGGCTCTAAGGCTGCTGCAGGAGGACCGCATTCCTGCAGAAAAGCAGGCCTCAGAGCTAACCCTTGCCCAGAAGCAGATGGTCCTCATTGCGCGGGCGCTTGTCCGCAAGGCGAAAATCATTATTTTTGATGAACCGACGGCGCCGCTGTCGATTGAAGAAACGAAGCATTACTTCACAATTGTCCAAAGGCTTGTGAAGCAGGGAGTCGGCTGTATTTTTATCTCCCACAGGCTTCCTGAAGTGTTCGAAATTTGTGACCGGATCACGGTGATGAGAGACGGATCAGCGATTCAAACCTTTGAAACCGCAGATGTCAGCCAGGAACAGATTATTGAAACGATGCTTGGCCGCGCACTCGTACAGGAAATGGAGGAAGAGGGGACGGGGATCGGCCGGACCCTTCTCCAAGTAGATGGACTCGAGGATGAAGACCGCCTGAAGGACATCTCGTTCTCTGTTGCAGAGGGGGAAGTCGTAGCCGTTGCCGGATTGGTTGGGGCTGGAAAAACAGAGCTTGCCAAAACGCTATTCGGTTTGACCCGCTGGAAGAAAGGAACGCTTCTGCTAAACGGCAAGCCATTCCGTTTCAAGGAGCCAGCCGAAGCGATTAAAGCAGGATTGGCACTCGTTCCTGAAGAGCGGAGAAAGGAAGGGCTGTTCATCCATGAATCCATCCAGGCAAACATGTCCTTCCCTCATTTGAAATCCTTTTCTTCGTTTTTAAAAATGAACCGGAAAAAAGAAAAACAGCACGCTGAACAGATCATCACGGAGCTTGGAATCAAAACGGATTCTCCTTCGGCTCCAGCTGAAAATTTAAGCGGGGGCAACCAGCAGAAGGTGGCCATCGGGAAGTGGATGTCCGGGGACGCGAACGTTTACCTCTTTGATGAACCAACGAAGGGTGTGGACGTTGGAGCGAAAAAGGATATATTCCAGCTCATCCGCCGATTGGCTGAAGCAAGGAAAGGGATTCTTTATTTCTCCTGTGAAATCAATGAAATCCTCGGCATCGCGGACCGAGTCCTGATCATGTATGACGGCAGGATCGTAAAAGAACTATCAAAAGAAGAAGCCACACAGGACAGGATCCTGCTCTATGCAAGCGGCGGAAAGGAAGACATCCATGAAGGAAAAGCTCATCGGATTTTTGTTTAAATACGGCGCCATCGTCCTGATGGCGGTCATCTTGATTTATTTTAGCTTTGTCAACCACGCCTTTTTTTCTTATGGCAATCTATCCGATATTCTGCGTTCGATTTCGATTGTTACGCTGCTCGCCCTTGGCGTTACGTTCACACTCATCGTAGACGGGTTCGACTTGTCGGTTGGAGCGACCATGTCGCTTGCTACCGTCATTTCCTCCTCTCTCATGGTCTGGTATGAGCTGCCGCTGTGGCTCGTTTTGCTTCTGCCAATCGGAGTCGGAATCCTGGTCGGAATCTTTAATTCTATTTTAATCGTGAAAATCGGCATACCGGATTTGCTCGCAACGCTTGGTGCGATGTATATCATTACCGGGATCCACCGGACATACACGGAAGGATACTCGATTTACAGCCATATGCCGCTGACAGCGGGAGGCACCGCGCCCGGAGAGTTTTACAAATCGTTCCTGTGGATCGGACAGGGACAGATTGCGGGCATACCGGTTCCGGTTGTCATCATGCTTCTCTTTACTGCCATCGTCTATTGGATCTTAAGCCACACCCGCTGGGGCCGGATCCTCTACATGACCGGCGGAAACGCAGAAGCAGCCAGGCTGTCTGGAATCAGCGTGAATAAAGTGAAATTCGCAGCCTATACGGTATCAGGTGTGTTCGCATCGATGGCAGGTATTCTATTTGCCGCCCGCGTCGGCTCCGGACAAATCGACGCAGGCGCATCTATGCTCATGGAAGCAGTCGCCGCCGTCTTCGTCGGCTTCTCCGTTCTCGGAGCCGGAAAGCCGAACGCCCTCGGAACCTTTTTTGGAGCGGCACTGATCGGAGTGCTGCTCAACGGTCTCACCATGATGAACCTTCCCTATTATGCGTTTGAAATTGTGAAGGGAACGGTTTTGGTGCTGGCGCTTGCGGTTACGTATTTTCATGTGAAAAAGAAAGCTTAATAGAAGAAAAAAGGCTGGCTCCGGGCTGGCCTTTTTTGTTTGGCATATTTTTCATAGATGTTATTTATAAAAATAAGATATAATTAAAAAATACTTATTAAAAGAAGGTGAAATACATTGGATTCCTACGATATAAAAATAATTAAGCTTCTCATGGACAACTCCAGAATAAAATGGGCGGACCTTGCGGCTCAAATCGGATTATCCGCTCCATCGGCTGCAGAGAGGGTCAGCCGTCTGCAGGAGCAGGGGGTAATCAAGAAATTCGGAGCCGTTATTGATCCGGATTCAGCCGGGTGTGAGCTAACCGCATTTGTTGCGGTTTCATTAGCCCGACCCGAACACAGGACTCCCTTTTTGGAATTGATGAATCAGCTCACAGAGGTTCAGGAATGCCACCATATTGCAGGAGAGGATGACTATCTCCTGAAAATCCGCTGCCGGAATACGAAAGATCTGGACCGGGTGATCAGTCACGAAATTAAGTCGCTCCAGGGAATTGTAAGAACGAGAACGACGATTGTGATGGATACGGCAAAAGAAACGGCCATGCTGCCGATACATGGGGATAAGTAGATGGACTTTTTTCTTTATTTAAAAGGGGTCATCATTGGGCTTTCAATTGCAGCGCCTGTCGGTCCAATCGGATTGCTTTGCATTCAGAGGACGCTTTCGTTTGGGAGAATGTCGGGTTTCAGTACAGGATTGGGGGCTGCTTCGGCTGATGCGGTCTATGGGCTGATCGCTGGATTGGGATTGACGGTTATTTCGGATATTCTGATCGGGAACCAAATTTGGTTTCAGCTCCTCGGCACGCTCTTTCTTTTCTATTTAGGGGTGAAAGCCTTCTTGTCGAAGCCTGTCCCCATGGCGGAAAATGCCTCCGAACAAAACATTGTGATGAGTTATTTTTCGAGCTTTCTCCTGACACTGGCCAATCCGGTGACGATTCTATCCTTTGCGGCCATCTTCGGTGCATTTGGAATTGTCCATTCAGACGGCACCTTCACGACAGCGCTCATTCTCGTTCTCGGTATCTTCTCTGGATCCGCGCTGTGGTGGGGAATCCTAACCCTTGGTGCCGGCTGGTTCAGGAGGCGGATGAAGGAAAATGCCTTAACGGTGGTTAACCTTATATCCGGAGCGATCATGATGATTTTCGGAATTTATATTTTGGCAGGTGTCATTTATGCTCTTTCTTAAAGCTTTGATTCTTGGTTTTTCCGTTTCGGCCCCTGTTGGGCCAATCGGGATCTTGTGTATTCAGCGGACGCTCTCAAAGGGGAAGAGAGCGGGATTTTTAACGGGATTTGGAGCCGTTACAGCGAACATCATCTATGCAGGTGTTGCGGCGTTTGGATTTTCGGCTGTTTCTTCTTTTCTGCTGAAATATGAATTTTACTTAAAAATATTCGGCTCTGCATTTTTAATCTACCTTGGGATTAAGACGTTTTTTAAAAAACCGGCGAGCCAGGCCGCTCAATTAGAGGGGGAGACATTGTCCCGTATGTACGCTTCCACCTTTCTGCTCATGATCACCAACCCGGCAACGATCCTGAACTTTGCGGCTATGTTTACCGGCCTTGGGTTTGATAAGGGAATCGATTCCAGTGTGGCCCTGATCGGCGGGGTATTTCTCGGTGCAACCTTCTGGTGGATGCTTCTGTCCACTGGAGTGAGTGTTTTTAAGAAAAGGATCGTTCCCCATCTTTCGTTTGTAAACAAGGCTGCCGGGGCTTTAATTGTTCTGCTTGGCATCTTAGCCTTTTAGCCTTCCATCACGTTTTTTTTCATTCTTGCAGGGAAAAGAACGGTAAAGTTGATTTTACTTAATATGGAGGGAAAAGAGATGCTGGATCAAATTGATTTGTCTCAGACGATCGGGGATAAGGAGTACAAAAGCGAGCTGAAGGCGCTGCAGCTGAAACTGATGGGACTGCAGCGTGCGCTCGTTGAGAATAAAATCGGCTGCGTTCTTGTTTTTGAAGGATGGGATGCGGCAGGCAAGGGGGGATCCATTAAGCGGATTACGGAAGGGCTTGATCCAAGGGGCTACCATGTTCACCCGGTTTCCGCTCCGTCCGCAGAGGAAAAGGACCATCATTACTTACACCGTTTTTGGACGCAGATGCCGAAAAAAGGCGGAATTACGATTTTTGACCGCTCCTGGTATGGAAGAGTGCTCGTGGAAAGGGTGGAAGGATTCGCTTCCCGGGAAGAGTGGATGAGAGCGTATGAACAAATCAATCAGTTTGAGAAATTGATGACGGAAGAGGATTATGTGGTTCAGAAATTCTGGTTTCACATTTCAAAGGATGAACAGCTGAAACGGTTTAAAGAACGGGAAAAGAATCCTCTTAAGAAATGGAAGATTACAGACGAGGACTGGCGAAACCGGGAGAAATGGGATGCCTACGTGCCGGCAGTGGAGGATATGCTGCAGAAGACAAACACCACAGGTGCCCCGTGGCATGTCATTGAAGGAGAAGATAAGAAATTTGCCCGGGTCAAAACGCTTCAGCTTTTAACGCAGGCTTTGGAAATGAAAGCTTCGGAGAAAGGAATCAGTCTGAAAAACGACCGTTGAATGTTCCCTGTTCCGTTTAGCGGATTCCGATTTAAGGAAAACCAGGAGTATACGGATTTCAAACAGAGCGGAGTGGTTGAAATGGAACAGCGCGAGAAAATCGCCTTAACCGGGGCAAGCGGGTATATCGGAAATAATTTGCTGCAAAAACTTACAGGGTATTCAGACGTCATCGCCCTGTCAAGAAACGGGGATGACCGTGAAAACAGCGAGCATGTGGAATGGCGTTCGTGCGATTTATATTCTCTGGATTCGGCTGAAAAGGGGCTGGAAGGAGCCGACTATGCCGTTTATCTTGTCCACTCCATGATGCCGTCCGCCAAACTGACACAGGCAAAGTTTGAGGACATGGATCTGATTCTGGCGGATAACTTTGCGAGAGCCGCTAAGAAAAATGGCATTAAACAAATTATTTATATGAGCGGAATCATTCCGCAGGACACGGAAGAACTTTCACGCCATCTGAAAAGCAGGCTTGAGGTCGAAAAGGTGCTCGGGGCATACGGCACACCGGTTACAACCATTCGGGCAGGACTGATTGTCGGTCCGAAGGGTTCGTCCTTTCCGATTCTGACCAAGCTCGTGAAACGTCTTCCGATGATGCTGCTGCCGAAGTGGACAAGAACGAAAACCCATCCGATTGCCCTGAAGGATGTCCTGACTGCTTTGAAAAAGAGCATCGGGAACAAAAAGCTTTCCGGGAAGTCCATTGATGTCGGCGGTCCTGAAGTCATGACGTATGAGGAAATGATGATTCAGACAGCTGAAGTGATGGGCAGGAATCCAAAGGTTATTGAAATTCCCCTGATGACGGTCAGCCTATCAAGGCTTTGGGTCAGTTTGATTACCCAGTCCCCTAAATCGACCGTCTATCCGTTAATCGAGAGCCTGAAGCATCCGATGGTCGCCCAGGAGGAAAATATGGATGAAGAGATCAGCTACGGCCAGACTCCTTTTAAAGAAGCAGCGAAAGAAGCTTTAGAAGAGGAGAAAAAAGAGCAGGAGAAAGAGAAGGCTTCATCCTCTTCTTCAAAACGTTCAGGCGTTTCCGATGTCCGGTCCGTTCAGCGAATCCTGCTTCCGGAAGGAAAAGATGCTGACTGGACAGGCGACCATTACATGAACTGGCTGTCAAAGCTTGCCCGCCCTCTTCTGAAGGTAGAGACGAATCAGCAGCGGGTAAGCCGGTTCAAGTTAATCGGCTTCAAACAGCCGATTATGGAACTGAGCTATGCTCCTGAACGGAGCTCGTCGAACCGGGCGCTCTATTATATAACCGGCGGTTCTTTTGCCAAAGTAATCGATGGCAGCAGGGGAAGAATCGAGTTCCGGCAAATACCGGGTACACAGGAATGCATCATTGCCATTCATGAGTACAGGCCGTCCCTCCCTTGGATTCTATACCGGATTTCCCAGGCAAAGGTGCATATCATAGTGATGTACCTTTATAAAAGACATTTGCAGCACTTAATTGAGAAGTCAGAGGAACATAAACAGGAAGGTCCGGTTAAGAAGGTTGTTCATATAAATTAGGCTCTGTTAAAGCGCGAAGCTGATTTTTAATACCTGGAGCGGAAGGCTAGCGCCTGCAGCGGAAAATCAGCAGCCAAGTTTGACAGAGCTATAAATGAAAAAAACTGCTTCCCGGTTTGGGCAGCAGTTTTTTTGTATTAGACGAAATCTTTGAATTTCAGGCGTTTGTTCAAAGCATATACAATCGGCATCCCGGCGGCCATCACGACAAACTCGCCAACCGCAGTGGTCGCCCATGTGATCCAAAACGGAAGATCGAAGGCTAAGTGGAGCTCCCAGGCAATGATGAACATCGTGAAGGTAAAAACAAGCGTATTCACAATCATCAGGGCCCATGTGTTTTTAATGAATTTTGCTGCCAGAATTGTAATCAGCAGCGCCAGAATGGATTGGCCTGTCCCAAAAATAAGGTCATAGGCTTTCATTGGAGAAAAAAGAAGATTGGATAGAAACACTCCGAGCACAATGCCGAAAAAGTATTTTTTATTAAAGACGATCAGATGATTCAGCATTTCCGGCACCCGGAACTGAAATGCCGCAAAGGCAATCGGCTGTATAATAAACGAAACGGCAATATAAATCGCCGCTAAAATACCATTGGCTACTACTGTTTTTGTATTCATTTGTCCTGCTCCTTAGTTTTTTTTCGTGGGAGGATCTCGAACCACGTCCGAAAGTAGATATTATAGTACGATTGAGAGTTTTTGTAAATAGAAAGATGGTTCCGAAAGCGGTTTGCCCGTAATCGACAGGAAAATGCCCGTAATCGACAGGGAAATGCCCGTAATCGACAGGAAACTGCCCGTAATCGACAGGAAACTGCCCGTCATCGACATGAGACTGCCCGTCATCGCCGCGAAACCGCCCGTCATCACCACAAAACCGCCAGAGACCGCCCCGAAACTGCCTGCAATCACCACGACCCCCCCTCAATCCCGTTCTCCCTGTTTACCCATCCTCCCCCTATTCGTTATAATCATGCTAAGAGGAGGGGATTTCGCGTGTATTTAACGATTCAGGAAACAGCCGAATATCTTTCCCTGCCGGAATCGTACATTGAGATGCTGATTCATCAGAACCGGATCCGCTTCGTGTATGATGGACAGGTTTATCTGATTAATAGAGAGCAGTTCAACGGACACCTTGACCAGCTTGAGAAGGCGAAGAAGCAGCTGGAGGAGTGGAAGAACGAGCCGATTCCGGAGGATCCGGATGTAAAGGATGAGGATTGAACAGACAGCGTACGGTTGGTGAGAAGTATTTAAATCGACTATTAACCCGAACAATTAGGCGGGAGGTTCATGAATCGATCGCCTTATCGTTCGGGTTTTGTTTGTATTTCCTTTAAGAGTTTGTACATTTTATATGTTTTAAAACGAGTGGAATGAAGCGGAAAGGCACTCGACTCCTGCGGGAAGCAGAGGACGCTTAAGACCCCGCAGGCAAAGCCGAGGAGGCTTAAGCCTTCCTCCCCGCGGAAAGCGAGTGTCTGAAGCGTAATGGAACGGCTTACTTGATAGAACTAGGATTTGTTTTTGTGGCTCATTCATCTTGTAATGTCCAGGCCCCATTTTCTTTTCCACATAATCCTGAGCTTCGTTGGAAAATCACCCCGTAAATTTTACATAGATGTCGTATCTGTATTACAAATGAAATCATTTTGCAATGTGCCGGAAAAAATCAATGATAAAATATGAGAATAGATACCTATGAGGTGTAAAGGACTCATAGACGGGGAATTTCATTCTTACATACTCAATTTTTTTGGAGGTCACTCATGACGGTAGAAACGCAATTAAGCAAGAAAACATATTACGAAGAGCTCGCACCGGATGCAGGCATTCATCCTGTTCAAGTACTCGGTTCCATGCTGCTTGAGGAGCATATGAAGGAAGATGGAGATGCTTCCGGTATCCGGTTTGCTCAAGGTGAGGTTTATTTTCACAATAAGGATTATGAAGCAGCGATCTTTAAATGGGAGCATATCACGGACGGTCTGGATCAATGGGCGAAGAAAAACATGGCGGATGCGTACATGGAGCTTGGCATGGAGGCGTCGGCGCTTGATTTGTATAAGGGGATTGAGACGGACAGTCTTGTGCTGAAGGTGGAAGTGGCGCTGCAGCTGTTTTCTCTGTATCTTCAGCAGGAAAAGCAGGAGGCAGCGGTCCAATCCATTAAACGGGCGGTGGCGCTTGATCCGGATTATCAGAACATCGCCATGATTGCCCGCGCCTTTTTTGAAGAGCATGAGGATTGGGAAAACGCGGTCGAGCTTGCAGCGAATGAGACCATCCGCACTCAGTCACTCGACTGGGCAGAGGTGCTGAAATCATACATAGACCGAGAGCTGACAGAAAGGTTTGAGCCTTCTTATTTTAACGATGTGCTTGTGAGCCTGTACCATGTTAGCCCCAGCCATTTTGAGGATATGGTTCTTTCCCTGTGGAATGCCTATTCGGGCAAACCGAATCATTTGCCATGGCTCGTTAACTTTAATGACCTGTATCAATCCATCGATGGGGAGCAGTCTCACTCTTGGAAAAAGCTTTCAAAGCGGTATGAAGAGACCTATTTGCAGCTGATTGGCGGCCGTTATTCGACGAAAGAGCTTTCGAATGTCCTGCCGGCCTTCCTTGTAAACTGGCTGAGCCTGTCCGAATCAAATCATGCGATTTTATCATCGGCTGCCGTGCTCGCCTGGAATGATTTGTTTCCGGAAAGTATATCGGCTGAACATGTTTATCGTGCAGAGAATCTGGTGAGCTGGAAGCATCCGAATGGACAAACCGGTTTGGAGGAGAGTCTGGAACTTTTCGATGCAGTCAAAAAGTGGAGCCTTGAAAATGAGGTGGAAACCGGCCAGCAGACCAACTGGATGGTCGAAGAGCTTCTTGATCTGAATACGCGCCACCTCCTTGTAGCGGGTTCTGCGAGCTCCGGAAAATCTTCCTTTATTAACTCGGTGTTGGATGAGCCTGTACTGGGCGAGGAGAGCTCAACCGTTGTCATTGTCAAGGATCATCACGAGACCGAAATTAATGAGGTGAAGTCAGGTGTGCCATCAGACGGCCAGCCGGGCGAACGGTTTATTGAGTACAAGCTTCCATCTTCCTTCCTGAGGAAGCACGGCTTCTCCATGATTGATTCCCCGGGTTTTAACAGCAGGCTTGGCGGAAGAAACGAAGTCCATAACTATATTAACCTTGCAGACAGTATGTTGTTTGTTCTATCTGCCAACGCGCCTTTCACTGCGCAGGAAGCAGAGTTTCTTGTGAGAATCAGGGATCTTGCTCCTTCTATGCCGATCCACTTCCTATTAAATAAAATGGATACGGTCTACGGAGAGGAAGAGGTGGAGAGAGTTCTGGCTGATACGGAACAGAGAATTGCAGCCGTTTTCCCGGAGGCGAATGTATTCGCTTATTCTTCCCACTATAAGAGCAGTCAGCAGCTCGCGCGGTTCAATGAATTTTTGACGCGGAATTTTGAGCCGGCAAGAATGGCGGACCGTGTGGCGAAGCTGCTGTACGTCATCCGGACAACGATTACCGACCTTTTCGACAAGCGCCTTGAGCATGAGCGGGCGCTGGATAAATCGATTGCCTGGAATGAGGATATGGTGTCCAAGCTGAATGGCGCGCTTCACCAGCTGGAGGATCTGGAAAAAGAGAAAACGGCTGAAATCCGCCGTTATTTCCATACGGTGAAGACAGAAATCAGACAGGATATGAAGGTGAAAATTCCGGAAATGATCCGCAGCTGTGCGAAGCTTGTGCGGGAGGATAGTGATTTTGGCAAAATCCATCTCCAGCTGAATGAAGAAATGAACAGCAGGATCCAGCTTTATATGGAGGATACCATTCTGCCTATGTACCGGGATTCGCTTTATGAATGGATCGCTTCCTCTCAGGACGAACTGAAGCAAAGCCAGGTGTTTCTTGATGAAATGAGCAGCGGCTTCAACAAGCTGTTTGAAATGGACCGGATCGAGCTTGGATGTGATTTTAGAGTAATTGAGGACTGGCGCAGAGACGTTCAGCGCATGACAAGCGGGGTAACCGTGGAGAAAGTGAACATTCTCCTTCGTCACACGCCATCCCAGCTGCTTCTGAAAAGTGCAGGAAGACTGATTAATGCGATCGCGCAAAATAAAACAGTGATGGTAAACCGTTATACTCAATATATTGAGAATGAAGACTATTCGGAATTGGCCGAGTCGATCATTTCAAAATTCCTGCTGCCGTTCGATGTTTTTGAAAGTGGAATTGACCGTGACTTGGCACTGTTCTTCCAGCATCCGAATGATGTACTGAAGCAGACCATCGATGAAACGAGAGCGGACATTTCAGCGAAACAGGCAAAACTACTGGATATGAAGCAGAATCTGGCTCCATTCAAAGAGTCCCTGACTCTATTCGAATTGCGCCTTCGCCAATATGAGTGGATGCTTCTCACCAGCCGTTAAGGAACATGGGCAGACTTAAGAGCTGCCCTGTTTTTTTATGAGATTCTGTACATAAGTGGTAAACTAATAGAAAAGAACATTTGGAGGGATTCAATTGAGCGGACATACGGAATATGCAAGCGTGGCTCAAAGCGGAGAAAAGCCCGTAAAGCTCTTAGTGAAAAGACTGGCTTTTTACAACCGGATGCGAATCGCTGAAGCGGTTCACCCGGAAAAAGGCACCTACTATTTGTTCTTCTATCAAAATCAGTTTCTTACAGGCAAACAAACCACCCCGAAAAAAGGTTCGATGCTCAGCAGAGCGTTCCGGAAAGGAACGGTGCTGGATGCGCCCCATCCTCTTATAGATGCTCTATTTTCACCCCCGCAAGTGCTGCAGTTAAAAACGGTAACCCAGCTGTTCAAGGCAATATCCAAACAGCTGTCCCCCCAGGAAACGGTTTATATTCTTTCCCAGTTCGATTCGTTTATTTCAAAAGAGAAAATTACAGAAGCAGCTAAATCGTTCTTCTTCCATTACCGGAGAAGCGGACAGTTCCGAATGGCTCATCAGGTGCTGATCACCCTGCTTGATGCCGATCCCAAAAATCAGTGGGCCCATGATTTATCCCAGCACATGGACTATTTGAAATACCGCAAGCCCTATGAAGGCGGGTATCCGGAAATGAAGGCGGCCGATCCGCTTCATGCAGAAGTGCTGTCAAGAAAGAAGAAAAACACGGAACCGTCCTTTAAAAGACTGCAAAAGCTCCTGGCGGAACAAAACAGATGGATGGATCAGACCGCGCTTTATATTCACTATTTCAAAAAGGAAGAGGACCCATCGCCGGAATACTATGAAGCTTTTGCAAACCTGCTGTCTGCCCATTTTTCAGATAGGGAACGCGCCATCATTTTGTGGGACAGCTGCAAGGATCAGCTGAAAGAGGGAAGGGCGAAGCAGGATTTAATCGATGCGCTCTTAAGCGATCACCGTCTTGAGGATGCGGTATCCGTCCTGATCGGATCGGAAAATTGCGATTCTGCCAAACTTCTGTCCTTGCTTTCGAGTCCGGATATGGATTATAAAAAGCTGGATGAGGAGAAGCTTCAGAGTTTCTTCATCGCCAGGCAAAAGGAGGAAGCATGCGGGCAAATGCTTGGAATCATTGTGCCGAACATGCTGAAGCACCGTGATTTCACGTCCGTTCTGAACTGGCTTCTTCCCATACCGTCTCTCATGACGGAAAACTTCAAAAAAATGGCTGCCTACCAGGATGACCCGGAGCAGCAGCTTGAGCTTGGAAGGCTGTATCATGAACTGAAGCAGTATCAAAAAGCGATTGACTGCTTCAGCTGGGAGATGGAATTGAATCCATCCAGCCCGGAACCGGTCCAGTGTCTTTCAAAAACGTATCAAGAGATGGGCATGGCTCACGAGGCAAAAGCATACATGTCTATTCTGCATACGATGCAGAAGGCGTCGAGCAGCTGAAAAAGCTACATGACGCTGCCGCCTGATATTTTAATCGATTCTCCAACAATGTTGCCGGCTGCATGGGTGAGCAGAAACAAGATGGTTTGGGCTACTTCCTCCGGAGTGCTGATCCGTCCGGAAGGGATGCCTGCCGTTGCTGTTTTCAGCTGTTCTTCATAGCTGCGGCCCATTTTTTCGCCCTTTCGCTCGATGCTGTCCCGCCCCATTTTGGTATCCACATAGCCAGGGCAGACAGCATTGACACGGATGCCATGTTCAATCGCTTCAACAGCAAAAGACTGTGTAAATCCGATTAGCGCAAATTTAGAGCCGGCATATGCACTGTTTCCGGATGTGCCACGGAGGCCGGATAGAGAGGAGACATTCACCACGGCTCCTTTGCCGGCTTTCCGCATCTCTTTGTATACCGCTTGAGTGAAGAGAACGGTGGAGGTGAAATTCAGCTCCATAATTCTTCTTAAATCCTGTTCATCAAGCTCATCAAGAGGAGCACCGCCGGCAATTCCGGCTCCATTTACAAGACCTGTAATCGGGCCGTTCTCGAGGGAAGCTGCTTCAATGAGGCTTTGCCGGTCATCGGCGTCATCCAAATCCGCGCTGAACAGAAAAACGTTCGATTGGGGACTGATTTCCTCGCAATCTCCTTTTAGCAGAGAAAGCCTGTCCTCGTTCCTGCCGGTAATCGTCAGGTGGGCACCGGCTGCTGCACAGGCTTTTGCTGTTTCATAGCCGATTCCGCCTGTTGCACCTGTAATGAGAATGTGCTGGTCTTTTAATGCTTCACGAGAAAAGATGGTCATCGTTTATCCCCCTTGTTTTAATAGTAACCACATTCCCTTTCCTTAAAAGGGGGAAACACATGGATGATAGAGAGTTTGATACATATCGGTTAAGGTTAATAGAAATGAAAAAGCAGAAAGAGGGATCGTATTGATTGGAAACAAAGAGGTTATAACAGGAATGCTCCTGGATGTTGAAACGACAGGACTTTCACCAAAAACAGATGAAATGATTGAAATTGGGATTTTGCTGTTCCGCTATAATCAGATAACAGATGAGTTTTTAGAAATAGAAGAAGAGCACTCGTATTTGAGGGAGCCTCAATCCGAGACCGCTCTTGCAAACTATCCGCACGCACAGCGTGTCCACGGCATCCCGTTCGAATCTGTCGAGGGACAGGCTTTTGAAGATGAGCGTGTGCAGCAGGCCTTTGAAAAAGCGGACTTTGCCATGGCGCACAACGCCTCCTTTGACAGAAGCTTTATTTGTACGATGTACCCGGAAGCGGCCGATTTGAGGTGGCATTGCTCCGTCCGCCATATTCCATGGAAAGAATACGGCTTTTCCAACTCCAAGCTCTTGTACCTGATTCAGCAGCATGGACTTGGACATAATCAGACCCACCGTGCACTTGATGATGTCAAGCAGCTCCATCTGCTTCTTCAATGCAAGAACGAAGAAGGAGAATCCTACCTTAGCGCTGCGCTCTCCCGGCGGCCGATGGGGAAATATGGAGAGAAGAAGACAGGGTACAGGCGGTATGGGACGAGATAAACTAGTCCGGGAGTGAGGATACATGTTTATGGCTGTCCTGCAAAGTTCATAACTGCAGCATTCACCATAAAAAAAAGCGGCTTATACAAAAGGGAACTGCACCGTTCCTTTTTGCTAAGCCGCTTTTTTTAGTTTTGATTATTCTCCCAGGATTTCCTGCACCCGTCCTACTTGTCCATCCTGAAGACGGACTTTGATACCGTGGGGATGATTAGGGGAGTTCGTCAAAATATCCTTAACGACCCCTTCTGTCAGCTTTCCGGTGCGCTGGTCTGCTTTCAGAACAATGTTTACCCGTATGCCCGGCTGAATGCTGCTCCGTTTGCGGCCGTCCATCAGACGCCCGTCCGGCGGCGCTGATTGTTCGGTTTTTTGGTCAGCTGGTTAGTCATTTTTTTTGTTGATTTCACAAGACCATTATCGGCCTGTCCTCCGGATTGTTCTTTTTTCTTTGCCGCAAGCTTGTTTTTCATCGCTTCCTGCAGGCTCATCTTCGGTTTTGGCTGATCATTGGTTTGCTTGTTCTTCTCTTCCTGGCTCATTAAAAGCCCTCCTTTATGGTGAAGTGGTTAACTATTTCTGTGAAAAAGCTAAAAAAATAGTGAGATTGTCCCGATAATTATAATACGCAATCCTTTATTAACTAGATTAACATGCTTTGTGCATGAATGAGAGAGAAAAGGAAGATGAACAGTGGATCCTAATGGAGCAGAATATCTCGGAAGCTTTGTAGATCCCGTCATCTATGGAGTATGTGCATTCCTGAGTGTCTTAAGTGTATTTGGAATTTTAGCATATGCCATTAAACTGAAAAACAGCCCGTATACATCCGTTCTAAAAAAGATCATCGTATCAGCAGGAATCGGGTTTTTATTTTGGATCACTCAGCTTCTATTTTACACGTCTTTACGCGTTTCGGTTAGTCCTGATGGTGCAAGCATCGCTTTTTTGCCGATTTTTATTTTACTGCTGTTTATTTTGATTCAATTTATCGACTCCAGAAAAGCGGGCCGGAGAAATACGTACCACTATGCAAGAGTGTGCTTATACATGACGATTGCCCTTCTAGCGGCGGATTATGCCGGATTTTATCCCATTTATGCGGGCCAGATGGATTGGAACATCCTCCTGATGATTATCTGTGCGGCCATTGTGGTCGGAACGGTTTTTTCAGGGGCACAGCTGCTGTTTCTGATACTCGATGAAGAATCGATCAAGTCAGCCTTTTACTGGGGAGTGGCCGGGAGTGTGCTCATTGGAAGTGCTTTGTCTGTCATTCCGTACATGGTGATTTTTTCAGTCGTGAGTATCAGTGATCAGCATCATCCATTCGTTCTGCTTCCTTATACGATCGGTCTGATTTCGATGGCGGCACTGGAGTTTATTCCCTCTTACTATTCATATCGAAAATTGAATGTTAAAAAAGAAGAATATGCCTCTCTTTATCAGAACAACCTTGATGCCGTGTTTACGCTTGATCCGAGTGGGATCATTACGGGGTGCAACCGCGCGGCCGTCTTACTGACCGGTTA
Source organism: Bacillus sp. FJAT-42376 (assembly GCF_003816055.1). NCBI lineage: Bacteria > Bacillati > Bacillota > Bacilli > Caryophanales > Bacillaceae > Bacillus > Bacillus sp. FJAT-42376. Next base: position 868,752 of record NZ_CP033906.1, read on the forward strand.
TTCAGAAAAGGAAGTAGAGGGGGAAAGCTACAGCCTGATCGGAAGAAGCGAAGAAATCAGTAAAATGTATAAGAAAAAAGCCATAGCAGGAGAAGCTTTTTCTGTAGAGGTCAATATCAGGAAAAAGGACGGGTCCCTGCTTACGGCGATTGCTTCGGTGATCTCCATTACGGCTCACGGGAAGGCGACCGGTATTTATGTCATTTTAAAGGATGTTACTGAAATCAAAAAGGCCGAACAAACGATTCAGCAGCTTGCCTATTATGATGACCTGACAGGACTTCCGAACCTGAAACGATTCAGAGACCTGATCAGCACTTTCTCAGAACCATACACGCTTCTCTCCATTGAGATTGTGAACCTTCTTAGCATTGAGGAGCTATATGGGGAGAGGGCAGCGGATGAAGTGATTAAGGCTGCGGCCGGGAAACTGAAAACAAGCATGCCAGAAGGGTCTATTCTGGCCATCACCGATACCGGCGTTTTTTCTCTGGTGCTGTTTGGAAAGAAGCCGGAAGACTTGAACCGGAACAATTATTACGCACTGGAAAAACCGGTTTGCTATAAGGAAACGGTCATTAACATTACCGCTGCAGCAGGAGCAGCCATCTATCCGATGCACAGCAAGAGCCATGAAGAAGTATTTAAATATGCCAATATGGCTCTGAACGTTGCAAAAAACAGGAGTACAGAAAGGCAATTGGTTTTTTCCAATGAGCTGAATGAGGAATACCATAAAGCCTTATATATGGAGAATGAGTTAAGGAAAGCGATTCAGGAAGAGGAACTGTTTGTTCACTATCAGCCGAAATTCAATCTGGAATCAGGACAGTTTAACAGTGCAGAAGCGCTTGTAAGGTGGGTGCATCCTGAACTCGGATTTATTTCTCCTGGGGTATTTATTCCGATTGCGGAGAAAAAGGGCCTCATTCCAAGTCTTGAAAAGTTTGTGCTGAAAACCGCCTTCCTGCAAATGAGAAAATGGAAGCAATCAGGATATCCTTTCCAGCGGGTAGCGGTCAATTTCTCCCATTATCATTTTTATGATGACGGCATCGTGGATACAGTGAAAGAGGTTCTTGGAATGACGGGACTGAATCCGGAATGCGCGGAAATAGAAATCACGGAAAGCGCGATGATTGAAAATAAAGACGATACAATCCGAAAGCTGAATGAGCTGAAGAAATTGGGGATTAAAATCAGCCTGGATGACTTCGGGACGGGCTACAGCTCATTAAGCTATTTGCAGGAGCTTCCGATCGATGTATTAAAAATTGACCGGTCCTTCATCAATAAAATCAATTCGAGCAGGCAGAGCAATGCCATTCTCTCAAGCATCATCTCAATGGCAAGAGACCTGGACCTTGAGATTGTCGCTGAAGGAGTCGAGACAAAGGAGCAGCTTGATTTTCTTGATGCGCTTCATTGTCCGTCCATTCAGGGGTTTTACTTCAGCCCTCCGCTATCCCCTGCGGACCTTGATAAAATCGTTTATAAAACCACGTTCTCTTAAAAAAAGCAGCATCCGGTTGTCCGGATGCTGCTTTTTAATCTCTGTTAAACTTGGCTGTTTTGCGCCTGCTGGGTCCCGCCTGTCCCGCAGCTCTCAGCTCGGAGTCGCGCGCCTTCTACTTGAATCAACTGGTGTTAAAATCAACATCAGGCTTTAATAGAGCCTAATAGTAAATCACGGATTTTATAAATCTCTTGCCAATTTCCTTACCGCTTTTTGAAGGGTGCTTTCCGTTTTGATGCCGGAGAAATCAACGCCGAGCTGAATGGCTGTCTGAGCGACTTCAGGGCGGATTCCGCAAATGATGGTTTCCACGCCGATCAGTTTCAATGCTTCAACCAGCTGGAAGATCTCCTTCGCTACCATGGTATCGACTGTCACCACTCCGGACAAATCAAGAATCAGGTAATTGATTCCCAATTCAATGCTTTGCTGAAGGGAGGATTCCATGATGTTTTTTGCCCGTGCCGTATCAATGTCTCCGATGATTGGAAGAAGGCCGATATCCTTTGTCAGTTCAATGACAGGTGCACTGAGCTCCATAATCAGGGAAGATTGGGCTTCCAGCCGTGTTATCATAATTTTCATGAATTCACTTGTAAACGACTCAATGACATAATCCAAAGCCGAGTTCAATTTTCTTTCCCAGTAAAAAAGGTCCTGAATGGTTATGGGCAAATCCGTTTGACTTGCGAACCGTTCGACAAACTGCCAAAATACACGGCGGAACACGCCGAAATTGCGGGTAACCTCGGAGATGGATGTACGGGACTGGGCGCGGTCGGCTGCGGTTCTTTTTGTCCAGGCTGCGATGCCCTTTTTCATGTCTTCCTCGGACTGATCAAGAGACTTGGCCACGAGTCTTACGTAATTGGTATTTTGGTCCTTTATTTTTTGAGATACCTGCGGCGGGGCATCAAGCGAATAATCTGAACCTGGCTTAATCGACTGATGATTATACCATTCCTCGGTAAACTGGGGGGCTGTTTCCACAAGATACTGATAGAGTGCTTTCGCTTTTGTTTCCATAAAATCTCCTCGGTTGGTAAGTCATGCTTTGCTTCGTTTGAGATAAGGAAGGTATGAGTGCAAGAAATACATTATATGAAAATTATAACAGATTTATCAGGCGGTCAGTCACTTAAAACCTTTGGAAGCCCAATAGCCGCAGATAATTTCCAGCCATCCGGATCTTTTTTCGCGATAACCACCTCTTCATAATTCTCGGTTTGTCTTACATTAGGAATGCTTGCTTCAAAAAAAGTATAAATGGCCGCGGTTTTCAGATCACGGCCTGTTTTGTACACACGTGCGTCTTTTAAACGGATGTGAAAGTCATACTGCTTTAAAAAGATGCGGAAGGCGGACTGCTCATGATTATAATTGTACGTTTGGGCCGTCCTGGAGAGAGTGGTTTGATACAAAGCCAAATCTTCTGTCTGCAGAGCTTTGATGTGGTTCGTTAAAACCTCCATGATTTCCGCTTCCTCTTTTTTTGAAAGGGATGGTTTCCCTGATGCGCTCTTTTTAACTTGGACTCTGGAAGGACGCTGGCCGGATTCTTCTTTTATAAGGATGGGTTCCTTCGGTTTTAATGGGATAGCCGGGACAGAGATTGGTTTCACAGCCTTCTCCTGATCGCCGCATCCGGCAAGGAGAGAAAGCAGAAGAAGGATGACTGGTGCAATGTGTTTCATAATCGTTCCCTTTCTTGTTTGTGTAACTTTTGACTTAAGTTAACCACTTCTTTTTGCTGGGTCTAAAATCCTTCTTTGCTAAAAGAAAAATGGGAATTTCCTTTAAAAATTGTCCGCATTGCATTTTTCGGCTAAACTATAGGTGCTTAAACAATGCAAACTCAGGGAGATTTTTATGGATAAACAATTAACCTTTACATACGAAATCATGGATGTCTGTCTGCTGGCTGGAAAAATTATGCTTCAGAGCGGAGCAGAAACCTACCGGGTAGAGGACACGATGACGCGGATGGCCGCCGCTTTTGGATTCAGCCATTCCCACAGCTATGTGACACCGACAGGGATTATCTTTTCCGTCGAAGGGAAGGAACCGACGAAAACAAAATTGATTCGGATTGCCGAACGGACGACGGACCTTGAAAAGGTTGCACTCGTCAATGGAATCTCCCGGAAAATCAGCAGCGGGGAATTGAATGCAGACGATGCCTATCATGAATTGAAAATTGTCGAGAAAGCGAGCCATACATATCCCTTTTGGATGCAGGCGCTGGCAGCCGCCGTCTCGAGCGGATGCTTTCTCATTATGTTCATGGGGAAATGGCCGGATTTCTTCCCTGCCATTGTGACAGGCGGCATCGGGTTTATCAGCCTCATCTACTTTCACAGGCTCGTCCCGATTAAATTTTTCTCAGAGTTCCTGGCCTCGTTCATTATCGGTCTTCTTGCTTTTATTTTCGTTAAAACCGGTGCTGGCATGGAAGTGGATAAAATCATTATCGGTTCTGTCATGCCGCTTGTACCGGGACTTCTCATCACGAATGCAGTGAGGGATTTAATGGCCGGCCATCTGGTTTCCGGTCTTTCAAAAGGGGCGGAAGCTTTTTTAACCGCCTTCGCAATCGGATCTGGAATCGCCCTCGTTTTTTCTATTTTTGCAGCATAAGGGGAATCGGATGATGTTTGAACAGTTAATCACGAGCTTTATCGCCTCAGCCGCATTCGGCATGATTTTTAACGCACCCAGGAAATCTCTCATTAAATGCGGATTTGTCGGGATGCTTGGCTGGGTCATTTACTATGCAATGGTTGAAAATCACATGGATACGATCTTTTCTACCGTTGTCGCATCTTTTGTCATTGCCGTAACCGGACAGGTATTTGCAAAAATCTACCGGACGCCCGTTATTATTTTCAGTGTGGCAGGGGTGATTCCGCTTGTTCCGGGCGGGATGGCCTATGATGCCATGCTGAATTTTGTACAGAACGATTACAATACCGCATTAAGTCTCGCCGCAAAAGCATTTATGGTGTCCGGATCGATCGCAATCGGACTCGTATTTTCAGAAGTCATCAACCAGGCCATCCGTCAAACTCAGCTGAACAGGCTGAACAAGGTGCGCGGAAGGTGAGACAAAAAGAGGATTGACTTCCTCTCTTTATTTGCACTACAATCTGTAGTGTGAGGTGAAATGCATGAAAATCAATCGCTTCAAGTCCAATGAATCAGGTTTAAACCGCTTTTTCGGGCCGCTCGAGGCTAAAATTATGGAGATTCTCTGGAGCCGCGAGGAAATGTCGATTAAAGATGTGCAGGAGCAGCTGGAAAAGGAAAAGCCGATCAGCTTCAACACAGTCATGACCGTATTAAAACGTCTTCAGGAAAAAGAAGTAGTAGTCAGAAAGATTGAAAAAAGGACGTCCTATTACAGACCGGCTGTAACCAAAGACCATTTTCTTCAGGCACAGTCAAGAGAGCTTACGAACGATTTGCTGGATGAGTTCGGCCCTCTAGCCGTCAGCCACATGCTGGATGCTCTGGACGAAGCCGATCAGGAGCTCATTGAGAGACTCGAAGACAAGCTGAAACAGCTGAAAAAGGACGTGTAGTTCATGTGGGAAAAGCGTTCTAAACAAACATTCGCATTTGCGACGGTCCTGTCTGCGCTCCTTATGATGCAGATGATTCTGTACGCGTATCAAATGGTCTGCCAAGGAACCTTCGGATTCAGCATGTACGGCGCATGCCACAGCTTTCTGAAACAGGCTGGCCTTTCTGCTGTTGCGATCATGCTCGATGTCCTGATTCTTTTTACGCTGATGAGCCTCTTTTACCACCTTGGGAAACAGGTGCTGCTGTACAAAAGGTTTTCCCATAAACTCGAGTTAATCAAGGACCATGACGAGAGCAGCCGACTGGAAGAAAGGTTCGGGATGAAGGTCTCCGTTATCCCCAGCCCTGACCCCGCCGCGTTCACAGCCGGATTCTTAAAACCTGTTATTGTGCTTTCATCCGGCCTCCTTCAGCTTCTGAATGAGAAAGAGCTGGAAGCGGTCATCTATCATGAACAATTTCATCAGCTGCAAAAGGATCCGCTCAAGAAATGCATTCTTCAATTCATTGCCGGAACGCTCTGGTACATTCCGATTTTCAAATGGTGGAAAAAGCATTACGAGCTTTCAAAAGAAGTGCTCGCAGACCGCTGGGCAATTCAGGCAACCGGTGGAATTGCGGATTTAAGCCATGCCCTGCTGAAAATGATGAAGCACGGGAAGAAACAGAGGAGCTCCTTTACCGTTTCCATTAATCAGACAGCGATTAATTACCGCATTATGCACTTGCTTGATCCTGAAACGAGTGAACCGGTCAAGACCCCGCGTTCTGTCGTCATCGCATCTGTACAAGTTGTGCTTGTTATAGCGGGAATGTTCATCATCTCGCCATAACTTTTTTTATAAACAACTGCACTACGCTTTGTAGTGTGTTGTAAAATAAGGAGGAATGTATCATGCTAAATCATATGGGAACATTCATTATTCGAATTGTACTGGGAATCACATTTATTCTTCACGGGTATATGAAGTTTTCCGGAGGAATCGGTCAAACGGCCGGATTTTTTGAAAGTCTTGGAATTCCAGGCTTTATGGCATATGCAGTCGCCGTCATTGAACTTGTTGGAGGCATCCTGGTTCTAATCGGACTTGGGACAAGAGTCGTTTCCGTTCTGATGGCAATCGTTATGCTTGGAGCTATTTTTACGGTAGGATTAAAAAAGGGGTTCATCGGAGGCTTTGAATTGGACACAGCGCTGCTGGCAATGGCTCTCAGCCTGGTATTTACAGGAGCCGGCATGTATTCGGCTGAAGGGGCCCTGAAAAAAAAGCATCATGATTAAGAACAATAGGAAGTGAGCTAATGAAAAACGAACAAAATAAACATACATTTTCCCAAAAGCCTTTCGTATTCGGGCTGTTATTCGCGCTTCTGTTAGCTATTTTAATCGGCGGACTGTTCGTCGGCTACAACCGCTCTTCAATGAGCAACCCGGGAATCATCTCGTATGAGAACGAGCCCTACCTGGGTGATAAGGATGCACCGGTCAAAATTATCGAATTCGGTGACTACAAATGCCCGGTATGCAAAGGGTTCAATGATACATTCTTCAAGGAAATCGACAAGGAATTAATCCAGACCGGGAAGGTGCAGTTCTATTTCTTCCACCATCCATTTATTAATGTGGATTCCTACCGTTCAGCAGAATTCGCGGAGAGTGTCTACAAAGTACTCGGCAACGACAAGTTCTGGGAATTCCACGAAAAACTGTACGATGCCCAGCCGGCTGATCCGGAGGCAGAGAACCGGGACATTTATAAAAAAGATTACTTAACCAACCTCCTCAGCACGATGGCAAGCAAGGAAGAAGTGGCCAAGGTCGTTGAATCATACGACAAAAAAGAAGGCAAGCTTGCTTCCAACGAAGACGATGCCCTGGCTGTCCAGCTTGGTGTCACATCAACTCCGACCTTATTCGTGAACGGCAAGATGTTCCTCGGCAAGAACTTGGATGATTTGAAGACGAGAGTGGACGCAGCGGCGAAAGAGCAGTCAGAGGAATAGAAAGGTCAGACCCCTATGTGGTGGTCTGGCTTTTTTTATGGACAGGCTATGGTAAAGCATGTTGTTGATTTTAAAAGCGGAAGGCGTGAATTTCCGGGCTGAGAGCAGCGGGGCAGGTAAGACTCCGCAGTCGCAAAGCGTCGAGGAGCCAAGGACAAGCGAACGGCTGTAGCGGAAATCACCAACCAAGTTTAATGGAGCTTGTGGAAAAGATAGGAAACGCTGTTTGACGGTGATAAAATAGAAAGAAAAGCAGAAGAAGCCCCTTTTTGAGGAGCTCTGTGTAAGGGGGAAAATCCATGGTTTCACAATCCGCCATAATCGGCCTAGTATTCCAGCTCGCCTTATCGGTGATATTGCCGGCAGCCGGGTACATCTATTTGAGAAAAAAATATAAAATCGCTTTCCGTCCGGTTTTAGTTGGAATCCTCATCTTCTTTGTTTTTGCCAACGTATTGGGCGGAGCATTTAATCAGTTTATTTTAGTTGCCAATAAAGCGACTTCCCAAATTACAGAGAATCCGATTCTTTTTGCGGTTTACGGCGGACTCTCTGCCGGTTTTTTTGAAGAAATGGGAAGATTCATCGCGTTTGCATGGCTTCTTAAGCTATACCGGGAACGGAAGGATGGCCTTGCTTACGGGGTGGGCCATGGGGGGATTGAGGCACTGCTCGTTGGTGCACTTGGGAGCATTCAGCTTATCGTACTCTCCGGCCTGCAGAATTCAGGAAAATTGGAGGAAACAGTATCCGGACAAAATCTTCCCCCGGAAGTGCTGGATCAGCTGGCATCCGCTCTTGCTGGACTGACTTTTCCAACTGCCGTCATGGGCGGACTTGAGAGGGTGGCGGCATTCTTCCTGCAGATTGCCTTGTCACTCCTTGTGCTTTACGCTGTGAAAAACAAAAAATATCTGTACTTGCTTGCAGCCATTCTTCTGCATGCGCTCATTGACTTTTTCCCCGGGCTTTATCAGGCGAAAGTGCTCAATTTGTATGTAACGGAGATCATCATTTATCTTATTGGAATTGGTGCCTGGTTCTTTATTAAGAGGAGCAGCCGGATGAAGGGGCTGGATGGGTAAAGTGCCTGCGGTATAGAGAAGGTGCCTGGTACAGAAGAGGTGCCAGTCCCGCGATTCTTCACCGCAGCGGGGGACAGAGGGATAGAGTTTGGAAGCCTTATGCATCAAGGGTTTAAAGAGTTGGTGCCGGAGCTTTAGTCCGGTAAAATTTATGGGGACTGGCACGGTGCCAGTCCCCATAAATTTTACCGCAGCGGGGGACAGAGGAAGAAGCGTTGGAAGCCTTATGCATCAAGGGTTTGCGAAGGTGGTGCCATAGCTTTAGTTCACTGCTGGAGCGCGGGTCAGTCCCCAAAAAACCCGTCCGCACCAGAAACTAAATTGTTTATAAGCTATGAAGGCGGGTCAGCCCCCGCCAGCCGCCCCGATTTTCCCTAAGTCTCCCCCAAAAATCAAGTCCTCTTGTTTAAATTCTGCACATACCACAATCAAAATAATTAAATATTTTCCTGCATAAGGATATGATAGGAGTAACAAACCATACATAGAGAAGGGATCTTATGAAAAGGGTATTTTCGTTTTTAAAGCCGTACCGTTTGCCGGCAGGGCTTGCGCTGCTGCTTATGCTTGTCGAACTGACGGTTGAATTGCTGCAGCCGCTCATCATTGCCAGAATGATTGATCAGGGAATTCTTCAAAAGGATATGAGTGTGATTTGGCTTTGGGGAGCCGTTCTTCTTGGGATGTCTCTTTTCGCTTTTGCGGCCGGAGTGACGAATTCTTTTTTAGCAAGCCGTGTCAGTCAGGGTTTTGCGTATGATTTACGGAGCAGCCTCTTTAAAAAGGTACAGGCTTTCTCTTTTTCAAACCTCGATGAATTTCAGACCTCTTCCTTGATTACAAGGGTGACAAACGATGTTAATACGATCCAGATGACTGTTTTTATGAGTCTCCGGATTATGCTCCGTGCTCCGCTGCTTGTTATTGGCGGGACCATCATGGCTTTATTTGTGAATGCTAAGCTTGCCCTGATCCTTGTCATCGCGATCCCTATCCTTCTTTTTTTCCTTTTATGGGTGCTGAAAGTAGGCGGAGCGATGTTCCGGGCCGTTCAGGAACGACTCGATAAAGTGAACGGTGTGATGAAAGAGAACCTTGCAGGCATGAGAATCATCAAAGCTTTTTTAAATTCCGGGTATGAAATTCGCCGTTTTAACGGAGCCGCGGAGGACCTGAGAAAGAGAACGGCGACGGTTCTCCGCCTGATTGAAATGACGATGCCAATCCTGTATTTTGTCATGAATGCAGGGATTATTGCGATTCTTTGGTTTGGTGCCGGGGAGGTAACGTCCGGTGGAGCAAAAGTTGGAGAAGTAGTGGCGATCGTCAACTACAGTTTAAGAATCACCGCCGCAATTTCCATGTTTTCTTTCATTATTATGGCGTTTTCGAGAACGAGGGCATCATCCCGCCGTGTATCCGACGTGCTGAAAACGGAACCGGATCTTCATGATACCGAGCATGCAGCGGATGTACCGGAAATATCCGATGGGGAGGTGGAGTTTCGCGATGTCACGTTTTCCTATCCCGGAAGTGACACGCCTGTCCTGAGAGGGGTGAGTTTTTCGGCCGGCAAAGGAACGACCACGGCGATCATGGGCGCGACCGGTTCGGGAAAATCTACCCTCTTTCAGCTGATTCCCAGACTGTACGATGCAGCCGGGGGGAAGGTAATGCTTGACGGGACATCTGCAGAAAAGTACAGGCTGAAAAGCTTAAGGAACCGAATCGGCTATGTACCTCAGGAGTCTGTTCTTTTTACAGGCACGATTAAAGAAAACATTATGTGGGGCAAGCCCGATGCATCAATGGAGGAAGTCATCCAGGCTGCAAAAGACGCTCAAATCCATGAAACAATCGAGGCACTTCCGAAAGGCTACGATACGGTGGTGGGGCAGAAGGGGGTCAACCTTTCAGGGGGGCAGAAACAAAGAATGTCCATTGCCCGGGCATTGATCCGGAAGCCCGCCATTCTCCTGTTGGATGATAGCACAAGTGCCCTCGATTTGAAAACGGAAGGAAAGCTTTTAAAAGCGCTTGCCGGCTATTCGTGCACGACATTTTTGATTACCCAGAAAATCAGCACAGCTGCCGCATCCGATCAGATTCTTATCTTGGAAGACGGAGAGCTCGCTGAGCAGGGAGCGCATGAAGATTTGCTTGAAACCTCATCGATTTACCGCAGGATCTGGCAATCTCAAAGAAGGGGGGAGCATGCGCATGAGACCCTCTAATCATCAGCTGAAAGGAACAAAGCCGGCAAGACCGAATAACTGGCCGGCCGTTATCAGACGGATTTGGAACTATATGGACGGAAACAGGAGACTGCTCGGTCTTGTAGTGGTGATGATCATTGCAAGCTCCGGACTTGGCCTCCTCGGACCTTATCTAATCGGACAGACCATTGACCATTATATTGTGCCGTTAAAAACCGGGGGTCTTTCTGTGCAGCTTCTGCTGCTGGTTGCCGTTTACGCCGGCTTTTCTCTCGCAACCTGGCTGCAGAACTTTTGGATGGCGGGCATTGCCCAGCAGGCTGTTTATCGAATGAGAGTGCAGCTCTTTGAACATGTTCAGCAGCTGCCGATTGCTTTCTTTGACAAACGTCAGCATGGAGAGCTGATGAGCAGAATAACCAATGATATGGATAACGTCAGCCAAACGCTGAACAGTTCGTTTATACAAATCCTCTCCAGTGTGCTGACGCTTGTAGGCACCGTGGTGCTGATGCTCATATTAAGCCCGCTGCTGACCCTTCTCTCCATGATCATCATTCCTCTGATGGTATTCGGGATGAAGTGGATCACAAGCCGGACAGGGGAGAAATTTAAAGAGCAGCAAAAGCATCTCGGTTCTCTGAATGGGTACATTGAAGAAACGTTCTCCGGACAGAAAATTGTGAAGGCTTTCTCGCAGGAGGAAAGAGTGACGGAAGAATTTCTGGAACGGAGCGCTAAACTCAGGGAAGCGGGCTTTTGGGCTCAAACGTATTCGGGTTTTATTCCGAAGCTTATGAACGTCCTCAATAATCTCAGCTTCGCCATTATTGCGGCAGCCGGAGGATATATGGCGGTCAAAGGATATATTACCATCGGCACCATCGTGATTTTTATTGAATATTCGAGACAGTTTACGAGGCCTTTGAATGACCTGGCCAATCAGTTCAATACCATTCTTTCTGCTGTGGCAGGCGCAGAGCGCGTGTTTGAAATACTGGATGAAAAACAGGAAGAGCAGACGGGCAGCAAGAATCTTGAATCAGGAGTTACCGAAGGGGATGTCTCGTTCCGGAGCGTTTCGTTCGGATATGATGAAGAAGCTCTCATTTTAAAAGAGATTAATTTTCATGCGAAGAAGGGGGAAGTCGTTGCTTTTGTAGGGGCAACCGGCGCGGGTAAGACAACCATCATTAACCTTTTGTCGAGATTTTATGATCCAAGTGCCGGGACGATTTTGATGGACGGGCAGGACATTACGAAAATAAGCAGGACTGATTTACGAAAAAACATGGGTTTTGTGCTTCAGGATCCGTTTTTATTTGAAGGAACCATCAAAGAAAACATCAGGTACGGCCGTCTGCATGCTTCGGATCAGGAAGTAGAGGAAGCAGCCAGGCAGGCCAATGCTCATTCTTTTATCATGAAACTGCCGAAAAAATACGATACGCCGCTTAAACAGGACGGAAGCGGAATCAGCCAGGGACAGAAACAGCTCCTTTCCATTGCAAGAGCCATATTGGCAAACCCGGTTGTGCTCATCCTTGATGAAGCGACGAGCAGCATTGATACAATCACCGAGCTTAAAATACAGGATGCGCTTCGTCATTTAATGGACGGTAGAACAAGCTTTGTGATCGCCCATCGTTTAAATACGATCCAGCAGGCCGACCAGATTATCGTTCTTGACCACGGAGAGATTGTGGAGAAAGGCTCGCATGAACAATTGTTGTCCAATCGGGGCCCCTATTACAGCCTTTATCAATCTGCTGAGGATATAAGCTGATCTTCCATCATATGCTTAGAATTGAAAGAACTGGGGAATAACGTAACAAATGACTCAGTGGAGGGAACGGCATGCGGAAGATAACCGTCTGGCTTGAGAGAACAGCAACCTGGTTTGGCCGCAAAACGATACACGGTATTTTTTATACGAGTTTATTAGAGGCGAATATAAAAGAACAGGATTCCGCACGCAATTGAAGCGCTGCGCACATCCTGTTCTTTTTTTTGGAAAGGCACTGCTCCTCAATAGCAGTACGCAGAAGAAGTGAGAAGAGGTTTTCCTTTAAAAAAAGGTATCCTCATCAATATCCTATTCGCAATATTGGTTATCGACACCAAAACATCAAAAAAATTTTCTAGAATACCCAAATGAAGTATTGCAATATTCACTGAAACGTGCGTTATGGTTACAATAGGATAGAAGTGAGGTCGTGCCTGTCATGGAAAACCGTATTAAAGAAATAAGAAAATGCAATGGTGATACTCTGCAAAGCCTTGCGAAAAAAGTAAATTATGATTATAGCAATTTATCAAAAATCGAACGCGGTCTTTATGTGCCCTCCATTTCGCTTTTGAAAAAAATAGCAGAGGTTTACGAAGTCGAAATCAGCGATTTGCTTGTCTCAGAAAAACGAAGCAAAGAGGTTATTGATCTTCAATCAAATAATCTCTTAGTGAAGTATGATCTGGAGCTCGATGGCAGGAAAATTTCATCTGATGAAATCAGTGTCATTACCTCCATCATCCGAAAGCTTCGCAATGCATCATCGCAAAGTGAATAACGGGGAATGAAACTGGACAGCCCGCAATAGTTTTGCCCTTGCCACCCCCGTGATATACTGAATCCGGAGGTGTTTTGCATGCGTTTAGAAAACAAAAAAATCATTCAGCTCGCAAGCAGCGAATTTGAAGATCTGGAGCTGTGGTATCCGGTACTCCGTTTAAAGGAAGAAGGAGCCACTGTTCACATAGCTGGAGAAAAGCAGAATGAAACCTATATAGGGAAATACGGTGTCCCTGTCACAACAGACATCGCCTTTTCCGATGTGAAGCCTGAAGAATACGATGGCATTCTTGTGCCTGGCGGCTGGTCTCCGGACAAGCTTCGCCGCTACCCTGAAGTACTTGAAATGGTGCGCTATATGGATCAGCATGAAAAGCCGATCGGACAGATCTGCCATGCAGGATGGGTTCTGATTTCAGCAGGCATTCTAAAAGGCCGTAACGTGACAAGCACACCGGGCATCAAAGATGATATGACAAACGCGGGTGCCATCTGGCACGACGTGGCTGTTATTACCGACGGCCATATCGTATCCAGCCGCAGGCCCCCGGATCTCCCGCAATATGCAAAAGAATTTGCTGACTTGCTGGCAGGCCAATAAGAAGTACGCAAGAAAGCCCCCTTTTATGGGGGCTTTTTATTGTTTTTTTTGGGGAGGGGATCCATTTTTTGCACTGACCCCCGGTGTGCTAAAGGACGAAATCTCCGTCCCCTTAAACAACAGAAGCAGAAGAGAGAAGGGGCAACTGACTTTTTCCTCATTCCCCCGTTGCTGTACAGAAGTGGGGGTCAGTGCATTGCACTGACCCCCACTTCGCTAAAGGACGAAACCTCCGTCCCCCCAGCACCAAAACCCATACAGCAGACGGGGCAGATAAGTTATTCCTCTGCCCCCCGTTCCTTTAAAGGATGGAGGGTCAGTGCTATGCAAATCTGTTAGCTCCCCGATTATCCCTCTGTGAACTGGCTAAAGTAAATGTTTAGTATGGGCCCTCAATATGTTGAGAGCAGCGGGCATCCGCCTGCTTGGTTGAGCAGGCAGTCCCACTTCCAATCCTCAGCAGCACCTCGAAACCTTCCCGCCCTTTGCATTGTAGCGTTCCTCCTGTGCTTCGCAGAAGAATTCTTTCCTGGATTTCACGGGTTCCCCGGGGTGAACGGCTGTCATATGGGCGACGTATGTTTCGTAGCAGGGTACCCCGACAAGCAGGTTGAAAAATTGTTTCCGGTGGCTGAAGATGGCCGTTAATGTTTTAAGCATAGTGTTTATACTCTCCTTCCTCGCGTGGAATGTAAGGAGCTTCGTGCAGCTTGACATCTTGCTTTTTAAAGACGCGGATCCACATTCTCACAGCGGAGATAAGGACGGCGATGACGACGAGCATGAAGACCGCACACAGGGCTGCATCGACATAGTCGTTTACGATAATCTGGTTCATTTGAGTTTGATTAGCCGCCGGAGCGAGCACCTCTCCGCTGTTTCTTGCATCGCTGAATACCTTGGCATGAGCAAGGAAGCCGATTTTAGGATTGCTGTGGAAAAGCTTTTGCCAGCCTGCGGTCATCGTGACAATCAAAATCCATGTAGTCGGAAGAAGCGTGACCCACACATATGCTTTTTTCCCCATCTTAAAGAGGATGGTCGTTCCAAGAAGCAGGGCAATTCCGGCGAGCATTTGATTGGCGATCCCAAATAGAGGCCATAACGTATTGATGCCGCCAAGCGGATCGATGACTCCCTGGTAGAGGAAATAGCCCCATCCCAATACACAGATGGCCGTCGCAAGAATATTAGCCGGCAAATAGTCTGTTCTGGCAAGAGGTTTATACACTTGTCCGAGCAGATCCTGAATCATAAAACGTCCGACACGGGTCCCGGCGTCAATCGTTGTCAGGATAAACAGGGCTTCAAAGAGGATGGCAAAATGGTACCAGAAAGCCATAAGCGCTTTTCCGCCGAGAAAGCTTGAGAAGATGACAGACATTCCAATTGCAAGCGTAGGCGCTCCGCCCGTTCTCGACTGGATTGTTTCTTCTCCTACATCTTTTGCAAGTGTGGTTAAATCATCCGGGGTAATGGTGAATCCCCAGTTGGATACAGCGGCAGCGGCTGAAACCGCATCTGTGCCGATCACAGCGGGCGGGCTATTAATGGCAAAATAGATCCCCGGGGTAAGCACACAGGCAGCAATCAGAGCCATAACAGCGACGAAGGACTCTGTCAGCATCGCCCCATAGCCAATGGGTCTTGCGTGGCTTTCCCTTTCAATCATTTTTGGAGTCGTACCGGAGGAAACGAGCGCATGGAATCCGGAAACAGATCCGCAGGCGATGGTAATGAATAAAAACGGAAACAGATTTCCGGCAAAAACGGGACCTGTCCCATCAATAAATTGAGTAGCAGCGGGCATCTGAAGGTCCGGCGCAACGACTAAAATCCCAATGGCGAGACCGGCAATGGTTCCGACTTTTAAAAAAGTGCTCAAATAATCACGTGGAGCAAGAAGAAGCCATACCGGTATAACGGAGGCAATAAAACCGTACGCAATCATGAGAATGGCAATGGTTTCTCCATTAAATGTGAACATTGCGGCAAGAGCTGGATTCAAAGAAACATACTGTCCGAGCATAATCGAGCCGATCAGCAGCACACCGCCGATAACCGACCCTTCTCCGACACGGCCTGGCCTGATGTAGCGCATATAGATCCCCATGAAAATGGCAATCGGAATGGTGGCCGCAATGGTAAACATGCCCCACGGACTTCCAATAAGCGCTTTTACAACAACGAGCGCCAGAACGGCAAGAAGGATAATCATAATGCCGAGGATACCGATCATCGCGATGATCCCGGTGACCGGTCCGATTTCTTCTTTAATCATTTCTCCAAGCGATTTGCCTTTTCTTCTCATAGACCCAAACAGAATAATAAAATCCTGAACGGCTCCGGCAAGTACAACGCCTGCTACAATCCAGATTGTACCGGGAAGGTACCCCATTTGAGCCGCCAGAATAGGGCCGACGAGCGGACCCGCTCCGGCAATGGCGGCAAAGTGATGTCCGAACAGCACCCACTTGTTTGTCGGAACATAATCTTTCCCGTCATTCTGTGTCTCGGCGGGTGTCTTGCGGTTATCATCCAGTTCAAATACCTTTCTTGCAATAAAACGGCTATAAAAGCGGTAAGCGATGGCGTATACACTAAGGGCGGCGACGAGGAGCCAGATGGCGTTTATGGATTCCCCGCGGTTTAAAGCGAGGACTCCGAAGCCTGCTGCCCCCGCTGCTGAGATGAGCCCCCAGATCAAAATGGACCGAATAGCTTTCATATGTACATTCACCCCTTTGTTTTGTATAAGGGTAATTGTATTATACTATTCTGAAAATTTAAATAAATATTTAGATTTATTGGAATGAAATCTGCCAGACTGCTTTACATGTAAATCAGTCTGGTTAGTCCTTCAATTCCGATAAAATAGGTGTCTGGCATATGATTGCCGGCTAAAGAGCCTGTTTCAATCGTAAAGGTATAGGGCGTGTCAACATGCTGGTAAAAGTATTTCAGCTTACTCATTGGATTATAGACGAAAAAAGGAGGAAGCTTTGGCACCAGATCGGCCGTGTTGACAAAACGGATGCTGTTTGGAACGAGGCGGTCAAAAAGAGCCGCGAACCGTCCATCTCCCGTTCTTGGAGCCCCATAGTTATACATGACAATTGACCGGAATCCTGCGTTTGCGGCAGCATCGGCTGCGTGAAGAACGGCTAGTGCCCCGCCGAGACTGTGCCCTGTAATAAATAGATTTTTCTCTTTGGAAAGGGAAGAATACGTCTGGAAAATCTCGTCCCGGCACTTGGAATAGATGGATTGAAACCCTTGATGCACGAGGCCGCTGTTTTGGATATATGGATAGGGGGTCTGGCGGATGGTGGCATCGGCAATCCAGTCTGCGTCCGATTGTGTGCCCCTGAATGCAATGACCACTGCATCTTCTGATTCAAGGATAAATCCGAACCATTCCATCACACCGTTTGCACTCGATTTGAAAGCTTTGACCAGCTTAAAACCCGGAACAGGGTCAACCGGCCCGTTGCTTAAAAACTGGCGGTATGAATATACACACATATGAAGGAGGAACTCAGAAAGTTCCTTATTGTAAAAAGGCTTCTGTCTCTGCCGGTACATATTCGCATCACTCCGCAGCATGAGGCTTATGTATTACCATACGCGGAATGACGGGAGGGGTGCATGTATGAGGGGATGCTAAAAAATCCCAACTGAAAAAGAGGTGAAAGGGAAGGGGCTGTCGTATTTACTTTAAAAAAACCTGAGGGGTAATGAAATGATCGTAGAAAAATTGCTTCTTCACGTTCTGATTGTCCTTGCTCCGATCCTTGTTCACAGTTTGTTTATCTCCCACCGGCCTATTCCAATCGGACGTCCGTCTTACCTGATTGGCGCGGTGTACGGCATCACGGCTACGATTTGCATGGTGTTTGCCTATAAAATTTTTGGTTTGTACTGGGACCTGCGCTATGTGCCTCTGCTGCTTGCTGTCCTTTACGGAGGGGTGCGGGGAGGAATGACGGCACTCGGTATAATCCTCGTGACCCGCTTTTTCCTGGGGGGAGATGCCATCATTTATGGCATGACAGCAGTCCTTCTTTCGGCATTCAGCATATTTCTTATAGCAGCCAGGTTCAGGCGCTCTGAAACAAAGGGAAAGAAGACGGGCTGGGTGTTCTTTGCGGCAGTATGGCCGGTGCTGTTCCAGTTTTCTGTGCTCTCCCTCTATCTTCATTTCCATACAGATAATCCGGTGCTTCAAAGGAAAATGATTTATGTCTTGGCGGCCTTTGGATTGATTCAAATCGCGGCTTCCGTATTTGCGGCTCTTCTTCACGAGGCAAGCCTGGAACGGTCCCGGCTGCAGGAAGAGGTGTTCCGGTCAGAAAAACTGAATACCCTTGGAGAAATGGCTGCCTCCATTGCCCATGAAGTAAGAAATCCGCTCACCGTTGTGAAGGGATTTTTGCAGCTCATGCAGGCGGATCACCCAAAAACACAATTCCCCTATATCCCCCTTGTTTTAAGTGAACTGGAGCGTGCGGAATCCATCATCAGCGAGTATTTGAACTTTGCCAAACCGCAGCTTGAGAAACTGGAACAGTTTGAGCTTGGGGGATTTTTGGAAGATGTTGTCCAGCTGCTGAATCCGCTCGCAACAAAAGACGGTGTCCACTTAACCTGCCAGACAGAGGCGGAAATCCTTCTTGAAACAGACCGGAACCAGCTTTGCCAGGCAATGATCAATCTTATCAAAAATGCCATTGAAGCGACACCTGAGGGCGGGAATGTCCATGTATCAATGATTGCCTTCGGCAGGGAGGCAGAAATTAAAATTGCCGATACAGGCTCAGGAATGACGAAGGAGCAGCTCGCTAAAATCGGAAGTCTCTACTACACAACAAAAGAAAAAGGGACAGGTCTTGGAACGATGGTTTCTCTCGGGATTATTGATGCGATGGGAGGAAAGACGGTGTACTCAAGCCTGCCGGGAAAGGGAACAGAAGTCAGAATTTCTCTGAAGGCGAAGGGTTACTTGGAATAAGTGGGGAAAAAGTGCGGGTGTTCCAGTAAGTCTGTTTTTAAAGCTTCCCCCTTTGGCTGTATCTGCAGCATGCTGCTTCGCTTTTCCTGGGCGGTCGGTGCTCGCCGCCTAACCCATTCCTTTAGATCGACCCATTTTTACAAAGAAAACCCCCGGTATGCTGACCGGGGGTTTTCACTTCGATTATTTTCTTTGAAGCAGGTGCGCTATTTATTTTTTATAAACTTTAATCGTTACTTTTTTTGATCCCCACTTAAGGGCTGTGCTTTTGGAGGCGAAGAAAACATCGATTTTTCCGCGTTTGATGGCGCTGCCCTTGTCAGCAGCAATCGCTGTGCCGTACCCTGGCACATATACTTTTGAACCTAGCGGAATGACTCTTGGGTCAACAGAAATGACTTTTGCCCCGGGATTCTTTTTTAAGTTAATGCCTGTCGCTGTAATTCCGCTGCATCCTCTGCAGCTCGCTGTATAGGCAGTGGCTGTGACAGTGTAGGTTTTATATGCCCCTTGTGGAGCGGCTGCTTTAGCAGGTGCTTTTTTCTTGGAGGTAGACGGTGAAATGGTCAACTTTTGATTTGCTTTAATAACGTCTGTTTTCAATTTGTTCCAGGATTTGATCTGGTTCACAGTAACTTTATGCTTCTGAGCAATTTTCCATAGAGTATCCCCGGATTTAACTGTGTATGTAGCTGCGAAGGCATTGGCTGAGAATCCAAACGACAAGAACAAAACTGCACTGACTGTCAAAATAAACTTCTTCAAAAGTCCTAGTCCCCTTTATGTATATGATGGCTAATATTACTAGATTAATATGACAGATCTGTTTCAAACAGTTTCTATTTATGTTACAAAAACATTTCATTTAGTAATAATAGGTTTAAAAAAGATGTAATTTATCCCTTCTTGTTGCCCATCATGAAGGGATTGAAAGAGGATTCAGAAAAAAGATTATGCTGTAAAAGGAATTTGTTAACATACGATAGCATTAAGAAAACATGACTTTAGGAGGAGGGAGAGAGGGTTTGAAAAAGATGATGAGAATAATAGACTACAGCCTTGTTAAGAAATGAATAGATGGTGGAAAATTTCCTGATGAATGAAGGAGGTTTTAAGGAGGTCTTGTCAAATAACAGTAAATAATGCGAATAAGATAAAGGGATAGCGTGTTGGGATATAGAATGATCGAACAATTTAGCGGAGAGCAATTAAACGAATTGCATCAGCTGTTCCCAAAAAGAATGGCGGACTGAAAAACGGAATGCAAAGAAATTCACCCGGACATTCGTCAACTCAGAGTGCAAATTCCTGCTGCTTACCTATTGTTTTGAAGTGCTGCAGCTTTTAAGGGTGCAGATAAAAACCGATGAACGGAACGTAACGTCGCAAAGAGCGATTGAAAGGCTTGGGGCGGTTAAGGAAGGGGTGCTTCGGAATGAGAGGATTCTTGAGAACGGGTATGTCCGGAACGCCGTGCTGTATTCCATCATTAGTGAGGAATGGCCGTCTGTGAAGCAAGGATTGCTTGAAAGAGCTTTGTCATTCAATAAAAAAACAGCCCCCTTGTAAGGGAGCCGCTATAGCTGCGTTTTAAGGATTCGTTGACCACAGGCCAGCCGATTTAATAAACGTCCGTTTGTTTAACTTGAGCTGAGCCACCATGAATTCAGCGATGTCTTCCGCCTGCATGACGGAATCGGGGTTTCCGTCCGTCAGCTTGTTTTCAATAGCTAAATCCGTCGCCACGGTGCTCGGGGTAAGGGCGGATACCCTTATATTATGCTTGCGGACCTCCATGGCAAGAGATTCTGTCAGTCCGAGCAGTCCGAATTTGGAGGCGCTGTAAGCACTTGTTACAGGCGCACCTTTTTGGCCGGCTGTGGAGGAGACGTTAATAATGTCGCCTGCTTTTCGTTCCACCATTCCGGGAAGCACAGCATGGGTCACGTAGTAAGCTCCCATCAAATTCACTTGAATGATTTGCTCCCAGTCTGCCGGATCCAGCTCAAGGAAGCCGCCGAATTTAGCGATGCCTGCGTTATTGATGAGAATGTCCACGGAACCGAGGCTTGATTCCAGTTCTGCGACAGCCTTTTTCACTTGCTCATGGTCTGCCACGTCTGCTGTTGCATAATAGGCTTTAACTCCCAGCGCTTCTGCTTCTTCCGCCACTTGTTTTACATGCTCCTCTGTTCTTGCAAGAAGTCCGACATTCACGCCTTCCTTCGCAAGATGAAGAGCGGCGGCACGGCCGATTCCGCGTCCTGCCCCTGTAATGAGCGCTGTTTTGCCTTGTAGCGATTCACCCATTCTAAAAACCTCCTCAAAATTTAGTCCATGTGTTAATCATAATGTCTGCCTGCTATCCGTTCAAAACATCTGCTTTACCTCACTGAATCATAGCCATGTTTCCGGCGCAGTCTCATACGCATATCTTCATAGGCTCCAGAGCCGAGAATCACGCCTGAAATAATCAGAACGAGACCAATCAGGTGAGAGGCATGAACCGTTTCATTCAGGATCAGGACCGATCCTGCCAGCGCAAACAATGTATTCAGGTTCATAAAGATCGCCGATTCCGCAGCACCAACACGGGCGATGGCAAAATTATAGGTCATATGTCCGATCGCTGTGGCAAATACGGCCGACAGGAAGAACGCTGTCCAGACTCTCGGACTTCCGTTTGCCAGCGAAGAAAGGCCATTTTTTTCAGTAATCAGGCTGATGATGAACAGCATGACGGAACCGAAAAGCAGCATATAACCGGTAAGCAGCCGGGGATCAATGGTTTTACAGAACTTATTGATGATGACGAAGCTGCATGCCTGGGTCAGAATAGAGAAGAAAATGGAGATGTCTCCCGCATTCACAGCACTCATTCCGCCTCCGGCAAGGACCGTAAAGGATACACCGGCAAGCCCGAGGATAAATCCGGCCAGCCGGATGAAGGTCAGCCGTTTATTCAGGAAAATAATCGATAAAACAGCGACAAGTATAGGACCGAGTCCCAAAATGAGGCCTCCGTTTGTGGAGCTTGTCAGTGAAAGGCCGACAGACAGAAAATAATGGTGGGCGACCACGTTCAGCAGACCGCAGCACACAATCAGAACGGTTTCCCGAAAAGTCGGCAGCCGAAGCAATTTTAAAAAGGCAAGAATAATAAAAACACAAATACTGGCTGTGAAAATTCTCAGCGCTGTGATGGTTACGGGAGTAAATGTTCCAACGATGATCTTGAGCAGAGGAACATTAAACCCCCAGAGCATCATAATGCCGACGAGGATAAAATAAATGCGAGCGTTTTTCACCGGGTTCCCTTCTTTCAGAAGTCTTCATGTATCAGAGTATCACACTGTTTTTTCCATCACAAAGAAAGTTCTGATTTTTTGCTGATATAATAAAAAAGGAGGCGATAAGAATGAGACTAAAAGATCAGCTGGCGGTCGTAACCGGCGGTTCACGCGGGTTAGGTGCGGCGATATGCAGGGCGCTGGGCAGAGAAGGCGCCTTTGTTGCCGTCAACTATATGTACAATGAAGCAAAGGCGCAGGAAGTAGTGGATGGGATTATTTCAAAAGGCGGCATGGCAGCTGCAATTCGGGCGGATGTGACAGACGAAGCAGCCGTTCTCGAATTGCTGCAAAAGGCTGAAGCGGTTTCCGGACGGAAGGTAAGCATCCTTGTCAACAATGCAACGGGTCCGCAGCCGGAACTTTCCATGGAAGAGCTTAATTGGAAGGACTATGAGGATCAGCTGAACTTTTTTGTGAAAGCTCCTTTTCTCCTGATGAAAGCCTGTCTGCCTTCCATGAAGGCGCAGAAAAAAGGATCGGTCATCAATATCGGAAGTGAGGTTGTGCAGATGGGCAACGGCCACTTTTCCAATTATGTCACAGCCAAATCCGCAATGCTTGGCATGACGCGCTCATGGGCAAGTGAATTCGGGGAGCATGGGATCCGTGTCAATCTGCTTAACCCAGGGTTTATTCCTGTCGAGCGGCATGCAGATGTTTCGGGAGATGCCATTGAACAATACCGGTTGAGCATCCCGTTAAAAAGGATGGGCGTGCCTGAGGATGCAGCCAATACGGCCGTGTATCTCGCTTCTGAGGAGTCTTCTTTTATCACCGGACAAAGTTTATCGGTGAACGGCGGGAATACATACGGAATATAAAGCGATTTCACCTCGCGCGGGAGTCACAGCATGACCCATTAAACTATCTATGTAAAAATCAAAACCCCCTGAATGCTCAAAACAAAGCGTTCAGGGGGTTTTGAATTCAATCGTTTCTCTTTGCTTACTTATGAAATTTTACGCGTTCTTCAAGCGGCTTGTATTCCTTCGGTCCCGGAGGGGTTACCGGTTTTCCGAACGGCATTTGGGCAATCAGCTTCCAGCTGGCCGGAATATGCCATTCCCTTTGAATGTCTTCATCCGCAAGCGGGTTGTAATGCTGAAGGGAAGCGCCGAAGCCTTCAAGCTCAAGAGCTGTCCATACAACGTATTGAAGCATTCCGGAAGACTGCTGGGACCAGATCGGGAAGTTTTCGCGATATAAGGCGAATTGCTGCTGAAGAGATTCGACTACAGCTTGATCCTCAAAGAAAAGAACCGTTCCGTATCCGCTGCTGAATGAGTTCATTTTTTCCTCAGTCGGTCCGAATTGATCAGCCGGAACGATTTTACGGAGAGCGTCCGATGTGAAATTCCAGAGCTTTTCATGCTGCTCTCCAACTAAAATCACCACTCTTGCACTTTGGGAATTAAAGGCAGAGGGAGTATGTTTTACAGCATGCTCCACCACTTCTCTGATGCGTTCATCCGGAACAACGATGTCCTTGCTGATATCATAAAAGGAGCGTCTTTCTTCGATAGCTGTTTGAAAATCCTTCTTTCCCGTACTTCCTGCCTGTTCATTGCTCCCAAATACTTTATCGAAAAATCCCATATGTTTTCCTCTTTTCTGAATAGGTTTTTATAAACATAGCCTGCCCTTTTTATACGAGCAGATGAATCCAATTTCCGGAAGGGTCTGCTGTAATCAGAGCACCGTCTTTGAAGATTGTTTCTGTGCCCAGTTTTTCCAATCTTTCAGCTGCCTTCCGCCGTTCTTCCCCGCTGGGATAAACGATGGAGTAAGAGGCCATTCTGACGCTGTTTTCAGAGGGAGCGGGAGCACTGGTGCCATTCCAGGTATTCAGACCAATATGGTGATGGTATCCCCCTGTCGAAAGGAAAAGGGCCTGATTGCCGTATTTCGTGACGACTTCAAAACCGAGGCCTTCCGTGTAAAAGGTTTCTGCCTGGGCTAGGTCTGAGACATGCAGATGAATGTGGCCCATGACGGTGCCGGCTGGGATACCCCTCCAATCGTCAGCTGAGCTTTCGGCAAGCAGGTTTTCAGCCTGAAGCGGATCGGTCGCCATCTCCACCTGTCCGTTTGTCCAGTTCCACTTTTCATCCGAACGATCCGCATACACTTCAATTCCGTTTCCGTCCGGATCTGCAAAATATATCGCTTCGCTGACAAGATGGTCAGAAGCGCCCTGAATCGGATATCCGGACCCTAGAAGGTGGTGCAGGAACGCAGATAATTCCTTTCTGGATGGAAGGAGAATGGCGAAATGATAAAGACCGGTCCGGCGGGGTTCTTTTGGCAAAATGTATTTCTGAAGTTTCACGGTTAGGATCGGATGAGAGCCATCTGCCGTGAATGTGGCAGATTCATCCGTTTTTTGCAGAATAGCCAGGCCGATAATCGATGTATAAAATTCCACTGCCCGCTGCAGGCTGCCAGTCAAAAGGGTAACGCTGCTTACATAGGTGTTTGGATGCTGCTGAAACTTCAAGGGGATGCCTCCTTTTTTTGTTACAAATAATTAATAAGTTACTTTATGTAAGTAAATATATAATGAATAGTTTGTAGTGTCAAGGAAGTCGATTGTAAATTGTAACTTTTTTATTTTAAGTAATCATGAGGTATAATAAAAACAGGAGTGAGGATAAATGGAACAATCAAACATATGCCCGCGGTTTGAGCAAGCCATCAACATGCTCGGAAAACGATGGACGGGTCTGATCATCCATCAGCTGCTGGATGGTCCGAAACGATTCAGCGTCCTTGAATCTGCGACCGCCATCAGCGGAAGAGTCCTTTCAGACAGACTGAAAGACCTTGAACAAAATGGCGTCGTAACACGTAACATCATCCCTGAATCCCCTGTGCGCATCGAATACTCGCTTACAGCGAAAGGCTTGGCGCTCGAACCTATACTCAAAGAAATCGAAAACTGGTCCCAAGATTGGATCGAACAGGATCAGAACCAAACCGGCCAATGACCCCAATAGGGGGATTGGCTTTTTTTATGGAGTAAGGAAGTGGACTTCGGGTGGCATTTATCGGAATGCAGCACGGATGATTCGGATAGCGATGAGGATGCGTCGAGTGGAAAAGCTTACTAAAAGATGGTTGCGTACCCTAATTTGTCATCAACCCAGGGTCATGTCCATTATTTTGTGTAAAAACTCAATACTAATTTCAACCGTATAAATTAGATAGGGCATTTATCTACACAAGATCCGGATTAATTGCACAAGATTTGGGTTTATTTTAAAAAATTTCCGATTTATTGCACAAGATTTGAATTTATTTGAACAAAATTCTGATTTATTGCACAAGATTTGAATTTATTTGAACAAAATTCTGATTTATTGCACAAGATTTGGATTTATTTAAACAAGATTCCGATTTATTGCACAACATCTGGAATATTTGCATAAAATTCCAATTATTTGCGCGAAATCTGAATTTATCGCAAAAAAAAACCTATCCAGGTCGGGTTCAACGGAATACGGGCCAAGTTCACCGAAATACGGGCCAGGTTCACCGAGATATGGGCCAGGTTCAGCGAGATACGGGCCAGGTTCACCGGAATACGGGCCAGGTTCAGCGAAAAACGGGCCAGGTTCAGCAAAATACGGGCCAGGTTCAGCGAAATACGAGCCAGGTTCAGCGAAAAACGGGCCAAGTTCAGCAAAATGCGGGCCAGGTTCAGCGAAATACGGGCCAGGTTCAGCAAAATGCGGGCCAACTTCAGCGGAAAACGGGCCAAGTTCACCTGAATACGATAGAGTCCATATAATTGTGTAAATAGAAAAAGGGTCATATCACCCTCATGTTACAATGTTTTCGACCAAGAAAAAATGTAATGGAGGATGAATATGACCCAAATTAATCTTACCCTAAATGTGGAGGACTTAAAAGACCACCTCTTGAATTCTAATCTGGAAGCTGTCGTGAAATCATCACTTGTTTTGATTCTGAATCAAGTGATGGAAAGCGAACGGGATGAGCACCTGAACGCGGATGCTTATGAAAGAACGAGTGGCAGGACTGACTACCGGAACGGCTATTATGAACGAGACTTTCTTGTTTCTATCGGAAAGATTAACCTGAAGGTTCCCCGTACCCGAAACGGTGAGTTTTCCACCTCTGTGTTCGAGAAATATAAGCGGGCTGACCAAGCCCTCGTCCTGTCTATGATGGAAATGGTCGTCAACGGCGTTTCAACTCGCAAAGTGACGAAGATTATGGAACAGCTTTGCGGGGAAAGTGTGTCCAAGTCCCT
This sequence comes from Bacillus sp. FJAT-42376, assembly GCF_003816055.1. NCBI lineage: Bacteria > Bacillati > Bacillota > Bacilli > Caryophanales > Bacillaceae > Bacillus > Bacillus sp. FJAT-42376. The sequence continues at coordinate 894,968 of NZ_CP033906.1, forward strand.
TGTCTCCTCCATCACCAAAAAACTTGATCCCATTGTGAACGAGTGGGCTAGCCGCCCTCTGAATGTCATGTACTACAAGTATGTGTTTGTGGATGCTTTGTATATTAAGGTCCGCGAACATCAGCGTGTGGTTTCAAAAGCAGTTTATGTGGCCGTTGGGGTCAACTCTCAGCTTAAACGGGAAGTCATTGGGCTGGCTGTCAATCATTCCGAATCCAAAGAAGGCTGGACCCAATTCTTTAGCCACCTTAAATCTAGGGGATTTCAGTCTCCCAAACTGATGATTTCGGACGCCCATAAGGGCTTGAAGGCAGCCATTCAGGAATCCTTTGTCGGAACAAGCTGGCAGAGATGCACGTTTCACTTTAAAAAGAACCTGTTTGACCGCATGCCGAAGAAACAGGCAGAAGAATTAAAACACGCCCTCCTCCGTATTTTTGATGCCGCGAAACCAGAAGACGCAAGAGCTTTAAAAGAGGAGTTTATGCACACCTATGATGGAGAGCGCGGATATGAAACGGTGCTGACACTGTTGGACGATGGTTTTGAGGATGCCATCCAATTTATGAATGAACCTCTGGGCTTCCAAAAAAAGCTGCGGACCACCAATAACCTGGAACGCCTGAATGCTGAAATCAGAAGAAGAGAGCGCGTCATTCGAATCTTCCCCAACACCCAGTCTGCTTTTCGTCTGATCGGAGCTGTCTTGATGGACTATGAAAAATCCCTCGACCCTGGAGATCGAAAGTACATGTACGACGTGAAAGAGAACTAAGTTCTCTTCCTCTATAAAAAAATGCCCTATCTATTTTATAAGGTTGAAAACATGGTATGAATATTTACACAAGATAATGGACTTGACCCTGAATACGGGCCAAGCGACTCGTTTCGGCAAAATACGCAGCCGCGCGCCCGCGAGGCAAAATAAAAAAGCGATTCCTTCGTCACCAGTACCGTGAAGGGATCGCTTTTTATGTTTTTCGTATTCTTTTTTCCGTTTTTCCTGTTTCGTCATGGTTTTGCGTTCGTGCATGCTGTAATCAGGGGCTGCGCCTCTCCATGCTGCCGGGTCGGACCCGCCGCTGCGTATGTTGTGCTCTCTCTGTTTCCTGGCTTTGCTTTTCGCCATGTTTTATCACCTCGTAAATAGTATACCATTTTTATCCGGATGAGACTTGATTCTGACGTTACGTCAGGTTATATAATGAGTTTATGGGAGGGTGTGCCAATGAGTGAAGCCTTATATACGATTGGACAATTTGCAAAAAAGACCGGCGTAACCGTCCGGACACTCCGCTATTATGATCAGCAGGAAATGCTCAAGCCAAGCTTCGTCAGCGAATCGGGGCGGAGGTATTACAAGGATGATGATTTAATTGTGCTTCAGCAAATTCTTTCGCTTAAGTTCCTGGATTTCAGTCTCGGGCAGATCCGGGAACTGCTGGCAGCGGCTGATGGGGATTTAACGTCCTCGCTTACTATGCAAAAGGAGCTAATGCTGCAAAAGCAGAATCATATAAACCGGGTTATTCTCTCTTTGGATCATGCGATTGGCGTTCTCGAGACAGAAAAGCGGCCGAACCTGCAGATTCTCTCGTTTGTAATCGACAGCATTCAAAATGAAGAGGAGCATTTGGACTGGATTAAAGAAAATTTACCTGAAAAATATGCGAAGCGGGTAGGGGATATTACGGGGGAAGAATGGCTGGATCTCCATAAGAAGACCGCTTTGCTTTTCCAGGAGATGAAGGATGCGCTGAAGACCCGGAATCCTGAATCATCAGAGGTTCAGCGTCTTGCTGGTGAATGCCTGAATATGCTTGCCGGAATACTGGGGGAACAGGACATGCTGACTGACATGAATTCTTTGGACCTTGACTGGGAGCGTTTAGCGGAGGGGGCAGAACAGTCCATGTTTTCCGTTTCTCCCTTTACAAGGCAGGAAGAGAAGTTGATTGAACAGGCTTTTGAACATTATTACAGAGTGAAGGGGGAGGACAATCATGTCTGAACAAGGGAAGCAAGCAGATAAACAGCAGCTGTCCGCATTTATTGGCCTGCTGAAAAAACATAAACCCGCCACGTGGATGATTGCTGCCGTATTAATTTTAAGCCTGCTGGAAACAGGGGCCGGTTTGATTGTGCCAATCTTTACAAAGCAGCTGGTCGATCAGGCAGGGGCTGCTGCATTAAGCTCGGGGATGGTTTTCCTTCTGATTGGTGCATTTGTGCTGCAATCCATTGGAGCAGGATTTTCCTATTATATGCTCATGTATATTGGTGAGGTGATTGTAAAAGGAATCCGGGAGCAGCTCTGGGGACAAATTCTAAGGCTGCCTGTTCCTTATTTTGACCAGCATCAGTCCGGGGAAACGATGAGCCGGGTTACGCAGGATACAAATACGATTAAAACGCTGATTACCAGCCATCTTGTTACATTTGTATCCGGAATCATTGCCATTGCCGGTTCGGTTATCATCCTCTTTATGCTCGACTGGAAAATGACCGCCATCATGCTTGCCGTTATTCCATTATCCATGCTTATCCTGTGGCCAATAGGCAGGAAAATGTATAAGATTTCGAAGGAAACGCAAGATGGAATGGCCTCTTTCAGCGGTGATCTTGGACGGGTTCTTGGCGAGGTCCGACTCGTGAAGGCTTATAGCGGAGAAGAGATCGAAGAAGAAAAGGGCAGAAACGGAATTGGGCATTTGTTCAGACTGGGCCTTCGTGAAGCGAAAATCCAGGCAGTGGTCAGTCCGTTCATGACAACGATTATGATGGTCATTCTTGTCATCCTGATCGGCTATGGAGGAGTGAGGGTAGCGACAGGAAGCTTAAGTGCGGGTACATTGGTTGCCATCATCATCTACGTTTTTCAGATCATCGTTCCATTCACCCAGCTTGCTTCGTTTTTTACGGCCTTTCAAAAAGCGATGGGGGCGACAGACCGGATTCATGAATTGTTCAGTCTGAACACAGAAGATAAGGGATCTTCAGAAGCGGTTGTGGTGAATAAAGTCATGCAGTTTGAGAACGTTCACTTCAGTTATTCGGAGGATAAACCGATCTTGACCGATCTTTCGTTTACCATTGCACCAAGTAAGACGATTGCCCTTGTCGGACCGAGCGGCGGCGGGAAAACAACGATATTTTCACTGATTGAACGCTTTTACAAACCGGTGTCAGGTTCGGTGAAAATCGGGGGGCAGGATATCAGCACGCTAGACCTGCGCAGCTGGAGGAAGCAGATCGGCTATGTGTCTCAGGATAGCCCGATTATGTCGGGATCGATCAGGGATAATATCTGCTACGGCATAGAGCGGGAAATGGCGGATTCGGAAGTGGAAAATGCGGCACGGCTTGCCAATGCCGCAGAGTTTATTGAGAAAATGCCGGATGGGTATGAAACGGAAGTTGGAGAGCGGGGAGTGAAGCTTTCGGGCGGGCAAAGGCAGCGAATTGCCATCGCAAGAGCGATATTAAAAAATCCGTCGCTGCTCCTGCTTGATGAAGCAACGTCCAATCTGGACAGCGCATCAGAGGTTCTCGTTCAGCACGCGCTGAAAAACCTGATGAAGGGCCGGACTACTTTTGTCATTGCCCACAGGTTATCCACAGTCGTGGATGCAGATCAGATTTTAGTCCTGGAAAACGGAAAACTGACTGGGCAGGGGACACACGAAGAATTACTGAACGATCATGCATTATACAGGAAACTTGCCGAAAAGCAGCTTCAGCTGGAAACGGCAAATTGACTCCATAAATAAAAAGCCCAAGGGTATCTTGGGCTTTTCGCTTCTTTACGGAAGGGGTGTTTCTTTTACTTTCACTTTTTCCTTCGGCTGCTTCCATTTGAAAACCTTGTTCAGCGCGTTGTAGATATGCTTGGATTCCTTTGTGAGCAATGGTCCAAGGATGGCGAGGATGAGCACATAGAGGGCTGAAAAGGGCTGGAGCACAGCCATGAGTCCGCCTGAAAGGCCCAGATTCGCCATAATGATGGAAAATTCCCCGCGGGATACAATGGTCAGTCCGATATTGGCGGACGCTTTGTGTGACAAACCCGCTCTTCTTCCGGCAATCATCCCGGCAACGAAGTTCCCGATAATGGTAATCGCGACAGCTCCAAGTGCCAGCCATACAGCACCTCCAAGGGTGAATGGATCAATACTCAACCCGAAGCTGAAAAAGAAGATGGCGCCGAAAAAATCACGGAATGGGACAACGAGATGTTCGATCCGTTCACCCTGATCCGTTTCAGAAAAAACGAGTCCGAGCAGCAGGGCACCAATGGCTTCCGCCACATGGATGGTTTCTGAAAATCCGGCTATGAAGAAGAGAGCCGCAAACACGACGATGATAAAAATTTCATCAGACGAGATGTTGAGTAATTTGTTTAAAAGAGGTGTGGCTTTTCTTGCAATAATGAAGAAAGCCAGCATATAGCCAAGGGCAATCAGAACGGACAGGATGGTTCCGCCGATTGACGTGGAGTCTCCCAAAATCAAGCCGGAGACAACGGAGAGGTAGACTGCCAAAAAGATGTCCTCAAACATGATAATGCCCAGGATCAGTTCGGTTTCTTTATTCCCGGTACGCCGGAGATCTACAAGTACTTTTGCTACAATCGCACTTGACGAGATCGTAATGATTCCAGCGATGATCAAGACTTCTAATATCGGAAAGCCCATAATAAGAGCATAAAGGAATCCAAGAGCGAAGTTGATGCCTATATAGATGCTTCCGCCGACAACAATGGATTTTCCTGATTTTATGAGTTTTCCGACAGAGAATTCAAGGCCAAGATAAAAGAGCAGAAACAGAATTCCGATCCTGCCGAGAAAATCAATAAACTCGGCGCTCTCTATGAACCTCAGGTTGATAATGCCGATGACAGGAGCATGAGGTCCGACAAGCATCCCGATGACAATGAGAAACGGGATAATGGAGAAATTCAGCTTACCTGCCAAAATCGCGGCGAGAGCTACTAATAATAATGCGGTTCCTACTTCAAAAATTAGATGATCCATCTATACTTATCCCCCCTTATTCGATAGCAAATCCTTAATGATATTTTTCAAATCCTTTCTTTCTCCGGAGATTACGAGTGTATCTCCTGCTTCAATGATGGAATCCGGTCCGGGTGTCAGCTGTTTAGACTGGTTCTTTTTAATAATGGCGATGATGGTGATTCCATAGTTGCTGCGGACGTCGATATCCCCGATGGACTGATTGACAGCAGCTGCTCCCGGCTCTACTTTAAACCATTCGATAATCAAATCATCGAACGCAAGCTCAATGTTTTCCATCGCTTTTGGCTTGTATGTCATCCCGCCGAGGATCGCTGCAATCTGCCTTGCTTCTGCATCATTCATTGTGATATTGGAGATGCTTTCTTCGTGATCATCATCATCATAATGATACATTTCACGCCGCCCGTCATCATGAATGATGACAACAATTTTGTCATTGTTCCTCGTTACCGCTTCAAATTTCCGCCCGATTCCCGGTAAATCGCCTTCTCGAATGTTCATGATATGAACCCCTTTCTTATTCCTCTAATTGAGTTTTTGCCTTGCGCATCAGCTGCTTAAATTTTTCGTCGCTGACGATGTCCTGAACCTTATGAAGGGACTCCAAATCTGCTTTTGTCATAATCACAAGCCCGTCTTCTTCAATAAAAGCCACTCTTTCCCCTTCATGCAGGTCAAGCGTCTCTCGAACATGCTTCGGGATCGTGATCTGCCCCTTCGAGCTCAGTTTAGAAAATTCCATGTTCATTCTCCTTGTTTTCTTGGTTTTCTAGGAATTCCTTACTTTCCTTACTTTTATTCTAACAGAAATTTGGAAAATTAGCTAATGATAAGTATGAAAAGGTGTGAACCAGGCTAAATTCCGCGGCAGGCCGGTTGCTTTCCGGCAAGTGTTGTGATGGCATAAAAAAACCCCCGGGATGCTTATACAGCGTCCCGGGGGAGGGGGGTCATGATGTTTTATCTGAACCTGGCTTTTTAGTCAGGTTCACGATACGTGTTCTTTCGGTACATAATTCGATTGTTTTTTCCGGGTCACGGCAGTGAAAAGCACAAGCGTGACAATAATCAGTCCGGATGCATACAAGTACAGGTTTGAAAGCCCGAGATTCGCAGCGAGCATGCCAAGGATATAAGAGCCAAAGGCAATGCCGATATCAAAAAATGTAAAGAATGTTGACGTTGCATGACCGCTTCTGGAAGGATGGGCTTTTTGAATAGCCAGTGTCTGGAAGCAGGGAACAAGTGAACCATAGCCGAGTCCGATCAGCGCGCCTGATGCAAGGAGCATCCATGAGGAGTCTGTAAAGCTGAGCATGAGCATCCCGGCAGCAAAAATGATGAAGGATGGAATCATGACAATCGCGGGCCCTCTTCGGTCGAATGCCCGCCCGACGAACGGTCTTGATAAAAGCATGACCACGGCGAACACGACGAAAAAGTAGCTCGCTGTGTGGGCAAGGCCAAGGCTTTTTGCATACAGGGAAATAAATGAAATAATCCCGGAGTATGAGAATGCAACCAGTCCGCCAATCAAGGCAATGGGGATGACGGTTTTTTCAAAAAGATCCGAAGCCGTGAATTTCCTTGCCGGTACTTTGACATGTTCGATTTTAATAAGAAAGCTGAACAGAACGCCTGCAACTGCCAGGATGGAAAAAATCATGAACAGCACAGTAAACGTGGTGAACTGAAGAAGGGTCAGGGCCAGGAATGGGCCGAAAACGACGGCAAGGTTCATGGACATTGCATGGTAGCCGAGTCCTTCCCCGCGGCGCTCTTTCGGTATAATGTCCGCAGCAATTGCACCGGTTGCGGTTGTAATCAGGCTGAATGAAATCCCGTGAATAAATCTGAGTACAAGCAGGCCTGTGAACTGATCCACCCAGACGTAGACGACTGTGGTGAGCATGAAAACAATCATTCCCACAATAAGACAAAGCTTTTTCCCGTACCGTTCGAGAAGTTTTCCCCATACAGGCCGGACAAGGATAGCGGAAAGCATGAACGCCGTAATGACCAGACCGGCTTCTGTGTTTGATCTATTTAAATCTTCAATGACATAGATAGGAAGAGCAGTGAGCAGTGCGTAGAACGTTAAGAAGATGAAGAAGTTGATCAGAAAATTGCTGATAAAGCTCTTCGTCCAAATGGGAGCCTTTGTTGCAGATGATGTCATGTTGTACCTCCTTTGATGATTTTATCTTATAGAAGAAACGGGTTTTTTCCTAATAGAATGACTTGCAGATTTAATTCCAGCTGCCGATTTTCCCGAGAAGGGAAGTAAGAGTGCGGCGGTCATTTTCGTTTAAATCCCGGAGCATTTCTTCCTCGAATGCTTTAATAGACTGTTTGATCTGTTCAAGCTTTTCATCCGCCAGAGGAGTAAGACTGACAATCTTCTCCCGTTTGTCCGCCCCCGGCTCTCTATTAATCCAGCCGCTCTCTTCTAATCTGGCAATCGTCCTTGTAACGGTAGGAGCTTCCACATTTAAATAACGCCAGATTTCAGTTTGGGACATCGGTCCGAACCGGTCGAGACAATATAGAACAGACCATTGTGAACTATATATTCCGTGTTCCTGGAGCCTGGAGTTGGATTCCTTTGTTAAATAGCGGACCGCCTGATGAAGATTATGGATAATGTTGCTAGTATCCTCCATTTTTTCACCTCTATTATTTACCTAAGTAAACATTTTATCGGCATTTTAGACGAAAATCAACAGAAATAGCCGAATAAGTGTGAAATAGTGAAAAAACTTATGGGTCAATTGGCGAGAAGTGGATAGATTCCCTGTGAAACTCTTTACAGGGAAGTCCTATCCTTTGAAACCATATTTTATTTCTGTTAGGGTTGTTTAGGAGCAAACACAAAGGGAGGAAAACGAATATGAAAGCCAAAGGTCTAGTATTAGTTTCAAGCCTTGCGATAGGAGCTCTTACATTTGCGGGGCAAACGAACACAGCGAGTGCAGCTGAAAATTATAAAGTACAACAAGGTGACTCTTATTATAAAATCGGACAAGAATACGGCGTTGCAATTGATGCGTTAAAAGAAGCAAACGGCCGTGCCGATAATATGATTTACACAGGTGAAACCCTTCAAATTCCTGTTGCCGGCGCAGTGGATGTAAAAGGTGCTGAGCAAGCAGTTTCAGATGAAGATAAAGATCTAATGGCCCGTCTTGTAGAAGCGGAAGCAAAAGGCGAATCGTATGAAGGAAAAGTAGCGGTAGCCACTGTAATCATGAACCGGGTGGAAAGCGACAAATTCCCGGATAACGTCAAAGATGTAATCTATGAAAACGGCCAATTTTCACCGGTAGCCAACGGAGCGATTAATAATCCGGCAAGCCAGGAGTCTAAAGATGCGGTAAATGAAGCCATCTCTTATTCCAGCATCAGCAAAGGCGCACTCTATTTCTATAATCCGGATAAGGCAGGCTCAAGCTTCCTTGATGGAAAAGAAGTGACGACAACAATCGGCAACCACGTATTTGCTAAATAAATAATAGTAAAAAAGGAGCGGACCCACTCAAGGGATCCGCTCCTTTTTCTTATTGCAGGCATCTAGGCAGGCATCGTGTTCATCAGAACGAGCACGGCTCCGGCAAGTGCGCCAATCCCGATGCCGTAAAGCAGCCACGCCATCCGTTTGTTTCCTCTTGGGGCGTTCTTCATCCGTACAACGGTCACAAGCCGAAAGGTCATCAATAGAAAGGCTGCAGCAGCAAATAAGATAATTCCATTCATATTCTATTCCTCCCCGCTCTCAAAGCTCATGTAAACTATGTACCCATTTCCCCATCTTTTCAAATACCATTTTACCGATAAATTTTTCCCGAAACAAAAGGGAAATTCATCCTCTTTGAAGCATTCTATGATTTACCATAAGAATTTTCACATAACCGCATTTCTTTTCGTTACAATGAGAGAAGAATATTTGATTGCTAGGTGGACGATTATGGAACCCTCCAAAAAAATTGCTTTGCGAATTGCACTGATCTATTTAATCATCGGTATTTTCTGGATTTTTCTCACAGACCATCTATCGTTGCTGATGGCCAAAAGGGATCTGGATCTATACGATTTTTTTCAGCGCAATAAGGGCTGGATCTATATTCTGCTGACCTGTATCGGACTGTATATTCTTGTTTACAGGCGGACAAAACGAATTTTCCTTTCAAAGGAAAAGCTTGAGCAAAAAGAAAAAGAGCTTGAGAGAAGCAATGAGCATTACCGCTCCCTATTCCATCATAATCCTGACGGGGTATTTGAGACGGATACGAAGGGCAGTCTGACCGCTCTTAATCCGGAGGGGGAACTGATTCTCAATTGCAAAGAGTCTTATATAAAGGGAAGAGATGCCCGGGAATTCATTATTCCTTCTGAATGGGAACGGGCCAGCGCCCTTTTTCAGCAAGTGCTCTCAGGTTCTCCTCAAAAGTTTGAACTGACAGTCCGCAACCGGCTAAAGCAGGAGCGCATTTTACGGTGTTCACTCCTTCCCATCATCATAAAAGGGGAAATACAGGGGGTATTCGGAATTGGCCGGGATATTACAGAATATAAGGCCAACGAAGAGCTCATGATTGCTGCCGAAAAGATGTCAGTGATCGGAGAACTTGCCGCATCTGTCGCGCATGAAATACGAAATCCGCTTACCTCATTAAAAGGATTTGTCCAGCTCATGTCCTCGACAAGATCAGTAGACGACCAGCACTTGGATATCATGATGTCAGAAATAGACAGGATCAACCTGATCTCCGGCGAAATGCTTGCTCTTGGGAAGAAGCAGGATGTCCTGTTCAGGCAGGAGAATGTAAGGTCCATCCTCAATCACGTGATGGTTCTCCTTGAAGGAGAGGCCCACATGAAAAACGTCATGGTCCGGTTTGAAGATGACAGCGGAGAGCCGCTCAGCATTTACTGTGATCAAAATCAGATTAAGCAAGTCTTCCTTAATCTCCTGAAAAATGCCATAGAAGCTATCCCTGAATGCGGAGAGATTGTCATCAGCCTTTCCCGCAGCAAGGAAAACGTGAGAATTCGCATTGAGGACGATGGAACCGGCATGGAAAAAGAACGGCTGGAAAAACTCGGAGAGCCCTTTTACTCAACGAAGGAAAGAGGCACCGGCCTTGGTCTCGCCGTCTGTTTCAGCATCGTCAAACGGCACAAAGGCTCCATCCATTTTAAAAGTACAGTGGGAATCGGTACAAGCGTCATCGTTGAATTCCCGTTTGTAAAATAAAAAGAGGCGGGGACAAAAGGTTTCCGGCTCATAAACAAGCACTGTTAAACTTGGCTGTTGATTTCCGCTGCAGGCGCTCAGCGACCAGCGGGGCGTGTGGCGAGCCTCCTCGCCGCTTTGCGACTGCGGGTCTCACCTTCCCGCTGCTCCCGCAGGAGTCTCACGCCTTCCGCTTCAATCAACAGAGTTTAAAAAATCAGCAACATGCTTTAACATAGCGAAAAAAAACCGAACGATTATTTGAAACTCTGGTATAGAGTTTCGTAATCGTTCGGTTTTATTGTTTTTCATGCTTTTTAAAAAAAATATTCGGCATAGGGACAATAATTTCAGTTATGTCCCAGCCCCTTTTTGCACCGTCACTTACGCAATGATTTTTAAACCGATCGTTGAACCCAGAATGAGGGCGATGAACAAAATCCGCTGCCAGTCTTTCGATTCCCCGTACAGAATCATGCCAAGCACCGCCCCGCCGGCGGCCCCGATCCCTGTCCAGATTGCGTAAGCCGTTCCCATCGGGAGTGATTTCATTGCGATGGAAAGAAGAGTAAAGCTCGCCATAAACGATACAGCCAGCAGAAGGATGTTGGCTGCACTGCGCTTCCTGGCTACTCTATTCAGAAGGACAACGCCCAGCATTTCAAATAATCCTGCAGCGACAATCACAAACCATGCCATTAACCAGTCTCTCCTTCCGGATCTTTTGTTACCGCCTTAAGCCCGATGACCCCAACAAGCAGCGTGCCAATCAGCATCATTTTCGCCAAGTCGAAAGGCTCGCTGAAAAACAGGATATCCGCCAAAATCGTACCAGCTGTCCCAAGTCCGACGAATACGGCATAGACCGTTCCGACCGGAAGCTTGGAACTTGCCACAATCATCACGGTAAAACTCACCGCAATGGCAACAACCGTTCCGCTCCATGAGAGCCAGTCATTTGCGTGTTTTAAACCGATTACCCATGCCACTTCAAACACAGAAGCAAGCACAACATATACCCAATAACGGTTCACTCTTATTCCTCCCTTGTAATACCGGACCAGAAAATATTCCATGAAGCATCCAGCCTTTTAAGCTGTCTTTCTTTACCGCCGTAAAGCATTTCCACAAACAGGCTGTCGAGCACTCCGAGAAAGGCAATCGCCGCCTGCTCGGGGTCAACCTGGATCGGGGAGGCTTTAAAAAGGGCGGTCAGCGCCTCTTCCAGCGCATCAAGATGTTTATATACCTGAACCATGACATCTTCATACAAATGACTTGGCGGGAAAAACGACATGCGCAGCCAGAATCGTGTTTCCGGTGCTTCCTCATATTTTTTCATATAATCAGTCAGAAACGGATAGAGCATATTTTTCAAGTTTGCCCCGCCGGCGCTTAAATAAGCAATGGCACGCTCCAGCTCGCGCTGAAATACATCCTCCGCCGCCTTCAGAAAAAGCTCATCCTTGCTTTTGAAATGAGAGTAAATGGATTGTTTTTTAATCCCGGCCTCCTCTGCAATAAGCGAAAGGGAAGCCCCCTCATATCCGTGCTCAGAAAAAATCAGCAATGCTTTTTGTTTCAGCTCTTCACCAGTCATGCATATCCTCTCCCTTACGACCGTTCGTAAGTAAATGTAGCACACCCGGTTTTTCCAGTCAAATCTCTCATAGGGACATGGCTTTTCCAATTGAATAATGCTATGATTTACAATGTTCATTTGAAAAAAATTAAGAGAAAAGGTGTTGAAGGAATGTCTCAGGAAACCGTCTTTATACAAACATTCCAGCCATTTATCCAGGAAACATGGAATCAGTCTGCTTTTGAAGCCCCGACCTCGATACAAGTTCAATCGGTCCAGCCGGTTATGGAAAATAAAGATATTTTAGCGAAATCACCGACAGGAAGCGGCAAGACGCTTGCTTATCTCCTGCCCGTCCTTGAACGGCTGAATGCTGCAGGAAAACAGCCGCAGGCCGTTATCCTCGCATCCTCCCATGAGCTCGTGATGCAAATCCATTCCGTCATCCAGGATTGGATAAAGGGAAGCGAACTAAGAACCGCATCCTTCATCGGAGGCGCCAATCCGAAGCGCCAGCTTGAAAAACTGAAGAAAAATCCGCATATCATCAGCGGAACACCTGGAAAGATCCACGAGCTGATTAAAATGAAAAAACTCAAAATGCATGAAGTCAAAACCATTGTGCTGGATGAAGGCGATCAGCTGCTCGTCCCTGAACATCTGAAAACGATCACCGAAGTCATCAAAAGCACCCAGCGCGACCGCCAGATTCTCCTTTATTCGGCAACCCTTTCTGCAAAAACAGAAGAATTGGCAGCGGAAATGATGAACGAACCTGTCAAAATCAGTGTAGACCGTGAACAGGCCATCAAAGCCGAAGTACGCCACCTCTACATTGTCAGCGAACAGCGCGACAAGCTGAAGGCATTGGAGAAAATCATGCGGGCTGCACCAGTTAAAACCCTCGCTTTCATGAAAGACATCGGCAGCGTCAATGTAGCGGCGGAAAAGCTTGCCTACGACCGCGTTCCTGTCAGCATTCTTCACAGTGAAAGCGGAAAAACCGACCGTGAAGCAGCCTTAAGAAAATTCCGGAAAGGCGAAACGCCGCTGCTCATTGCCACGGACGTCGCCGCAAGAGGCCTTGACATCCAAAACCTCCAGCAGGTCGTCCACCTCGACTTCCCGGAAGACATCGACCAATTCGTTCACCGCTCCGGCCGCACCGGCAGACTCGGTTCCACCGCAGCCGGAACCGTCATCTCCCTCGTCACCGAACGGGAAGAACGCGAATTGAAACAATATGCTAAAAAGCTCGGCATCGAGCTCGAACGCAACGTATTGTTCGGCGGAAATATTCTAAGTGAAGAAGAACGGCTGCGGAATGGCCGGAAGAGATAATTTGGGAGGACCCTTGCTTAAATAGCAGGGGTCTTTTTTTGAGGGGAAACGGGGCTGCTGGAGATTGTGCGGGGGTCTGGAGGGTGACCGTTTTTGGTGGAGGGGGAGGCGATTGACCGTTTCGGGGGTCTGACCCGCTCTCTGATAAAGGGTGAAAGCTCTGGCACCTTCTCTGTAAATCGCTGGGGCGCAAGGGATAGGGATGGATGATCTCCGTCCCCCGCTGCGGTGAAGGATGTGGGGACTGGCACGGTGCCAGTCCCGCATTTCTGCATCAGACTAAAGCTCCGGCACCGGATCTTCAAACCGTTGCGGCGCATGGGATGAAGAAGGCAGACCTCTGTCCCCCGATGCGTTAAAGCAGCTGGGGTCAGGCACAGGATGAGACTCTGTAAACAAACATCGCCGCTGCTCCAACAGGCGCGGGGGGATGTTTGTGTGCATGCATGTTTTGCACTGACCCCCGCTCAGCTAAAGCACTAAACCTCCGTCCCCCTCCTCGAAAACTGCAGGCGGCACAGGTGATACTGCTCTCAATGCTTGTTCCCCTTTTGCTTTAAAGGGCCGGGGGTCAGAGTCATGCACTGACCCCCGCCTAGCTAAAGCACTAAACCTCCGTCCCCGCCTCCATAAAAACAAGTGTTCACTCCGCCCCCGTCATCCTTTGCTCCATCCCCCGCCGCGGTACCGTATTGGGGGTCAGTGCACCCGCCAGGTCCCGCCAGACCCCGCCATCCAATCAGAAGCCAATTCTCCTCCCCCAGAAAAGCGCACCCATTCCCCACTGGCCGGTATCGATTCTCCGATTCCTTGCACCAACCCCAATTTCTGATAAACTGTAAGAAGGTTATTTTCGCACGCTTGGATGCGATTTATATAGAAAAAAAGGCAGGAGGTTTCTGCCTTGAAAGGATGTTGACATGAGTAAGACAGTGGTTTTGGCTGAAAAGCCTTCTGTTGCGAGGGATATTGCGCGGGTGCTGAAGGCGGATCGGAAAGGCAATGGTTATTTGGAGGGCGGACAGTATATTGTGACGTGGGCTCTTGGGCATTTGGTGACACTTGCGGATCCTGAGGCGTATGATCAGAAGTTCAAGACGTGGGATTTGAATGAGCTGCCGATTATGCCGGATCGTTTAAAGCTGACGGTCATTAAGCAGAGCAGCAGGCAGTTTAATGCGGTAAAGGCCGTTTTGAACCGGGGAGACGTGAAAGAGATTGTCATTGCAACCGATGCCGGGCGTGAAGGGGAGCTTGTCGCGCGCTGGATTCTGGAAAAGGCGAAGGTGAATAAGCCGCTGAAGCGTCTGTGGATTTCTTCTGTGACAGACCAGGCGATTCGCCAGGGATTCAAAAACCTGAAGGACGGAAAGGAATATGAGTTTCTCTATCATTCAGCCGTTGCCCGTTCTGAAGCGGATTGGTTCGTCGGGATCAACGCTACCCGCGCGCTGACGACGAAGTTTAATGCGCAGCTTTCCTGCGGACGTGTGCAAACGCCGACGCTTGCGATGATTGCCAAACGGGAAGAGGAAATCAGCCAGTTTAAGCCGAAGCCATTTTACGGCATTTCTGCATCGGCAAACAATGGCCTGAAGCTGACATGGCGCCACAAGAAGACGAACGAAACGAGAATGTTCGACAAAGCCGAGGCCGACAGCCTGCTGAAAAAGCTTCAGCATGAAGAGGCAGTTATAAAGGAAGTAAAAAGAACAAACAAAAAAAGCTTTGCCCCTGCACTGTATGATTTAACGGAACTGCAGAGGGATGCATATAAGCGTTTCGAGTACTCGGCGAAACAGACATTGTCCATTATGCAAAAGCTTTATGAACAGCATAAGGCTGTTACGTACCCGCGTACCGATTCGAGGTATTTGACATCGGATATGGCCGGGACGCTGATGGATCGTGTCAAAGCGGTTGAAGTTAAACCGTACGCGCCTTATGCGGCAGCCATTTTGAGAAAAGGTATCAAGGTCAGCAAGGCGTTTGTGGATGACGCGAAGGTTTCGGATCACCATGCAATCATCCCAACAGAAGAAACGCCGCTGCTGTCTTCGCTTACAAGTCAGGAGCGGAATATTTATGACCTGATTGTGAGACGGTTCCTTGCTGTTCTCTCTGATCCTTATGAATATGAACAAACGTCCATTACGGCCGTAATCGGCGGCGAAGAATTTACAGCGAAGGGGAACCGTGTTCTTTCCCTGGGCTGGAAAGAGGCGGCGGGAAAAGAGGCGGATGAGGAATCTGCTTCAGATGTTCCGCTTGTAAAAGAAGGAGACCGTTTGAATCCGAAGCTTGTTCAGACGGCTGGAGAAACAAAACCGCCTGAACGCTTTAATGAAGGAACGCTTCTTTCAGCGATGGAAAACCCGGCGAAATTTATGGCAGGGGAGAATAAAGAGTTAATCAAGACCATCGGGGAAACGGGAGGTCTTGGAACTGTTGCGACCCGTGCGGATATTATTGAAAAACTGTTCAGCTCATTTGTCATTGAGAAGCGGGGCCGTGACATTGCGGTCACATCGAAGGGCAAGCAGCTTCTCGGACTCGTTCCGGAAGAACTGAAGTCTCCCGTACTGACGGCTGAATGGGAGCAGAAGCTTGCGGCTATTGCGAAAGGCAAGCTTCCGAAGGACCGGTTTATTTCAGAAATGAAGACGTATGCCGGTCAGGTCGTTACAGACATAAAGAACAGCGGGCAAAAATTCAAGCACGACAATGTGACGGGAACAAAATGTCCGGATTGCGGCAAGCTGATGCTTGAAGTGAAAGGGAAAAAGGGCAAAATGCTTGTCTGTCAGGACCGGGAGTGCGGCAGCCGGAAAAACATTTCGAAGACGACAAATGCGCGCTGTCCAAAATGCCATAAGCGTCTTGAGCTCCGCGGAGAAGGAGAAGGCCAAATTTTCACGTGTGTGTGCGGCCACCGCGAGAAGCTTTCCACATTTAATGAACGGAAAAAGAAAGAGAAGAATCATAAAGTATCAAAAAAAGAAGTCGCCAACTATATGAAAAAACAAGATGATGATGATTTTTCCAATAATGCTTTAGCGGATGCGCTTGCCAAGCTGAAGCTCAAATAAAAACCAAAGGTTGATCTTAGTATGAGCATGTTATCGGTTGAAAATTTATATAAAACATACGGGGAAAAGGTGCTTTTCGACCACCTTTCTTTCTCCATATCAGAAAAGCAGCGCATCGGTTTGATTGGTGTGAACGGAACGGGGAAGTCAACGCTTCTGAAA